>JBIICN010000092.1:0-7494 GCA_044238845.1 Bacteroidia bacterium
AAGCCATCTAAAAAAAACTTAGCAGTTCACACACAATTAGATAATGATATTGTTGTTTTAAAACTATTCCCTGGCTTAAGTCAAAAAATTACTTTATCTATTTTAAATACTCCAGGAATAAAGGCAGTGATAATTGAAACATTTGGAGCTGGTAACGCTAGTACCGAAGAATGGTTTTTATCGGCTTTGAAAAAAGCAATTGATAAGGGCGTCATCATTTACAATGTTACTCAATGTGCCGAAGGTAAAGTCATTCAAGGGATGTATGAAACAAGTAGTACTCTTAAAAAGATTGGTGTTGTAAGTGGATATGATATTACTTTTGAAAGTGCCATTGCTAAATTAATGTATGTGCTAGGTAAAAAACTTAATATAACAAAAGCAAAACAATTATTGGAAACAAACTTACGAGGAGAAATTACAATTTAATAAATAATATACACCTTGGCGCTCTTTGCGAAAATACTTTGCGTCTTTGCGGTTAAAACATAATAAAATGAAAAATCAAATTAACGTAGAAGGGATCCGATTATATGCTTATCATGGTTGTTTACCTGAAGAAACAAAGGTTGGTGGAGAGTACATTGTAGATGTTTACATGGTATATGATTTTCATGAAGCAGCTGTTAAAGACGATTTAAATTTAACGATTGATTATTGTACTGTTTTTGAAATTTGTAAAGCAGAAATGGCTATTCCTGCCAAATTAATTGAAACAGTCGGTAAACGAATTTACGACAGAATTATTCATGCTTTTCCTAAATTGATTGAAACTAAAGTAAAGATTACTAAATTACTACCTCCAATGAACGGCCCAGTAGATAAGGTATCTATTATTATTGAGGATTAGTTTTTGTTTTTTATGGAACGCAGATAATACTGATTGCTTATGATTAAATAAGATTTTTTTAATCCGTTGATTTGTTTATCATTTTTAATCTTACTGAATCTGTGTCATCAGCGTTCTATTATTCAACTTTTCTCTTTACTAATAAATAATAATTACTTTCTATTGCTAAATAACCAAACTCATAACAAAAAATATAATTTTTACCTTCTTTGGTTGTAGTAATGTTTGTATGGTAATTAAAATTAAATCCTTTGTCAATTAATTTTTGCTGCGATACTTTTGCAGTTTCACCTGTCAAAAGTTCAGTCATAATTCGTCTATTTTTTCTTAAAATATTAGTGATGTTGCGCACGTAATTTGTACTATCACTATTTAATTTATTGTTGTGAGAATTCCTACACAGGTCGCCACAAAACTTCTTATCAATTCGACCGTTAAACGATTCTCCACACTCTAAACATAATTTTTTTTCCATTAGGATTATTTTAAAAAGTCTTTTGGAATTAAACAAACTGGTATTGGATCCATTTTATGTTTGTTAGCTTTGTTTCTACTTTGATAAATATTCATCGCTACTTTTTGTCGTTCATTTAATTCGTAGTTTTCTTTATTTTCAATATAAAGCATGGCCCATTCTAATTCATCATAAGTTGCACCAATTTGATCTTCGTCTGTTCTTCCATCTGCAAATAATCCATCGGTTGGTCGAGCATTTAAAATTGATGATGTTACGCCAACACTAGCCGCCAAAGCATATACCTGTGATTTCATTAAATCGGCAATAGGGCTAACATCAACACCACCATCGCCATATTTTGTATAAAATCCAATTCCAAAATCTTCTACTTTATTACCGGTGCCAGCTACTAATAATTTATGATGACCAGCATATGCGTATAAAGTTGTCATACGTAAACGAGCTCTTGTGTTAGCCATCGTTAAAAAATCTTGCACTTCTTTATCGTAAGAGTTTTCCATTTCTTCAAAAATAGAAGTTAAGTTTACTTCTGCATTTGAAACATTTGGATAATTTTTCTTTAGCCATTCAATATGCTCATTTCCTCTATCATATTCTGTTTGATGCTGTCTGATTGGCATGTTTAAGCAAATTACTTTTTTGCTCGTTAAAGCACATAAGGTGGATGTTAAAGCAGAATCAATACCGCCAGAAATTCCAACAACAAAGCCTTCTGTTTTTGATGTTTCAGAATAATTATTTAGCCAGTTGACTATATGATTAATGATTTCTTGATGTTTCATAAATTATGAAAATAATATATAAAAAATCCCATCCGCTAGCATACGAATGGGATTATAATTAATTAATTACCTGTTAAAATAAAATTCCAATATTAATTCTAACAGCATTCATTACAAGTGATTGTTTAACATTATAATAGATTAAATCACCATTATTGTCTCTGTTAATATTGTATGTCATATATTTTGATTCTCTTCTCATTAAATTAGTAAATGAATGAAAATAGTTAACACTTAAAAATAAAGAGGTTGAACCCGAAAAACGATATTGGGTTCCTATTCCAACGTTCATACCAACTCTAATTGGAATAATCGCTGCATCTTTATTAATATTGATGTTGGGATTAGTTCCTCCTGCTAATGAATTTACTAATACACCATTACTGTTAAATGTACTAGATGTGTATTTATCTTCCGCTCTTGCTTTAATTCTTATGCCAATTTCACCACCAAACATTCCAAAATATTTAAAACCACTAATTTCTTTTGTCATCATTTTTAATAAAATAGGGACTGTTATGTGAGTTGTTTTTATTTTTCTTTCTATAATTCCATTATATTTAACATCTCCATTGGATATATACGTTAATTCATTAGTGTTATTTTTAACAGTCTTCAAATCACCAGCTCCGTCCAAAGCATAGCCTACAGAATAACCTACATTACCGCTTAATGTAGCAGGGTCATATTTATATTTAATGCTACCTTTTTCAAAATCGCCTCCAATCCCAGTTACAAAATAGGCCGTTTTATTTAATCTAAATTCTGTAACTAGGCCAAATCCATAGCCAAAACCAGCCCCTAGCTTGGATGCATTATTATCGTTTGACTTGAACCATGAAGGTTGTGCAATTACTTTTAATCCTAAATGAAATTTTTTATCATCGTCGGTTTCTTGTGCTAAAAATGAATTAGCTAACATTAATGTGCTTGAAACTATAAGTAAAATCTTTTTCATGTATTTTGTTTTTTGTATAATTTAACATGGTAAAATTAATATAATTTTTGGCATGAAAATTCTTTTTAAAGGTATTGTGGTTGTTTTATTTGTTAACTTTTTAACAAGTTGTAGGCATAGTCAATTAGATATTGATACAAGTAAGGTTGAATTAGAGCCTATTGTGTTTAAACGGTTGGATAAAGATGTTTTTGAATTAACGACCGAAAATAGCCAGCAAAAAATGGTGGACTATCAAAAAAAATATTCAACCTTTTATTCGAGGTACGTGTCTTCCATTGTTAATAATGGTGGGCAAGTAGATTCGTTGTATTCTCAAACACTTTTACGCTTTATTAATAATCAAGACATAAAAAAAGCCTTTGGTGATTTAACTAAAGTTTATACAGATAATGATGTGGAATTGTTAGGAGATGATTTAACGGAAGCTGTTAAACGCTTTAAATTATTTTTTCCTAAACGAAAAACACCTAGTCAATACGTGACGTTTACAAGTGGTTTTCAATACAATGTGGTGTATGTAGATTCTACTTTGGGAATTGGATTGGATATGTATTTAGGAACCAATAATGAATTTTATAATATGATGCAATTACCTAAGTTTAGGACTCGCACCATGAATAAAGAACATGTATTGTCAGATGCCGTTCGCGGATGGATTATTACAGAATTTGATAATGCAGATCCTATAAATAATTTGTTAAACCATATGATATTTTATGGTAAGATATTTTATGTGTGTGATGCTTTGCTGCCAAACGTTCAAGATTCAATAAAAATGGGGTATACAACTGCACAAATGGATTATTTAGGTAAATACGAAAAAAATGTATGGGGATTTTTTGCTAAGGATAATAAATTGTACGATAATGATATGAAGTTAGTGTCAGAATTTACTAGCGACGGACCATTTACAAGAGCAATTAGCAAAGAATGTCCTCCAAGAGTAGCTATGTGGTTGGGTCGCCAAATTGTAAAGTCTTATATGGAACATAACAATGATGTTACGCTTGAAGAGTTAATGAATGAAAAAGACGCACAGAAAATTTTATCTAAATCAAAATACAAACCTTAAATGATCTGTGATTTTAGAATTGAGATTTTATTTATTTAATATCTCATACTTCTTAAACCCTACATCTTAAATCGTGCATGTCTCTCAGAGAGCAACAAATACAGCGTAATTCGGAAATATTAAAGAAATATATTCCAGAGTTTGCTGTGCCTCAAATTGCTATTTGGATTATTGAATTTGATTTCAAATTAAAAATCACTAAAGAGCGGAGTACTAAATTGGGTGATTATACATCGCCAAGAGACGGCTTAAATCATACTATTACTATTAACCATAATTTAAATCAATATTCTTTCTTTATTACATTGGTTCATGAAATTGCTCATTTACATACGTTTAATAAACATCGTAATACCGTTGCGCCCCATGGGGCAGAATGGAAGCATTCGTTTAGAGTATTGATGACGCCATTTTTAAGTACTGATAATTTGCCTTTGGATGTATTGTATGCCTTGCGAAAGTATTTGCAAAACCCTGCAGCAGCTAGTTGTAGTGATGCTACTTTAATGCGTACTTTAAAATTATACGATACACATGACACCAACGGGCATCTCATTTTATTAGAGCATTTGCCATATCGTACACATTTTTTATATAATGGTTCTCGTGTTTTTGAAAAAGGAGAGAAATTACGCAAGCGTTATCGTTGTAAAGAAATCAGCACAGGTTCATTGTATTTATTTAGTCCTTTGGCAGAAGTAGAGGTATTTGAGAAGGGGTAATAAATTTAACCGTTTTCAAGGTTAAAGTATCCTTAATTATTTTTTCAACATTTGATATTATAAGTCTTTAATTGTGAGCGTTTTATAAGCTCATTAAATTTACGAACTGTTAATAAATCCAATGAAATCAAAGGTTTTATAGGTTTATATTTGTTTAAAGGACTTAAAAAAAAACACTATAAAATGACTGACGCTTCTTTATTTTTTAAAATTGCAGCCGAACTAAAAATCGATGCCAAACAAGTAAAATCCACTGTTGAATTATTAGACGAAGGTGCCACTGTGCCGTTTATTTCTCGTTACCGAAAAGAAGTAACTGGTAGTTTGGATGAAGTTCAAGTAATCACTATTAAAAACGAAATTGAACGACTTCGCCAGTTGGAACAACGTCGCGAAAGCATTTTAAAATCTATTGAAGGACAGGGTAAATTAACACAGGAGTTATCTGATAAAATTACAGCTGCCGAAACATTATCGACTTTAGAAGATTTATATTTACCATACAAACCAAAACGTCGTACCAAAGCTACTGCTGCTCGCGAAAAAGGTTTAGAACCTTTAGCTCAATTAATATTAGCTCAACAAACCAAAGAATTATTTCCAGAAGCTTTAAAATTTGTGAATAAGGAATTAGGAGTAGAACATCCAGATGACGCATTAGCAGGGGCAAGAGATATTATTTCTGAAATTGTAAGTGAAGATGCTGTTGCTCGTGAAGGTATGAGAAATCTCTTCAAAAAATCGGCTATTATTAAAACAAAAGTTATTAGAGGTAAAGAAGAAGAAGGACAAAAATTTGAAGATTATTTTGAGTGGGAAGAACCATTAATGTCTTGCCCAAGCCACCGTATGTTAGCCATGCGCCGTGGTGAGAAAGAAGACTTTTTAATTTTAGATATCATCATTGATGATGAAGTAGCACACGAACAATTAAAAAAACAATTTATTACGTCACGTAACGAATGTGCCGAGCAAATAGCTTTAGCTATTGAAGATGGTTATAAACGTTTGTTGCAGCCAAGTATTGAGGCAGAAATGCGCTTAATGACAAAGCAAACAGCCGATGAAAAAGCGATACAAGTATTTGCTGATAACTTACGTGAATTGTTATTAGCCTCGCCATTAGGACAAAAATCAATGTTAGCCATCGATCCAGGATTTAGAACAGGATGTAAGGTTGTAGCATTAGATGCACAAGGAAAATTATTAGAAGAAACAGTCATTTATCCACATGAGCCTCAGCGTCGTGTGATGGATTCTCAGCATGTAGTTATGGCATTATGCGCTAAGCATGAATTAGAAGCCATTGCCATTGGTAACGGAACGGCTTCTCGTGAAACCGAACAATTTATTAGAAGCATTGAAGTATTACCAAAAACAATTCCTGTGATTATGGTAAGTGAGGCAGGCGCTTCTATTTACTCGGCGTCTGATGTGGCACGTGAAGAGTTTCCTGAATATGATTTAACAGTGCGTGGTGCGGTTTCTATTGGTCGTCGTTTAGCTGATCCATTAGCAGAGTTAGTAAAGTTAGATCCAAAATCGATTGGTGTTGGACAATATCAACATGATGTGGACCAAACCGCTTTGAAAAATAAATTGGATGATGTGGTCATGAGTTGTGTAAATGGAGTAGGGGTTGAATTAAATACGGCTTCTAAACAATTACTATCTTATGTATCTGGTATTGGCGAAGGTTTAGCGAAAAATATAGTAGATTATCGTAACGAACATGGTGCTTTTAAATCACGTAAGGAGTTATTAAAAGTTAATCGAATGGGAGATAAAGTATTTGAACAATGTTCAGGTTTCTTGCGAATCAGAGATGGTATTCATCCTTTAGATAAAAGTGCCGTGCATCCCGAGGCTTATCACATTGTAGAAAAAATGGCCAGCGATTTAAATTGCAGCATTGATGATTTAATTAAAGATAAAGAATTACGTAAGAAAATTAATTTAATGTCTTACGTTACGGATGCAATTGGTTTACCAACCTTAAAAGATATTATGAGTGAGTTAGAAAAACCAGGACGCGACCCTCGTAAATCATTTGAAGTATTTAGTTTTGATGAACATGTACATAGCATTGAAGATTTAAGAGAAGGAATGCGTTTGCCAGGAATTGTAACTAACGTAACAAACTTTGGAGCTTTTGTAGATGTGGGTGTTCATCAAGATGGCTTAGTTCATATTTCTCAGTTAAGCGATACTTTTGTGGATGACCCTAATTTAGTTGTAAAAGTTGGACAGCAAGTGTGGGTAAATGTAACAGAGTGCGATGTGAAACGTAAACGCATTGCTTTGTCTATGAAAGGCGAGGGAGTTACCGTAAATAAAAAGCCTATTCCTAAAAAAGAAGAAGTGGCAAGTTACGATCCTAATGATATGATGTCGGCTTTGGCAGCCTTGAAAGGGAAGTTTAAAAAGTAGTAATTTTATTAAGTATCATTTTTTGTCTTGTCAAAAGATGGTAATAACTAATAGACATATTTTAAAATTGGTGCCAGAAAATGAATTGTTGGATTTAAGCTAATCTAACGACAATGTTTTTTTGCAAGAAAATAAGCCATTACTAGATAATGATTCTTCAGTGATTTTAGTTCGTAAAGTTGGTTTAAATATTAAAAAA
>JBIICN010000015.1:0-82212 GCA_044238845.1 Bacteroidia bacterium
AAATACTTTCTTCGGTATCATATTCATAATTGTATAACGAATCATCATAAATAATTTCGGGAGCCAAACATTCATAAAATACCATATTGGCGTTGCTATAAAACTGATTTACTGAAACTAATTCATTTCTAATTTGCTGAACCGTTAAATTAGTAATTCCATTAGCTTTCACTATTAAATGAATTTGGACCGGAATCGTAACCAACTGCGACGTTTTTTGAGCAGTGGAACGATTATTACTAATAGATTGAAGTTTATTTATCCAACTGGATTTGGCAACCGTTGCACATTCAACTGTAGGCGCTGTTTGACCAATGGATGAAAAAGTCCAAAATAAAAAAAGACTGAATATAAAAAACTTTAACATGTGATTTGTTTTATACCAAATTTACAAAAAAATCATGACGCTTTTTCATTTTGATTCATGCACATCGTGATGTAATATAAAAACCACATAAAAACACTAAAAATAAGTGTAAAACCAATCGTGTCTTTTTCAAACAAAATATCAAAACTTTGACGCATCAATTGAAAAGGATGATTAACCACATTCCAGCTATTAAAACGAAGGTATCTTCCTAAATATAAACCAAAAGAGATTAGCCAAAATATAACGGGCGTTACCAAGGTAAATAACATGGGACTGACATAAACTTTTAAAATCGACAACATATCTTTTAAAGATTTCAAAAACACAATCATTCCTATTAAAGCAAATGATAATACAAGGACTAAATCAAACCACAATGGTAAATGCGGACGAGGTCTTAAATGAAATAAGTCGGTTAGTATATATGGCGAATTAGGAATAAACAACAACCAAATTCCAACTAAGGGAACATGTTTTAATTGTAACGATTTGTTTTGTTTAAGTTAATTGCTAATCCACCAAGGAATGAGAGCCAGAAATAAATTCCACGCTAAAAAGATATAACTTAAACCTTCGCTTTTAAAAATACGATAGGTTAAAAGAGTAACACTAAATAGTGTAAATGAATACACGAGTTGTTTGAACGTTAATTTCATTATTATACAAATTAAGAATTAATAATTGGTGCTTGAGTTGTATTTGAAGGTGTTTGATAGTGAACAAAAACAACTTTTACTCCATACCAAATGGCAATTATCCAAGCAAAAGGCAACCAAAATAAAGCGTTCCATCGTAAATAGATAAACAGATAAAGCACTGTGAAATAGAAAATCACCATGCCCCAATAAATCAACATTCTTTTTAAATGTTGGCGAGTTATCAAAGCCGCAATAGTTCTGATAATAGCGCCTAATAATTGAACAAAACCAACCATAAATTGTAAAAGAGCAAGAAGGATTAAATAATCGCCGTCTGTGTTTACTTGTGATTCTAAAAATAAAGCTGTCATAATTTTAAATGGATTAATAAATACTTTCTACAATTTGTTTATCTCTTAAATCAAAACTTCGCCAATCATTCGTATAATCGGATAAATAATGTGTTATTTTTTGATTTAATAATTGTGTATAGCTTTCTGAGTAATATCGCTCTCTATAAAAACTACTCGTATAATTTTTAAGTTTACCATTAAACGAAATAAACTCTGGCTTCTTAGTAATAGCAATCAATTCAGGAATATTAGCATCCGATAACGAAAACAAATAATAAAAATCAACTTGAGCTAAAGGTTTGTTTTGAATATTATAGTTAGTAATGAGTTTATCCCAATTAACCAATCCACTAAACACTAACACCGTAAACCAAACCGCTACATTTGTTCTAATTAAATACCAATTAGATTGTTTTTTATAAATTTTCCAAAACATAATTAATAAGCCTAATACAGCTAACACTAACCAAACGTAAACGCCTATACGTTTGTAAGTGAAATTAAAATCATGAATATAAATTTGATTCCTAAAAGCTGTAGAAGATAGCATCACCACATTTTGGAAAATCCACAAATACACAAACGCCAATAACATTTTATTATTTTTTACTGTAGAAAATTCTTTTCTGAATAAAAACATGATTAAACTGGTAGCAATTACAATCGATAAAATAATCACTCCTACTCCACTATGCACAAAATCCGAGTGTGTCACTCCTTTTGGTAAACCACCATTAAAATAAAGGGTTTGAATGTCGCCAATATTCAAAATAGCCAACATCACATTTAGTAAAATAAACAATAACATTCCCGCATAACGTTCTGTTTCAAATTGCTTAATGGTTTGATCATTTTGTTCGAAAGTGGAATTTGCCAATGGCAAATTGTTTTCCCAAGTTTCTACTGGCTTAATGGTTCGATGATACAAGAATGCATACATTAATATAAAACCAGCGATGGTAAAGAAAATCCAACCAATACTAATGAAATCCAAATTAATCCATTTGGTATTTTCGGCAAATAAAGGATTAGAATTTTTATACATGGAGAAAAACAATATACTCAGCACTAAAACGATAAGGGTTGCTAAAGTTTTGTAACCTTTCTTACTTGTTTCTCCGTCGGTTTTTGGTTGAAATCTGAGGATAGAATCAATAATGATATACACGACACTTGACACCACCGAATAACAACTAAAAACAAATGAAAATAAACTTGAGGTGGCTATATTAAATGACACAGCCGATAATAACAACAGGCTTAAAACATTTCCAATAATGCTCAAAGCACTCGAATGCATAAATACACACACTGCACTAACCAAGCACAAGACCGCACTCCAAATCCATTTGTTATACGACAGTAGTTTCTTGTTTTTAATAACCAATATGGCTAGTAAAACAATATTAAAAATCAGGAAATTAATTCCTGCATTTTGCTGGTAAAATAAAAAGCTATAAGCTCCTGTGGCTGTTAGCAATAAATAATCGTTTATTTTCATGGTTGTTCTTTTTAAATTTTATTTTCTCCCGCAGATGACGCAGATTTTCGCAGAGTTTATATTTTATGTTTTTTTCAGATTAAATACTCTCATTATTCGTCATCGCGAGTACCTCCTTTACGAAGCGATCACATGCAATGATTGAGATTGCTTCACTCCGTTCGCAATGACGAGAACACTTTTTTTTAATTAAACAAAGAAGCCTTTATGTGCGATACATCGTCATACAATAATGCTTTGTAATTTAACTTGGTGATATCCTTACATTGCTTTCCTCTTTCGTAAGCTGCATTCAAATATTTCCATTGTGTCGGTAATAATAACCAAGCACCAATTCGTGTACTAAACGAAGCGAATGATTTTTTACCGTTACCATGTAAAAAAAACTGAAGAGCCACTTCGTCTTTAAAGCTGATAGAGTAACCAAACAAGACATGTTGTATATCATGATACTCTGCTCCCTTCAATATATCCACATGATGTTCTTGTAAAAAATCTCCTAATGCTTTACCAAGACTTCCTTCTGGATACTTTAATAACTCTGTGGTGCTTAGTCCCCAATTTTTATCATTGGTGCCATAATTAAATACCATTGGGCCAATCATTCCTGCTACCCAAGATGATGTTTTGACATTTAACCACATCGCATAATCGATAATGGTTTTCGGTTGTTTATAGGTTGTTTTCATGTTTTATATTTTTAGTTTAATTGCCCGCAGATGACGCGGATGTTCGCAGATTAAAATTTTAGATTCTATCTGTGTTATCTGCGAGATTTGCGGGAAAATTATTTTCTAATTGTTTAATTTGATATTTGATATACAATAATGGTATCATACCAAATAATCCAAAACAACAATCAATGATTTGATGATAGAAAGGAATCTCTCGAATTGGTCCGCAAATAAACGCTAGAGGAAATACAGCGATACAAGCCACAATGCCAACATTCACAATAAATTTATTACGTACCGGGTTTTGATACACACCTACAAAAAATAATCCAATGATGATGTGAGCAAAGGCTAGCCAATCGGTGCCGTATAATACAATAGATGGTGTTTGATGTACCGAATGATAAATGGTTCTTATCCAATCATGAAAAAATAGTGGAAAGGAATTAATATGCGCTAACATAAAATCGACTTCGGTAATTAATGGAAAAGCAGTAATACCGCTTAAGACTAAAAGAATAATAAATACAATAACGACTCTTCTGATGTTTTTGATGGATGTTGCTGTTTTCATAACTATTGGTTTTTAGTGAATACTCTGTTTTTTAAAAGTTGCAAATCTTCATTTAGTAAGGCTTTAAAATTCCAGTCACGAATAGACGTGGATTGTTTTCCTTTTTGATACGCGGCTTTAAACTCTTGAAAGTGATTAGGAAATAATACCGTTGTGATGATGCAAGTACCAACTGTAAAAAAGGATGGCTTGCCATTGCCCCATAAAAAGAACTGCATGGCCGCTTCATCAATTACATTGGTTGAAAAACCAAATAAGACATGAAACACATCATGGCGCTCGGCTTTTGGTATAGGCTCAAATTGTTGCGTTTTATAAAACTGCCCCAAAGCATTCCCTAAACTTCCTGCATTAAATTTCAAAAAATCATCTGAACTTAAATTCCAAGCAACGCGATGTGCATTTAACTTAGCGTGAATAGGAACACCCTTCTCTAACAACCACAATACAGCTTTGCCTCTGTAGAAGTTTTCGGATTGATAATTGATTTCTAATTTCTTCATGTCTTTTTTAATTTAAAAGTACTTTGAATTACAAAGTTTAAGTACAAAAAAAAGAGTTTAACGTCCTTTCAATAATTTTTCAAGCGCATCCAAGTGATCGTTAAATGCTTTCATTCCTACTTTAGTAACTGAGTATGTTGTTAATGGTTTCTTACCTACAAATTCTTTTTTTACATGTATGTAGCCTTCTTTCTCTAAAGCAGTAATGTGACTTGCTAAATTTCCATCTGTTAACTCCAAGGTTTCTTTCATGGTACTAAAATCCACACTATCGTTCACCATCAACACACTCATAATCCCTAAGCGGATACGATTTTCAAATGCTTTATTTAAATTATGTATGTATGACTTCAATTACAATCTTTTTTATTTATTATGACTTAAGAGACTATTCGACTTAAGGGAATCAAGACAGTCATCATCATCTTTTCAGTCTCTTCAGTCCCTTCAATCTCTTCTATCCCTTTCTTTCGTACTTATACCACATGGTGGCTCCATACACAATATGCAACACACCAAAACCAAATGCCCAATATAATAAACCGTTTCCTAAATTAAAGGCGTTGATTAAGCCTAACACTACCTCGCAAATGCCAAAGTAACGAATATCATCATAGGTATATTTACTGGCATTTATTAAAGCTAAACCATAAAACAATAACATGGCAGGCGCAATATACACAATAGCACCTTGATACAATAAAGCCATGCAAAATACACCACCAGCCACTAAAGGAATTACTAAATTTATTAATACTCTGATAGCAGTATGATCAAATAAATTATGCCCATCTTTTTTGGCTTTACGATTTGAGAAAAAATATGCCGTTGAAATAGACAAGGCTAAAACAACAACGGCTATTAAAATAAAGTTTAAATAAATTTCATTTCTATTTAAAGCACCTTCATCTCCCCTCACCCAACTGTTGTAAATAGAATTCAAATACACATAAGCTACTACTGCTCCGCCTAAAGCAAATATCCCAGCAAACACACCCGATAAACCACTGAGTGATAAAAAACGGGTTGACTTCTTCATCATTTGGCGAATATCCTGTATAGCCTCTAGGTGTTCTGCGTTTTCTTTTGTCATATTAAAAGCACTTTGTGATACAAAGTTATAATTAATTTTGATAGTAGCAATTTATTTTAACTTTTTTTTAAGAAATAATTTAAATTTTAAAATGATTACCTTTACCCTATGGCAAGAATCATGGCAATAGATTATGGAAGTAAAAGAGTTGGTATAGCAGTTACCGATCCTTTACAAATTATTGCTAGCGGTTTAACTACCGTGCATAGCAAAGATTTAATTAGCTATTTAGAAACTTACTTAATAAAAGAGCAAGTAGAGTGCATTGTGGTTGGCGAACCTAAAACGTTGCAAAACGAAGCGTCAGATAGCGCTCGTTATATTGATCCATTTGTTACTCATTTAACTCGTAAGTTTCCACATATTAAAATTGCGCGTTACGATGAGCGTTTTACCTCTGTGTTAGCACACCAAACGATGTTGATGGGTGGTTTAAAAAAGAAAGACAGAGCTAATAAAGATACTGTGGATATGGTAAGTGCGACGATTATATTACAAGATTATTTAGCGAGTATTGGAAAGTAAGTAACATCATTATTCCATTTTTTATAAAATAATCAACCTCAGCTTTAGATTATGGAAATAAAAAAAGTAAAAAGTAATCCTATATGGAATGTAAACGTTTATAAAAGCGAAAGTCTCGGCCACTACCCCGAGACTTTCTAACCAATTAATCTAGAACAAAACTACACTAAAACTTACTGCCTACAGTAACAGCAATTGTCGTGCCAGAATTTCTCAAAGTCGATTTATCCACAAAATTTGGGCTATACATATAGTAATTTTCATTATTCATACTCTTTGTAAAAGACAGATCTAAATACAGTTTATCCTTTCTAAAACCAATTCCTCCAGTATAAAACGATTTTACGAAATCACCTAAAAACGTTTCACCAAATGGGCTACCGTACATGGCATAACCTAATCTTACAAAAAAAGGATTTAAGTTTGCCTCAGCCCCTACTCTTAAATTTGAGCTTTGACTATATTTATTTCTAATAATGGAATTAACTGCTGTAAATTCTTGAGGATTACTCTGAAGAGATGCTTGCTTATAGTTAATAATATCATAATCAATATTAACAGCCCCTAATTTTTTATATAACAAAGCCACACTTCCCGTGAATTTCATAGGAGTTATAATTTGATATTTAAATTTCCCACCATTATCTGGCGGGTACTGAGTCGTAAATGAACCACCTTCATCGTAATTAGCAGTCATTTTATATAAATACCCATCTGTTAAATTATAAATGGTAGGAGAGTGAAAACTAGCGCCTAATCTAATAAAATCAGCAGCTCTATATATTACTCCAATTTTTAAATTATATCCTGTGCCAGATGTTTTATATGTTTCTTGATAGGATAAGTTTTTAAATCCGCCAACACCAATTGATGGATACAAATAAGTTGGAGATGAATTAGTGCTCACTCTCATCGAATCATTATCATCTGATTCTTCATAAACGGAATTATGATTATAAGTAATTGTTGGAATACCAATAGTAACACCTAGATATAGTTTATCTTTAAAGCCATAAGCATAATTAAAACACCATTCGTTAATTTTTCCTCTAGTTTCAATAGTTTTTGATTGTGTTAAATCATACTTTGTATTTATTAAGCTTGTATACAGATTGGAAATAGTATCATACACATCAATTAAATAATTGTCATAGGCCATTCCAGTGTAACTATTGTCCAAATTTTGCAACGACTTTCCATTTGCTTTTGATAAAAAATCGTTGGCAATACTTTTAAAATTAGCAGGACCTTCAATACTAATATTCCCATTAAAATTAACTATTTGATTACATGATAATCCTAGAGCGTGATGATTATCTGGCTGTTGCTTACTATCCCATGCACCTACTAATGTTATACCATCAAAAGGAACACTTGCTTTAAAATTTTTATTAGAAGTTCCGTTATGAGTAGCATCCACTGAATAAAATTTTAACCCAAAAGATATATTAATATCTCCTTTTTTATATAAACCAATACCAGCAGGATTATTAGCCATACAAGATCCATCGGCGCCTAAGGCTCCAAACGAACCTGCCATTGCCTTACTTCGTGAAGTACCACCAAAATATGTCTGTGAATATCTTATCGCATCTACATCATTTTGAGATATAAGTGATAATGACAACATGCAAAATGCAGTTACACTATAAAAAAAATTCATTTTAGGTGATTTCATTATTTTTTAAAATTATCAAAACTAGTTGCCAATCAAGAGGTATAGATATTTTCACTCGAGTATTTCTTAAGAAATATGGCATTTATATCGCATCCTACAATAAAGTAGTAAATATCTTTATTTATCTTGGCCTACGTCCACCTCCATTATTACTAGGCGTGCTTCCGCCTCCATTATTTGATGGTGAGCTAGGCGTTTGTTGCCTTACTGGTGCCTCAAAACGTGGCGTATTATTAATTGGCTGTTGCTTAATAGGCTCCTGATTTCTGATAGGATTAATTTGCTTTACTGGCTCATTAACTCTTATTGGCTCTTCATTTATAGGTTTAGTAGTTATGATTTTTATTGGATTATTTCTAACAGGCTGTTCTTTCACTGGATCAAAATCCGTATTTCTAATTGGTTCGTTAATTTTAACAGGTGAATTATTTATTGGCTCTTTTATTTTTGTTGGAGTGTTTGGTCTAACAGGTTCATTATCTAACGAATTAGGATTACTATGTGGTTGTTTAATGCCTCCAGTGTTGATAGGAGTTCCTGTATTATTTACTCTTATTGGTTCATTTAACGAATTACCTCTTAACGGTTTAGTTTCACTAAATTTTTCGTTGCGTACTTGCTGTTCAGCTATATCTTTAACATATTTATCAGAATAAGATTCTCTTTTCTCTCCCACACCTGGATTTGAAGTTCTTCTGCTATTTCCTCCACCATGGGAAGCACGAGGCCCATAAGTATAACTACTATTGTTATCATAACTATTATAGTACCCCCAGCCATTATTGTATCCATAAGCTCCATAACCATAAGGATTTCCATAACCGTAGCCAAATCCAAACGAGTTATTAAAACCATATGGACTTCCAAAACCATAAGGGTTACCAAAATAACCATTATTAAATCCATTATTATAACCAGCCATATATCCTGCCATATAAGGATTATAACCACTATAATATCCAAAGCCAGGATTACATCCCCAGCCCCAATTACTATAAAAATTTATAGAAGGATTATAACTATAAGAATTATAACTAGAACCCCACCATGAGTAACCGTTATAAACGCTTACTCCATAATTATAAGGATTTTGGTTATACCAATATGAATTTGTGTAATAATTATCATAATAACTTAAGCCGTTAATACTATTATCAAAACGTTTTACTCGTGTGGCATATTCATAGTCATAATAATCATCATATTTAAACTCTCTGTCTTTGTAATATGGGTTAGCATCATCTTTTTCCTTTTGAGCTTTTTGCACAGCAGCAATAGAGTCATTATAACGTTTATCAGAGGCTTCTTTAGCCTGTTTTTTCTCTGCCGCTAAACGAGCCTCCTCTATTCTATCTTCTTTAGGATTTGCATAAACATCATCATTATAACCTGAAGTTCCTGTTTTTTGAGAAATACAAGACGATAAAAGTGCAATTACAACAGTTGATATGACAACTAATCTTTTCATTTTATTAGTTTTTAAAATATCAGACGTAAACGTCCAATAAAAGTTTAAATTTGCACGGGGAATGCATTGTAAAGTTACCAAATAAAGTGCCAACCTAATTATTAATTTTATTATTTAACATTTGTTAATAAACATGAGTAAGGAATTGACATCGCGCGCAGAAGATTATAGTAAGTGGTATAACGATTTAGTGGTAAAGGCTGATTTAGCAGACCATTCAGCTGTTAGAGGCTGTATGGTTATTAAACCATACGGCTATGGTATTTGGGAAAATATGCAAAAAGCTTTAGACAAAATGTTTAAAGATACTGGTCATCAAAATGCTTATTTTCCTTTGTTTATTCCTAAGAGTTTATTTGAAGCTGAAGAGAAAAATGCGGAAGGATTTGCTAAAGAATGTGCGGTTGTTACACACTACCGTTTAAAAACAAATCCTAACGATAAAAGTAAACTAATTGTTGATCCGGAAGCAAAATTAGAGGAAGAGTTAATTGTTCGTCCTACCAGTGAAGCCATAATTTGGAATACCTATAAAGGCTGGATTCAATCCTACCGTGATTTACCTATTTTAGTCAATCAATGGGCCAATGTAGTACGTTGGGAAATGCGTACGCGTTTGTTTTTACGTACAGCTGAATTCCTTTGGCAAGAAGGTCATACAGCTCATGCCACTAAAGAGGAAGCTATAGCTGAAACAAAACAAATGTTGGAAGTGTATGCCGACTTTGTAGAAAATTGGATGGCTGTTCCAGTTGTAAAAGGTGTAAAATCTGCTAACGAGCGTTTTGCTGGAGCAGATGATACGTATTGCATTGAAGCATTGATGCAAGATGGTAAAGCTTTACAAGCAGGGACTTCTCACTTTTTAGGTCAAAATTTTGCTAAAGCATTTGATGTAAAATATGTAACTAAAGATAACAAGCAAGAATATGTTTGGGCAACATCTTGGGGTGTTTCTACTCGTTTAATTGGGGCATTAATCATGAGTCATAGTGATGATAATGGATTAGTATTACCTCCAAAATTAGCGCCAATACAAGTAGTGATTGTTCCTATTTATAAAGGTGATGAGGGCTTAGCAAAAGTATCTGAAACAGCAAACGAAATTAAAAAGAAATTACAAGCAAAAGGTATTTCTGTAAAATACGATGATAGAGATTCTCAACGTCCAGGTTGGAAATTTGCTGAATACGAATTAAAAGGTGTACCTGTTCGAATTGCCATTGGTGAAAGAGACTTAGCGAATGGAACTGTTGAAATTGCTCGCAGAGATACATTAACCAAAGAAACAGTGAGCATTGAAGGTATTGACTCTTTAATAGAAAATTTATTAAATGAAATTCAATCTAACTTATTCCACAAAGCAACTGCTCGTAATAAAGAATTAACAACAACTGTAAATTCATACGAAGAATTTAAAAAAGTACTAGATGAAAAAACTGGTTTTGTTTATGCTCACTGGGATGGTACACCTGAGACTGAAGAAAAAATAAAAGAAGAAACAAAAGCTACGATTCGTTGTATACCTTTAAACAACGTGCAAGAAGCAGGCGTTTGTATTTACAGCGGCAAACCAAGTACACAGCGAGTATTATTTGCAAGAGCATATTAAAAATTAATTATTAAACTATATCAGAATTATAAAATGGCAACTTTAATTATCTTTCGTCACGGACAAAGCGTTTGGAATTTAGAAAACAAGTTTACTGGTTGGGTAGATGTTGAATTAACAGAAAAAGGAGTACAAGAAGCAAAAAATGCTGGTGAGAAATTAAAGCCTTTTAAATTTGATTTAGCATTTGCTTCGGATTTAAAACGTGCTCAAAACACCTTAAAATTAGCTTTAGAAGTTTCTAATCAACCAGGTGTTCCAACAACATACAATAAAGCATTAAACGAACGCATGTATGGCGATTTACAAGGTTTGGATAAAACAGCTACTGCCGAAAAATATGGTGATGAGCAGGTAAAAATTTGGAGAAGAAGTTTTGATATTGCTCCTCCAAATGGCGAAAGTTTAAAAGATACAGCGGCACGCGTTATTCCTTATTTTAAAACTGAGATTGAACCAAAATTAAAAGAAGGAAAAAATATTGTTATTGCTGCTCATGGGAATAGCTTACGTGCATTAATTATGTATTTAGAAAATATGACGCCTCAACAAATTTTAGAATTTGAAATTGGTACAGCTATTCCTCGTCACTATGAATTAGATGGTGATTTAAAAGTTTTAAAAGCAGAGAATTTATAAAACCATGGAACAACAATTCATTAATAATAACAGTAAAACAATAGCTATTGATTTTGATGGAACTATTGTAGAACATCAATATCCACGCATTGGAAAAGAGATGTTATTTGCTTTTGCAACTATTAAGGAATTGCAAAAAAAAGGGCATAAATTAATTTTACATACCTATCGAACTGGTGCATTACTTGATGAGGCTGTGGAATATTGTAAACAAAATGGGATTGAGTTTTATGCCGTTAATAAAAACTATCCTGAAGAAGTTATTACTGATAACACGCCGCGAAAATTAAATGTAGATGTATTTATTGATGATAGAAATGTTGGTGGATTTTTAGGATGGAGTACTACATGGCAAATTCTTCATCCTGAAGGTGGAGGTTTTAACCACACATATAAAAATCCAGAAGCGCATCATAATTTTAAAAAAGAAGAAAAAACGTTCTTCCAAAAAATGTTCGGAAAATGATAATACTAAAAAACAGAGAAGAAATTGAATTAATGAGAGAATCTGCATTAAGCGTTTCTCGAACATTAGGAATCATTGCAAAAGAAATTAAACCAGGAGTAACGACACTTCATTTAGATAAAATTGCTGAAGAATATATTAGAGACAATGGCGGTGTACCAGGATTTAAAGGCATGTATGGCTTTCCAAATACATTATGTATGTCATTAAACGCTTCTGTTGTTCATGGCATTCCAAATGATAAGCCATTGGAAGAAGGTGATATTATCTCTGTGGATTGTGGTGTGGTTAAAAATGGGTATTTTGGTGATCATGCCTACACTTTTGGTGTTGGACAAATTAATCCAGAGGTTCAAAAATTATTAGACGTTACAAAAGAATGTCTTTATATAGGTATTGAGCAATTTAAATCTGGTAACCGCATTGGTGATATCGGTTTTGCCATTCAACAACATGCCGAAAAAAATGGATATGGAGTTGTAAGAGAATTAGTTGGACATGGATTGGGCAAAAAATTACATGAAGATCCTGAAGTTCCAAATTATGGTAAACGAGGAGATGGGCCAAAAATTAAAGATGGAATGGTGATTGCCATTGAACCCATGATTAATATGGGAACTCGAAATATTAAACAACTAAAAGACGGTTGGACAATTTTAACAGCAGATGGAAAACCGTCTGCTCATTTTGAGCACGATGTGGCTCAAATTGACGGAAAACCTGAAATTTTATCTACGTTTCAATATGTAGAAGAGGCATTGGGTATTATCTAAAATTGTCGATAACTGAAGTAATTAATATTTGGCTATGTCGTTAAAAATTATTTACTTGCATAGGTTTTTTAGCAACAAACAATTAAATTATGACGATGAACATTAAAAATTTTAAGTTAAACACAAAAGTTATTGCTTTAGTTATAGCTTCTATGTTAATTTACTCTTGCGGCGATCCAAAGCCCACTGAAGTTGAAACTGGTGATGACTTAGCTGATACTGATACTGTAAAAGCTGTAGCATTAAATGTTGGGGGAGAATTATTTAGTGTTCCTTCTCCTATTCAAACAGCATTATTAATTCAAAAATCAGGTGTAGCATACGATAAAGCTATTTTAAATGCTGGTAACAAAAATGGACAATACTCTTCGGATTATTCAAAATCATTAAATCTTGGGATTTATGGCGCTGATTTAGGTTATGTAAGTATGTACAACCAAACTCAAGACGCTTTAGGTTATTTAGGCGCTGTTAAACAATTAGCAGATAAACTAGGGGTTTCTGCAGCATTTGACCAAAACACAATGAAACGTATTAACGATAATATTTCTAATAAGGATAGTATGTTAGTATTAGTTGGTATTGCTTATCGCGCTAGTGATGCCTATTTAAAAACTAATAAACGAACAGAAATTAGCAGTTTAATATTAACTGGAGGATGGATTGAAAGCATGCATTTTTCCATAATGGCATATAACAAAAAACCTACTGATGAAATTAAATACCGTATAGCTGAACAAAAACAAGCTCTAGGTAGTATTGTAAGATTAATCAAATCTCATAATTTACCAGATGCAGCTGATTTAACAGTTCAGTTAGAAGACTTAGCGAAAATTTATGATGGCGTTACAACAAAATATAATTTTGTAGAACCAACAACTGATGAAGCTAAAAAAACAACGTTTATAAATAGTACAACTGAAATCAACATTAGTAAAGAACAAATTGAACAAATAGCCGCTAAAGTTTTAGCTATTCGTGATAAAATCATTAATGCAAAATCTTAATTATTAAACATAAATTATGAAGAAAAAATTATATAAAAGTCTAGTAATTTTAGCTGTTTTAGGCCTATCAAATAACGCTAAGGCACAATGTGATTCAATTGCTAGCTTATGCGCAAAGCATATTATAGCGCAATTTATTTCTGATGGTCAATCATATCGTTCATTATTATTGAATTCAGAAGAAATGGCGGAGTTTCATACAACGTTTTTTGGAGAAACGACCTACCGTTTAGCGGCTTGTAGCGGCAAAACAGATGGCAACTTAATTTTTAATATTTACGATCAAGATCGTCATTTATTATTTACAAATAAAAATTATACTAATGCACCATATTGGGATTTTAAAGTGAAAAACACCTTAGAATGTACTATTGAAGCTCAATTAGATGCTAATAAAAATGCTGGCTCTGGTTGTGCTGTAATTTTAATTGGATTTAAACAAAAATAAAACTAAATGTAAAAACATGAAGAGGATAAGGTAACAATGTTGCCTTATCCTTTTTTTTGTTAAATAAAAACTAAAAAATATGAATCAATTTGTATTTGTTTGTTTAATACTTTTTTCAACACATCACATAGCTCAAAAACCATGTGACTTTCAACTTAAATCAGATTCTGCAAATATTTTAACTATCATAAATAAAGAAGCAGTTGAATTAATTAATGTCAACGTAAGAAACAATTATCAAATTCAATTTATAAAACAAGATTTAAAAAATTACTTGAAAATTATTGTAAAAGATGATTTAGGTATTGGTAAAAAAGGCTCTCTTTTAATTTTATGCGCTAAAAATCAAATTTATATAAAAACCATTACACTCACGCGAATCGATAAAACCTCTGCATTTTTTATTATTGACTTAAATAACACTTTTTATTTAGACAATATAAAACAGTTTGGGATTTCAAAAATTATTTTTAACGAATTAGCAGAATTTAGCCTTCCTAAACACGATTCTGATCAAATAAAAAATGCAGCCCTATGTTTCTTTAATATAGTAAAAGATAATATTAGATTACCTCTTAAATGAGCATAAAATCAAATGATTAAAATAGGTGAACGATAAACTCGTTAAATGTAACAAAAGATGGTATTTCAGTCACTGAAGTATGACTAATTAATTATACATCTTTTTATCAGCTCTTTGTACTATTCTTTTTATAGAAAACCACATTTTCGTATTGAAATGTAAACCTAGTGATAGTTTATCTTCTGATATATTCACCAAACAAAAAAGGATATTGAAATTACTTCAATATCCTTTTCTTAAAACTTACTGTTTAAAATTGTACTTAATCAATTATTTCAATTATGTAGAAAATCGCAATTCTTTAATTTAGAACTTCGCTCTAATTTTACGAACCTTACCTCTTTTCCTACTATTAAAGAAATGTCCATAACGTCCTCTATAAAAACTTGATTTACCTCTTAAAACATAACTATAACTTAAACTCATCGTCATATAACCATCTTTATGAGTTTTATCGCCTCGCTTTTGACCAATACCTCTCTCAAAATCATATCCGAAATTTTTTGCCAATTTAGGATCTATATCGGTTAATTCTGTTGTTCTATTAGATAAAGCTGCTGCTTCAGGACTTTGTGTTGTTGGATCAATATAATCTCCACTAATATCATCTAAATAATCTGTAAAAGTAGTTCTATAATTTAACTCATACCCGATACGGTGTTTTTTATGAATTGTAAAATAAAACCCAATACCAGCTGGAATATTTATTCCTATAGGAGAATAAGCTACTCCTTCTGTTTGCAAGGGACGAAGCTTTACATTACCATCTAATGTTTTTGGATTAGAATAAAAAGCACCAACACCAGCAAAGAAATAAGCTCTAAAACCATTTTTATATCTGTATGTATTTCCTAAATCATTATCCTCAAAAAAGAAAACCTGACCAGTTACCGCCAAATCTAACATATCATTTCTGAAATTTAAATTACGGGCGTTACGCGCAATATTAGACGACAATTTATCATCTCCTTCAATTCGTAAATAATCTAAAGCTAATTTAACAGATACTTTGGGATGAACTTTATAACGAGCAAAACCTCCAACATTCCAACGAGTTTTAGCCATTTTTATATCGGCTACAAAATCTCTACGAGTTTTATCTTTACCACCAATATCACCTAGGTAGTTGGATACACCAACAGATACACCATAATCCCAAAGCCATTGTGCTTTTGAAATTGTGGTAGTGAAAACAATAAAAATTAAAATAAAAATGTTTTTCATTGATAATGAGTGTTATTTAAAGTATACAAAAATAATAAAATCTTTAACTTTACACCAAAAATAATACCATCATGCTTACAATTAATCAATTATTTAACATAAAGTATCCTATTATACAAGGCGGAATGATTTGGTGTAGTGGTTGGGAGCTTGCATCTGCGGTCTCAAACGCTGGTGGATTAGGTCTTATTGGCTCTGGATCAATGTATCCTGAAGTATTAAGAGATCATATCAAAAAATGCAAACAATCTACTAACAATCCTTTTGGGGTTAATGTGCCGTTATTATACCCAAATATTGAAGAACATATAAAAATCATCATTGAAGAAGGGGTGAAAATTGTATTTACTTCTGCTGGAAATCCAAAAACCTGGACTAATCATCTAAAACAACATGGCATTACTGTAGTTCACGTGGTGTCAAATGTTAAATTCGCTATCAAATGTCAGGAAGCTGGTGTCGATGCTATTGTTGCTGAAGGATTTGAGGCTGGTGGGCATAACGGGCGAGAAGAAACCACTACCCTAGTTCTTATACCTCAAGTAAAAAAAGCCATTAACATTCCATTAATTGCAGCGGGTGGAATTGGATCAGGTAAAGCAATGGCAGCGGCTTTTGCATTGGGGGCTCAAGGTGTTCAAATAGGTAGTCGTTTTGCAGCCACCAAGGAATCATCGGCTCACATTAATTTTAAAAATGCTATTGTGGAAGCTAAAGAAGGAGATACTCAATTATCTTTAAAACAGTTAACGCCAGTAAGATTATTAAAAAATGTGTTTTTTGAGAAAGTAAATGAACTGGAAAAATCTGGGGCGAGTTCAGAAGAGTTATCAAATTTATTGGGGCGAGGAAGAGCAAAAAAAGGAATGTTTGAAGGAGATTTAACTGAAGGTGAATTGGAGATTGGCCAAGTTTCGGCTGACATTAACAAAATTCAATCAGTTAAAGAAGTGATTGATGAACTAATTTTAGAATATAATGCTACTCTTAAATCCATAGAAAATAATTATTTATAAATCTACAATAAATTTAGTTAAGACATTTTTCGCTAGTCACTTTTGAACTTGAATTTTACGAATAGCTTTGATGGTATTTTTTACACGACTTCTTATACCTGGTCCTTCTTCCGTTTCGCTCATGTGATTTAAAACAAGTGATAATTCGTTTAATAATTCCGGATAAGGTTTTGAAATATTAAATACAACAGTAATAGCAAAGGCTCTTACAGCAATCGCTTCGGTTGGATTTTTAATATATGCAAAACATTTATCTAGCATAAAAGACTCCATTTTTTTAGGAACTGGATGCTTTTGAAATAGCCTTAATGTATTTCTAATAACACCATTATGTAAATTATCATGTTTTAAATTATTAATTAATTTTATGTGATAAGGAATGATGCAATCGTAATCCAAATCACTACAATGTCCTAAAACCCACATTGCTCTGCTACTTAATAAGTGATCTTTTTCAAAGGCAAAAGCCACTAATTCATTAATCTGACTAAGATTTATAATTTTTTGAGCTAAAGCAGGTGCTTTAAACTCTCTTATATCTGGCAATAACTCCTCTTTAAGATTAAGTGTACTATTTTTCATTATAAAATCGTGTAATATGAACAAAACCAATAAAAAATAAATATAAGTAAATTTTAAAATAGCTTTGTGTTTTATCAAATTATATGTAAACTCGTGTAAATTTAATGAATCGTTATGAGTGCCTTATTACCAGAAATAGAGACTAAATCATCCAATGAAATAAAACAATTTCAAGAAGAAAAATTAACCACTCTATTATCATACGTTAATGCACATTCTAAATTCTATCAAACTCTCTTTAAAAAAAAAGGCATTAGCGTTGCTGATATTAAAACACTAAACGATTTACAGAAAATTCCAGTAACAACTAAAGATGATTTATACAATTACAATCAAGATTTTATTTGTGTAGCTCCTGATAAAATAATAGACTACGTAACAACTAGTGGAACCTTAGGCGACCCTTTAACTTTTGTATTGACAGATAAAGATTTAGATAGATTGGCTTATAATGAGCATATTTCACTAGCCTGTGCTGGCGGTAGCAAAAACGACATTTATCAATTAATGACCACAATTGATAGACGTTTTATGGCTGGTATGGCTTATTTTTTAGGTTTAAAACAAATGGGAGCTGGTGTGGTAAGAGTTGGTAATGGGATGCCAGAGTTTCAATGGGACACAATTAAACGTTTAAAACCAACTATTGCAATTGCTGTTCCATCTTTTTTATTAAAATTAATTGAGTTTGCCGAACAAAATAATATTGATTACAAAAACTGTAGTATTAAAAAAGTAGTTTGTATTGGCGAACCAATTCGAAATGAAGATTTTTCATATAACACTTTAGGTAAACGAATAACAGATAAATGGCCTTTGCAATTATATAGCACCTACGCATCTACCGAAATGAGCGCTGCTTTTACTGAATGTAATCAAGGCGTGGGAGGACATCATCATCCAGAGTTATTAATTGTTGAATTTTTGGACGAAAATAATCAACCTGTTGCAAAAGGAGAAGCTGGTGAATTGACAGTAACTACATTAGACGTAGAAGGTATGCCTTTAATCCGTTTTAAAACAGGTGATATTTGCAAAGCACATTACGAGCCTTGTTCCTGCGGAAGAACAACTTTACGTATTAGTCCTATTTTGGGACGTAAGCAACAAATGATAAAATTTAAAGGCACTAGTTTATATCCACCAGCCTTGTATGATATTTTAAATACAGTACCCTATATAAAAAATTATATTGTTGAAGTATATACAAATGATATTGGTACAGATGAAATTTTAATAAATATAGGCGCTATTAATCCGCCCGAAAATTTTGATAAAGATTTAAAAGACCATTTTAGAGCAAAATTAAGAGTGGCCCCTACTATTGTTTTAGAAACTCCAGAAAACATTAGTAAACGTCAGCTACCTGAAATGAGTAGAAAACCTATTACATTTATTGATAAGCGTTAATGAGAATTTGGTTTTTAATAAGTTGGTTACTTCAATTATCATTTTGTTTAGCACAAAATAAAATTGCTATTGTTACTACTAAAAAAAATCAAACTGCTTACTATGATTTAAAAGGGACAATAACTTATATCGAAAATACTGATCCTATTTTTAACGAATCTATTTGCAAATTTAATGATGGCTTTGCAAGATTAAGAAGAACTAATAAATTTTATTTTATTGATGAATATGGAAAACCTATTTTTACAACTGTGTTTGAAAAAGCCGAAGATTTTGAGGAAGGTTTAGCGGAAGTAAAAATTGACGGCAAGTGGGGATTCATAAACAAAAAAGGACAAATTGTTATTAAGCCTCAATTTTATGAAACACATCCCTTTTCGTTTGGTTTAAGTCAAGTTGCATATGGGCCAAAACAGAAACACGGATACATTGACAGCTCTGGTAATTTTATTATTAAACCACAGTTTGATAACGCCTCAGCTTTTGTATATGATAAAGCTTGGGTTTTACTAAATGGAAAATGGGGATTAATTAATAGAGAAGGGAAATTTATTATCAATCCAATTTATAAAGAAGTGAAAAATGTTTTCGAACATTATAATGTTTGGGCTCCAGAATATAGTTACGATTTAATAAATGGCATAATCAATAAATCAAAATACAAAAACACAAATTTGGCTTGGGTTTCATTTGAAGGAAAATGGGGTTTAATAAATAAAGAAGGTAAAACTTTAATAGCACATCAGTTTTTAGAAGTAAAGAATAGTAGCGAAGGATTTACATGGGTTAAAAATCATGAAAATTGGGGCTTAATTGATTCGTTAGGAAATTATTTAATTAAACCTAATGATCGAAATCCATTAATTTACGCAGCAAATGTAAGCTTTAAAATTTTTTCTGAAGTTCATAACGGCTTAATTCGCTATCAAACAAAAGATTTGTATGGTTATCAAGATACAAAATTAAATGTTGTTATTACTGCAAAATTTGATAAAGCAACAGATTTCAAAAATGGTTTAGCTGCTGTAAGTCAAGATGGATATTGGGGTGTTATTGATACAACTGGGAAACTTATTATTCCAATTAACTATAAAGAAATTATCTTAAATAGCAGCGAATTATTCCCTGCAAAAGATGATAATGGAGATTGGGGTTATTTAAATTTAAAAAACGAATGGGCTGTAAAACCACAATTTAAAAACGTAACACCTTTTGCAACCACAAACTACAAGTAAAAATCATGAAACTATATAAATCCCAAGCTCCAAAAAAATACAGCGATTTTGCTAAAGAATTTAATTTTGAATTACTAAGGCCATATTATGACGAAGAATCAGGAGACGTTATGAATCGTATTGCTCACTATGACACGTATCACAAAGCCATGGCTTATTTATGGCCAGAAATGAGTAAGGAGCAAATGATTGAAAAGGCCCTAAACACCAAATCACCTTACGAATTTCAAACAGGTTATATGAGTGAAGCTATTTGGAAAATAGTAAATTCAACATCAACTGGTTTAACTTGGAGTGGACTAGAAAATTTAGATAGAGATAAATCTTATTTATACATTGCCAATCACCGAGATATTTTATTAGATAGCGCTATCCTTCAAATTATTTTAGACAGAGAAGAATTTGAAACATCTGAAATTACTTTTGGTTCTAATTTAATGGACCAAGGATTTATTACTGATTTTGGACGTATGAACAGAATGTTTACGGTAAAACGAGAAGGTAACGTAAAAGAATTGTACGATATATCTCGCCAATTAAGTGCATACATTCGTCATGTAATAATTGACAAAAACACAAGTGTTTGGATTGCTCAAAGAAATGGAAGAACGAAAGATGGTAGCGATTTGACTCAAACTGGTTTATTAAAAATGCTTAATATGAGTGGAGATAAAGACTTTAAAAAAAGTTTTGCCGAATTAAACATTGTACCACTTACCATTAGTTTTG
Organism: Bacteroidia bacterium; assembly: GCA_044238845.1. Classification (GTDB taxonomy): domain Bacteria; phylum Bacteroidota; class Bacteroidia; order B-17B0; family Aurantibacillaceae; genus UBA4416. The sequence continues at coordinate 21,102 of JBIICN010000015.1, forward strand.
AATATGAACCCTGTGATGATCTTAAAGTACAAGAGCTTTATTTATCATCACTTCATACTAAATATATAAAATCGCCAGGCGAAGATTTGAATAGTATTTTAACTGGAATAAAACAACCTAAAGGCAAAATTCACCTAGCTTTTGGGAAACCAATTACAACAGATGATTTAGTAGAAATTGATACAGCTAATAACGAAAATGACAAAATAAAAAATCTAGCTGCTTATATAGATAAACAAATTTATCAAAATTTTAAATTAAATGCGGTAAACTATATTGCATACGATTTATTAAATAAAACCAATGTGTTTGAGAATAATTATACGAATCAAGACAAAGAGAATTTTTTAAACTACATTATCAAAAAAATTAATGAATTAAAAGGTGAAACGGAAGTGTTAAAAAATTTATTTATTACACTATATGCTAATCCAGTAATTAATAAACTGGCTTAAAATAATAGTATTCCTACTTTTAAAAATACATTAAAGCGATTAACACCTCGAACTCTTCTTTTGTAGGTATTTTCTATATAACCGGTATTTGTATTTTTAGTGGAAGAAAATAACTCTTCACCATCAAACACAATATCTGTAACCCCTGATATGACAGAAAATAATTGCAAATTGCAACCATAATCTACCACTACTCTATTAGCAATAATTCTACTTCTACCAAAACCTAACATCAAATTTACACCCGTAAAATTCTGCTCTTTAGATCCAAAATTTGCGATAAGAGTATCTGAATAACTACCATTATTGTAATAGTAGTTCTGAATTCCCATATTCATAGTAGCAGGATCATAACTTGTTTTTACTGTATTTATAGTTGGACCAAACATCACGTATCTTCCCCATGGCGCAACGTAACGAGAACCAAAATATTTAAAATACAATGTATAGGTTAATCCACGAATATTAAAAAACCCTTCTGGTCTATCAAAATAACTTGAATTATAACTATTTGCTGGAAAAACATATTCAGTATATAACGCATTATCATATGCGGTTTTATAATAACGAGTCGAAAAACATATCATCCATTTACTAGAAGCCGCAAATTCTAAAAAACCTTCATGAATAGTATTAAAAGCAAATGAGCCGGTAGAGGCGCTGCCACTTCGCCCAATCATCGTTTCGTTATTTGATGTCGCTCCAAATATAGCAGGGCTAGTATGAAATCCATACCCTAAAAGGAATCTCTTTCCCATATATCCAGTAGATTGAGCATGGATTAAAGAACTAAATAAAATAAAACTATATATATATAAACGCATGTGCATACTATTTGGAATGTTTTAATTCGTAAAATGTTTGGTAAACCTTAGCATTAACTAAATCTTTAGAATCTTTATCTCTAAATGTTTCTTGTTTTTTATAAACCATATCGTTATTCTTGATATCATAAATAAAGCTGTAAAAATACGTTCGCTTTCGTCCACTTTTTGATTTGTAATTAACAATCCCCGTTTTTAAAACATATTGGGTCCCGTATTTTTCAATAACTTTATCAATTTCGTTGGTATTAAGAATGAAATTTTTATCTGAATTATCGGCGTCGAATTTTTCCGAAAACCAATCATTGATTACCGAATAGTCATTTAACTTGTCAACATCATTTGCTGTTATTAAACTAGGGTCTAAAGTCACCAACTCAAAGTTTTGGCGCTTCGCACAATCATTTACTGTTACAGTATATCTTTCTTGCTTCTCATCCGATTGCAGGTACCTAAATTCTTCATTTTTAGATTCGTCAACTTTCAAATAAAAAGGTTCTAGTAACAACACCTTATTTATTTTATTATCGCAAGTAATATAAACACCATGTTTTTTCTTTTTTGTAGAAGATTTTCGATTTCCTTTATTAAGTGTGTACTCAGAGAAACCAGAAGAACTTTCATTGTCAACTATTCCAGATGTAGGGAACTTACGTGAAAATTCTTTATCACTTAAAAATAAATCCAGATACATTTCTTTATAATATGCCGTATCATACTTTTTAAAGTTATTTTCTTTTTGAAGATTAGCAATTAATTCTGTTTTTGAATTTATTGCTACATTTCCTTTTAAACTATCTACTTTAACTTCGTTTAAAACATCTTTCTTATTAATACGCACAAAATCAATAATACCCCAATTAACGGTTTTCATCATATTAAATAAACTATCAGAATAACATTCGATCACTTTATTAGAAGGGAATTTTTGATGATTTCGAAACACATAATTTAACGACATCATCGTCCATTCATTAGCAGGCATTTTACTCATAAAATAATGCATTTGCTGAGGATAACTCTCAACGTCTTTATAATCTGCAAATCCATTTTCTAAATAAGAATCGTTGCCGTAATTTATTAGTCCGTTACCAAACATTGTAATAGAGAATAAACATTTCGAGATAATTTCGGCAATGTACTCGTTGTTTGGGTATTTATTAGCCATAATGTAGGCTGTATACAACGCATTAGGATAATCTCTATGTTTTAAATACAATCTACATAATTCCAATCTTGATAAATCTCTGATATATTCAAAATTTTCTTTATTAAGAATATAATCAACTTTCCCTGAATTATTTCTATTGGTAATGATATCAGAGATAGCAGATTTTCTTTTTGCGGTATTAGGATGAGTTAATTTGGTATCATCTTCGTTTGAATTATTTCTAATAGATGAAACCTCTTTTAAGAAATAACCATTTGGCAATTTAAAATATTCTGTTTCAAAAAATGTTTTTTTAAATTCTACTAATTCAAAAGGCAAATGTGCGTATTGCAATACATCAAATGCTTTTTCAGCTTGCTTTAAATTATAATTTGTTTGTTCAAATAATTTTAACCCTTCTATATCAGCTTCACTTTCTTTTTCTTTTGAATATTGACATTTTTCAATTAATCTATCTTGTCTGTTTTTTCCATTATAATTTTGGCTATCAATTTTTTTATTATCAACGTATCCATTAATGTGATGTTTTTTTGTATAATGAGAAATTTCATGACAAAGTATAAATGCTAATTGAGCTTCCGTTTCTGCTTGGGCAATTAATCCGATGTCAATAAAAATATATCCTTTATCATAACTATAGGCATTAACAACCGAAGATTTAAGTGTATAAATATGTAATTCGTTTCTTAAACTTACATTGTCTTTTAAAATAACGTCTACTATTTTATTTAAATAAACAGTTACTTCATCGTTTATTAATGTATTGCCACTTTTAACTATCTTTTCAATTTCATAATTAGCTTCCGTTAAATAGGTTCGTTTTAAAGTTTTATCAGATTCCTTTTGTTTATTCAACTCCGTAATATCGTTTTGAATAACATTTCTAATATTTTGAGTAAAAATATCAGGTAATGTCCCTGTTGATTTTAGAGGTAGATAATTTTCATTTAAATTCTGCTGAGAAAAACCTAAGAAAGAAAATAAGATAAATGGAAGTATGTATTTTATCATTTTTACTAATTGAAATCTAAATATAATAAAAAAATCCTCTTTGATTAGTAAACCAAAGAGGATTTTAAGTTTATAAAAATGTTATTTTAATTTACTTCTACAGAAAATAAAATATTTTGTTTTTTTCTTCTTTCTGTACTAATTAAATTATTTCTTTCTCCGTCAACAAATTCACGGATATAAAAATTTGTATCGTAAGTTTCAATTTCACCTAAACTATATTTTTTAACATCTCCTTTAGCAGTTACTGTAACTCCAGTTAAAAAACCACCTCTACGGTCTTCATGTCTTTTTGGAGCCTGATCAGCTGGTAAGTTTAAATTTTTGATATTATCAATATAAAAAATATGCACGTCATTTCCTTTTTTCATCGAATTTATAGAAATACCTGCTCCATATGCACCATTAGCATGTTGTGATTTTGGGATTTTTTTTGTCCACTCTAATTTACCATCAACACTAATACTCATTACAAAAATATCATCAGCATAAGTATCGTATTTAGTTTTCATACAGTGACAGTTTCCATCATAGTAATAAGTTACTTGAACATGATATTGCTCAGCTACAATTTTAGTTGTACCATCATCCATCACATAAATCTCGTTTATTTCTAAATTACTAATTCCAATATCACCATCTTCATCTTTATCAGCTTGCTTATCCATTTTACGTTTTTCTCTCTCCGATGTAAATGCTTTAATTACATCAGTTGGGATTTCGTAATATCCACCTTTGATTTTAGTAAAGGTACCTGTTTCTAAATCTAATTTAACCATGTAAGCTCCATCAACTGGTTTGTTTAATGCTTTAGAGTAAAATCCTGTAATAGCAATTTCATGATTTGTATTTTCATAAACCCAAGCTTCAGTTGGAAAATAATTATCTAATTTAATTTTGATAATCTTAGGCGTTTTTGCGCCTTTTTTGTAAGCTAATATCTCAAAATGGTAGTTAGGTTTCTTTTTATCTTTCCCTTCTTTAGGAGTATCCCCTTCATAAACTTTAGCCATTAAATATACAGTGGCATCATCTGATAATATAAATCCGATATTATCCATTTTAGCTTCAGTATAAGGCATTTCAAAATCTTCTCCCCATAATTTCGTAAGATTTTCATCAAAAACTTGCATTCCAATTACTTCCTTATTAATCTTATCGTTTCTTTCTTTATTTACTAGAGAGTATGTATATAAGAATTTCGTCTTATCTTCTGAAATTTTCAAATCATAACCACCCATATCTGCAGGTGTACCATACACTGGAACACCATATGGAGCAAATCCAATACTAAAACGAGCCATTTGCACTTTATCAGAAGATTTAAATAAATTTTTAGCAGATCCAACAAAATCTAAATTTTTGTATGAAAATTCTAAAGCAGTAATTCCTTCTTTTTCTTCTTCTTTAAAAACCTCACGTGCAAACATGTAGGTTTTGTTTTTAAACTTAATAAAACTTTGATAGTTGACTCTATCATTAAATTTACCTTCTAAATCAATCGTTTTTTCACTTTCATATTTCAAATCATTTGAAAATTTTTGAAACGAAATAGATTTTAATCCTCTTCTGTTTACTTGAACAATTCCGTCACTTCCATAAGGAATAGGATCAGAAACAACATGCTTTTTAGGAGATTCAAACTCATCTGAGTTCTTAACAACATATGGCCCTGCTTTTAATTGAGCATTCATATTGCTTGTTAAGGCTACCTGCATTGTTATACAAGTAATTAGAATTGATTTAATTTTCATATTTTTTTATTAGAAGTTAAGTTATAAATGTATTTAAAAAAAACGAAAAAAACATTATTAATACGTTAATATTACATATGTATTAATAAAATTCAACTATTTTCTGCACATATAAAGCAATTCTCCTTTAGGTAAGCAATAACGCTCAACTAATTCTGGAGAAATTTGCTTTGTATAATCCTCTACTGTTACATTAAACCCAGCAGCAGCTAATTTATCTTTATAATCTAATCCAAACAATCGCACATGGTCTTTTTGCCAAAAATGGATTTCTCTGTCTTTCTCGCTCGTAATCGTTTTATCTTCATAAGTTTCGTAACGATTAACATCTTGAGGAATTTGAAAAATCCCAAAACCTCCTGGTTTCATCATGCGATATAGTTCGCGCATACATTGATCTGCATCTTCAACATGCTCTAACACATGATGACAAAAAATAACATCAAATGAATTATCTGCAAATGGAGCATGGTGTAAATCGAAATGATGATCGGCTATGGGTGAATTATAATCACCAGTAATATACTCTAAATTAGGCATCGCTTTAAATAACTTATAAAAACATTGCTCTGGGGCGATGTGCAATAATTTATGTTTAGCCGTAAAAAAATTAGTTTTTTCTTTCAAATACAACCACAACAAACGATGTCTTTCCAACGATAAGCTTCCTGGACACAAAGCATTATCACGAGCTACACTTTTGCTATATCCATATGGTAAAAATTTACGATAGGTTTTGCCGCTAATTGGATCCTCATATTTTGTTCCATAATAAATTAGAGGCGCAAGTTTACTGAAAATTAAACTCAATTTGATTAAAATAGGTCTAGGTATAGTACGTAAGATGAAATGAAACATTTAGAATATAATTTTATATGTTGTAATTTATTAAAAGCTATTATAAATTGTAAAAAAGTTCTTAAAATTAAGCAAAATAGATGGCATTTTTAAGTTAGCAAGGCTTATTTTATTTGTTATTTTTGTGAATTGAGTTAAAATTATGGCAAAATCAACAACTACTAAAAACATCTCAACAAATACTTATTCCAACAAAACAGTATTTGATAAAATAGAAACTTGGGGAGAAGAGAATAATAAAAAATTATTATTCATATTTCTTGCGCTATCGCTGTTATTTTCGTTCATGTTATTTAATGCTCGAATAAGTGAAGCTCATGACGACGCCTTATATTTAGAAGGTGGTTGGAGATACGTAAATGAATTCCCGAATTATTTTTATACTCAAAATGCCCCGTTATATGTCATGTTTTTAGGATTACTCACAAAGATATTTGGCTTCAAACTTCTGCTTTTTAAATTATTTAATGTTGTATTTAGTTTTTTTGCCGTTTTCTTTTTTTATAAAGCATTTTATAAAAGAATTCCATTTGTTGTTTTTATACCTGTAATGATTTTTGTTAGCTGTAATCATTTGATTCAGTATTACGCTAGTATGACTTTTACCGAAGCCTTCTACTTATTTCTACAATCCTTGTTTTTTTATTGGTTCTTCAAATTACATGATGCTTTACAAATTGAACCAAATGGAATCAAACACATGAAGCTTTGGTTAATGGTGGGGCTATTTGCATTTTTAGTCGCAACTTGCAAAAGTGTGGCAATTGTAGCAGTACCTGTTTTAATTGTATATTTTCTGATTGAAAAACAATGGAAAAATGCTGGAATAGCCTTAGGTTCTTACTTAATATTTAAAATACCATATGAGTTAATTGTTAAACTAATTTGGGGTACACAAAACCAATTCAGCGGGCAAAGTAAAATTTTATTATTAAAAGACCCGTACGATAAAGCTGCTGGAAATGATGATTTTGCAGGCTTTGTTGGTCGTTTTTTTGATAACTGTAATTTGTATTTAGGAAAACGATTTTATGAATTACTTGGGTTCAGAGAAGAGTATACAAGACCTATAGAGACGCAATTGCAAGCTGATAAATTACAAAGCGAATACAAATACTTAGCTTTTTTCATCATCATCATTCTATTAATTGCATTGTTTAAAGTATTTAAACAAAAAAATAAACCGTTAGTGTTTTTTGGTCTATTTACTGGAGCTCAATTACTATTGTCATTTATTATTCTACAGGCTCGTTGGGATCAACCTCGTATCGTATTAATTTGCATGCCAATCATGTTAATTTTAATATATTACTTGTTTTTTAATACCGTAAAAAAATCAGGTATGGGGCAAGGAATTTATCTAGTCGTAATCGGAATTATTTGTAGTTCTGTTTTAATTTCTTCGTTTAAACGAGGAACAGCTAACTTACCTATCGTTAAGAAAAATTTATCTGGTAATATTTATTATGGCTATACACCTGATTGGCAAAACTTTTTAAAATGTAGTCAGTGGTGTGCTGATAGTTTACCTGCAAATACCTTAGTGGCAAGTAGGAAAGCACCTATGAGTTTTGTGTACGGAAAAGGAAAAAAATTCTTCCCAATATATAGCGTTATTCTTAAGGATTCATTAACACAACAATCTAATCCAGACAGTGCATTAGCATTTTTTGCTGCTAAAGGGGTGACGCATATTATGGTTGGAAGTTTAAGAATTAATCCAAAAATTAATAGCGGAGATGTCATTAATACAGTTCATAACATTGTTCAACCAATCTTTCAAAAGTATCCTAATAAATTGAAATTAGTACATACCGAAGGCTCATCTGAACAATCATATATCTTTGAAATTACTAAATAATGGCCTCATCACTAAGTATAGTACTAGGTAATTTTTTATACAAAAATTGTTTTCCGATTTATAAAATCACCTATAAGTCATTTAAAGAAAAGCAAGATGCCTTTGAAATTTCGTTAATGAAAAAATATATCAAAGCAGGAGATACTGTTTTGGATATTGGTGCTAACATTGGCTTTTATGCTGAAATATTATCTCGTATCGTTGGAGAAAAAGGAAAAGTACATTGCTTTGAACCTGACACGACTAATTTTAAACATTTAGAAAGTAGAAGTAAAAATTTACCAAATGTGACCATCAATAACAAAGCTGTTTCAGATAAAACAGAAACCATAAAAATTTACACTTCTAAAAAATTAAATGTAGATCACCGAACTTACAAGCCTGATGAGTACGATCAAGAAATTGATATTCATGCCATCTCAGTTGACGAGTATTTACAATCATCAACATCTGAAATAAATTTCATTAAGATGGATATTCAAGGTTTTGAAATGAGCGCTGTAAAAGGCATGACAAAAACATTGCAAAGTCCACATTTAAAAATGCTTTCTGAGTTTTGGCCTTATGGTATGCGAAAAGCAGGAACGAGTGTGTTAGAGTACTTTCATTTTTTAAAGCAATACAATTTTTACATTTATTTAATTGACAATAATCAATTAATAGAATTAACTGAAGAGAAAGTGAAAACATTTTTGGATTTACCAGAAACGACTTATATGAATATTTTTGCCAGTAAAGACCGTGTTTAAAAAATATACTATAGCATTTGATTTAGATGATCCAAGAGCCACCTTGGCGCATAGAGATATTATTTTACAAAAACCTTTTTTAAAACGGTTGTATCAAGATTGGTATAAAATTTTTATACAAAAAAGTAAAGAAGTTGGTAAAGGTATTTATTTAGAAATTGGCTCTGGTGGAGGTTTTTTAAAAGATGAATTTCCAGAGGTTGTTACTTCTGATATTTTAGATTTACCAGTAGTAGATAAAGTGTTTAGCGCAGAAGAAATGCCTTATAAAAAAAATGAATTAGGCTGCATCATGATGTTGAATGTTTTTCATCACATCCCTCGCCCCTATTTATTTTTACAAGAAGCCGAACGCACATTAGTAACTGGAGGAAAAATCATTATGATTGAACCAGCTAATTCTGCATTAGGAAGATTTATCTATAAACGCTTTCATCACGAACCTTTTGAGGAAAAAGGACCTCGTGAAATAAAACCAGGTAATCCTTTAAGTAATTCAAATCAAGCGCTACCACATATTTATTTTGAAAGAGATTTAGAACAATTCGCTAAAGATTTCCCAAAACTAAAAATCAATAAAATCACCTATCATACTCCTATTATATATGTACTAAGCGGTGGTGTTTCACGAAGTGCGATGCTACCCTACTTTATGTATAATTTTGCTAAAGCTATAGAATGGTTATGTATACCTTTTAGTAAACAACTGGGATTATTTTGTACGGTAGAAGTTGAGAAAATTTAAGAGATTACTATTTCTTTTTTTCTCACAAACAATAACCCTAGTATTGTCATTCCAGCATTGATTAGAATTAACTCATTACCAATTTCGTAACTTGTCATTGGTTTTACAATGACATAATTAGCTAGCACATACGTTGCAATTGGGGCTAAAACACATACAACAGGCACTAATATGTCGTTTAAACGTTGTTTAGTAAATAGGCCAATTGCAAATAAACCAAGTAATGGCCCATAAGTATAACCTGCCAACATCAAAATAGTATCAATAATCGCTCGTTGATTTAAAATATCAAATACAATAATTACTAACCACAATATTACAGCAAAACCAATATGAATGTATGTTCTGCGTTTTGATTTTTGTTCCTCGGTTAGCGTTGTATTTCTATCATATTCTAACATGTCGATGTAAGTGGATGTTGTTAAAGTCGTCAACACACTATCAGCACTACTAAATGTTGCTGCGGTTAAACCAATAATAAAAATTAAACCTGCAAACATTCCTAAATGATTGAGTGCTAAATTCGGAAATACTTTATCGGTAATAATTTTTCCAGTTTCGGCATTCATTGGCAAATCGATTAATGAATGTGCGTAATATTGATACAATAAAACACCGAGTGATAAAAAGAAAATATTTACGATGACCATCACTATACTAAACCAAAAAATATTTTTTTGTGCTTCGCCTAATGATTTACAACTTAAGTTTTTTTGCATCATGTTTTGGTCAAGTCCAGTCATAGCAACCGCAATAAAAATTCCACCAATAAATTCTTTCACAAAAAAGTTAGATTTATGCCAATCCCAAAAAAATGTTTTTGAATATTCTGAATTTGCAATATTAGAAACAGCTTGTCCAAAACCAATATCCATTTTATCAATAATTATAGCGATAGAAACAACTACTCCAAGTACTAAAAACAGCGACTGAAATGTATCCGTCCAAACTAAGGTTTTAATACCTCCTTTGTATGTGTATAACAACATCAATACTAAAATCACAGAAACGCTTAACCAAAAAGGCACATGAACACTTTTAATTTGATCGAATACAAAAAACTGGATGACACCTGCCGCTAAATACAATCTTCCTGATGCACCCAAAATACGAGATAAGATAAAAAAGAAAGCTCCTGTTTTTTGTGTATGTCGTCCAAAGCGAGTTTCTAAATAGGTGTAAATAGAAACCAAATTCATTTTATAATAAATTGGAAGCAATACTTTTGAAATAATGAAATAACCTACAAAATAACCAAGCACCAATTGTAAATACGAGAAATTTGCTCCTCCCACTTTACCTGGAACTGAAATATAAGTAACACCACTTAACGAATCTCCAATCATACCAAACGCAACCGCATACCAAGGCGACGCATGGTTTCCTGAAAAATAACTTTCAGCTGTTGAATTTTTAGATGTTAGGTAGGCAATTAAGAGCAATCCCCCAAAATATAAGCCTATGCACGAAATAATAAGTAATGGCGACATACTTTAAAGATAAAGTGTATGATTTAGGAATTTGGTCCTAAAAAACGTTTATTTTAAATACTTAAACGTTAATATCTTTTAACACACTAGCCCTGGTCAAAACTGTTAATAATCCTCATTTTTTGCTACCTTGTAGCCTTAATATTATTTATGCAAGACATCATAGCAAAAATACCTCGCGAAGCATTATTAAGCGAGTTAACTAAGGAGCGCTACATACGTAAAACCAATAATGGTGATAATGAAATTTACATTATCACTCATCACAATTCGCCAAACACCATGAAAGAAATTGGTCGTTTACGTGAAGTTACATTTAGGCATGCTGGCGGTGGTACAGGGTTAGACTGCGATATTGATGAATTTGATTTAGGAGAACATCCCTATCAACAACTATTAGTATGGGATCCAGTTGAAAAAGAAATTGTTGGGGCATATCGTTTTATTTTATGTAGAGATGCTGAATACAAAGACGGAAAAGTATTACTAGCAACAACCGAATTATTTGATTTCTCTCCAGAGTTCTATAAAACATATTTACCTTATACCATTGAATTAGGGCGTTCATTTATTCAGCCACAATATCAGCCATCGGAACAATTTAGAAAAGGATTATTTAGTTTAGATAATCTGTGGGATGGATTAGGCGCTATCGTAGTGGATAATCCTGATATGAAATATTATTATGGTAAAGTAACCATGTACACAGATTTTAATGTTCAGGCAAGAGATTATATTTTATCATTTTTAAAATATTATTTTCCTGACCCTAAAAAATTAGTAACACCTATTCATGGAATTGATATTAAAACAGATGTAACTGAATTTTTAAAAGAGATAGAAGGAAAAGATTATAAAGCTGGACACGCTATTTTAAATAAACATGTAAGAGCCTTAGGAGAGAACATTCCTCCTTTAGTTAATGCATATAGCAACTTATCAAGCACCATGTTATCATTTGGAACTGCCATTAACCCAACATTTGGAGGTGTAGAAGAAACAGGTATTTTAGTAACTATTGCTGATATTTATAAAAGCAAATCTGACAGACATATTGAAACTTACAATAAAGAATTGAGAGAAAGAATTTAATTACAGATAAACTTAGCGAGCTTTGCATAAACCCTTTGCGTTCTTTGCGGTTAAATACAAATACAAAAATGGAAATAAAAAACGCTAAATTTTTAAAGAGCAGTTCTAATAACAAGCACTGTCCTCCTCCTGATAAGCCTGAGTTTGCTTTTATTGGAAGAAGTAACGTTGGCAAATCGTCGTTGATAAACATGCTTTGTAATGAAAAAAACTTAGCAAAAACATCATCTAAGCCTGGTAAAACACAATTAATTAATCATTTTATTATTGATGATAAATGGTATTTGGTAGATTTACCCGGATACGGTTACGCAAAAACAAGTAAAACAAACTTAGATAAATTTGAAGAGTTAATTAGTAACTACATTACTAAACGTAAAAATTTAATTTGTGTGATTATTTTAATTGACAGTCGTTTAGAATTGCAACCAATTGATGGACAATTTATGGACTGGTGTACTGAACATGAAATTCCATTTTGTTTAGCTTTTACTAAAATTGATAAGTTAGGGAAAAATCAATGGGCTAGTAATTTTGCAAAATACAAAAAACGCCTAATGGATTATTGGGGCGAGCTACCAGAAATATTTGAAACTAGCGCAGAAAAAAGACAAGGCAAAGAAGCTATCTTAAATTATATTGGAGAAAATATGCAATATTTTATTCCACCACCTAAAGGAGTAAAAGCAACTAACGACGAGGACGAAGAAGATGAGTATGACAACGACACTATCTGATTGGCAGATTCTTCAAAATAAATTAAAAGAACGCTTTGGTTCAGAAATGGATCATGACGCCATTTTGTTTATGATTGGCCTTCAAGAGTTGGATAAGCCATACAAGAATTACAAAAAGGATGAAAAATTAGAAGTGATGCATATTGGAGTATGCACCGTTTTAGCTCCTTATGGCTTTTACGAATACAAAGGCCGAGATGATGAAGATTGGCCGCATTGGGAATTAAAAGAAAATTTGCCTTATTTAGACGCTAAACAACAAAACAGATTAATGAATGATGCTTTAATTGATTACTTTAAAAGAATTAATTTTTTTAACGAATAAAATTACATAAAGCTATTTTACCATTTATCCTTTTCCAAATAAATCAAACAACATCTTTATTACATTTATAAGACTAAATACAATCTAATGAAAAACAAATCACTTTTATCTATACTTGCCATTGCATCATTAACGATAACGGCGCAAGTAAATACAAAAACTACAACGCCAACAAGTAAAACAGCTGCGAAACCAGTTTCTAAAACACCTAAGTTATTACAAACTGTAGCAAAAGTTGGAAAAGAAATTGTTATTCCTTACAAGAAATACGTTTTAGCAAATGGATTGACCATTGTTGTTCATGAAGATCATTCCGATCCCATTGCTTATGTAGATGTAACGTATCACGTTGGTTCTAATAGAGAACAACAAGGTCGTTCAGGTTTTGCTCATTTTTTTGAACATATGATGTTTCAAGGCTCTAAAAACGTAGCTGACGAACAACATTTTAAAATTATTACTGAAGCAGGTGGGACATTGAATGGTTCAACAAATTCTGATAGAACTAATTATTTTGAAACAGTGCCATCTAACCAATTAGAAAAAATGCTTTGGTTAGAAGCTGATAGAATGGGCTTTTTATTAGACTCTGTCACTCAAAAGAAATTTGAAGTACAACGCGCTACTGTTAAAAATGAGCGTGGGCAAAATTACGATAATCGCCCTTATGGTTTAGTGGGAGAAAAAACTGGAGAAGCTTTATTTCCAAAAGGACACCCTTACTCTTGGACAACCATTGGATATATTGAAGATTTAAACAGAGTAGATGTAGGCGATTTAAAACGTTTTTATATGCGTTGGTATGGACCTAATAATGCCGTACTAACTGTATCAGGAGATGTAAATACTGCAGAAGTAGTTAAACTAGCCGATAAATATTTTGGTTCTATTCCTCGCGGACCAGAAGTGAAAAATATGGCAAAGCAAGCTGCCGTGTTAACTGAAAATAAATACATTTCTTATGAAGACAATGTCAAATTTCCAATGTTTAAAATAACTTACCCTACCGTTGCATCAATGGACAAAGATGAAGTTGCTTTAGACGTTTTAGGTGAAATTTTATCTTCTTCAAAAAGTTCTCCTTTATATAACACATTTATCAAATCTCAAAAAGCAGTATCAGCCAATGCTTATAATTACAGCCGAGAATTAGCAGGACAGTTTGAAATTATGGTTAGAGCAAACGCTGGAACAAAATTATCTGACATTGAATCTATGTTAAATCAATCATTATCAGACTGGGAAAAAACAGGAGCTACAGATGATGACATGAAAAAATACAAAGCCTCTTATCAAAGCAATTTATATAACAGCCTATCAACAGTTCAAGGAAAAGGAGCCCAGTTAGCCGCTTACCAAACTTATGCGAACAATCCAAACTACTTAAAAATTGAAATGGCAAACAATTTAAAAGTGACTAAAGAAGATGTCATGCGTGTTTATAACACTTACATTAAAGGTAAATTTGGGGTTATATTGAGTTGTGTACCAAAAGGAAAAAGTGATTTAGCAGCCAAAGCAGATACTTGGAAGATGTATGAAAGAACAATTGAACAAGAAAGTGCAGAATATAAAAATTTATCATATACTGAACCTAAAGATAATTTTAATAGAAGCACAATACCTTCTGCTAAAACTGCTAAATTAGTTCCATTACCAAACTATTGGACATCTAATTTCACAAACGGAATCAAAGCTATTGGAATTAACAGCAATGATATTCCTAAAGTAAACATTCAATTTACCATGCCAATTGGTCACCGTTACGAACCAAAATCTGGCATAGCTGTATTACTTACTTCATTAATGGAAGAGTCAACACAAAAATATAGTGCTGAAGAAATAGGTAATATTTTAGAACGTTTAGGAAGCACTGTTTCATTTTTTGCAAATGATAATGAAATTGGGATGTACATTTCATCTTTAAAGCAAAATTTAGATTCAACATTAAAAATTGCAGAAGAAATGTTATATAGACCAAAATTTGACCAAGAGGATTTTGATTTAGTAAAAAAAGAACAATTAGATGGTATCACTAATTCGCTAACACAAGCTACTGCTATTGCTAATAATGTATATGCAAAACTAATGTATGGAGAAGGATTTAATTTATCCATTTCTGCTAACGGTAATACAGAAACAGTTTCATCCATTACTTTAGATGATGTAAAAGCATATTATAAAAACTTCTCAGGATTTAATTCTGTTTTAGCAATTAGTGGTGACATTGACCAAGCAAATGCTTTAAAAAAATTAAATTTCCTAAACAAATTGCAATCTGAAGGAACGATGCCTTTAGCTAAATATAAATTACCCGAAATTGATAAAACACGCATTTATTTTGTAGATAAAAAAGGAGCGCCTCAATCCGAAATTAGAGTTGGAAATTTATCATTAGCTTATGATGCTACTGATGAGTTTTTTAAATCAAACATTATGAATTACTCTTTTGCGGGAGCATTTAACAGTAGAATAAATTACATTTTGCGTGAAGTAAAAGGGTTTACATATGGTGCTCGTGGCGGTTTTTATGGAAATAAATTTGTTGCGCCATATACAATAAGCGCAGGGGTTAAAGCTAATACAACAGACAGTTCTGTTGTTATTATTATGGATGAATTAAAAAAATACAGTAATACTGGCATTACAAACGAAGAATTAGAATTTACAAAAAATGCCATGGCACAAGCAGATGCTTTAAAATACGAATCACCCCAACAAAAATTAGGCTTTGTGAAACGTATTTTAGATTATGACTTAGATAAAACCTATGTAGCAAAACAAGGCGAAATTATCAAAACCATTACCAAAGCAGAAGTTGACGCCTTAGCAAAAAAGAATTTACCTTACAACAATATGGCTATATTGGTTGTTGGTGATAAAGCAACTAACTTTGAAAAATTATCTAAACTTGGTTATGAGATAATTGAGTTAGATGTGAATGGAAACAAAATCAATTAAAGAATTATCGAGTTTAAGAATTATTGATTTAGGTTAATCAACAATTCTTAAACTGTGAACTTAGAAACTAGTATATGAATATAGGAATTGTATGTTATCCAACTTTTGGTGGAAGTGGTGTTGTGGCTACAGAACTAGGGATAGCATTAGCTCATAAAGGACACAAAGTACATTTTATTACGTACTCGCAACCCTTTAGATTAAATCAGTTTAACGAAAATTTATTTTATCATGAAGTGAATGTAAATGATTATCCCTTATTTGACTATCAACCTTACGAAAGTGTATTGGCAAGTAAAATTGTAGATGTTGCTATATACGAACGTTTAGATATTTTACATGTGCACTATGCTATACCACATGCATCAGTTGCTTATTTAGCACAACAAATATTAAAATCTCGAAAAATTAAGCTGCCTTATATTACAACCTTGCATGGAACTGATATTACTCTAGTTGGACAAGACCCTTCCTTTGAACCAGTGATTTTTTTCTCATTAAATAATAGCAATGCCATTACTTCTGTATCTGAAAGTTTAAGAAAAGATACGTTGAAAACCTTTAAAATTGCTAACGATATTAAAGTGATTCCAAATTTTATTAAAATTGAAGATTACCAGCATCCAACAGAGGTTTGTCATCGTAAAAACTTTGCTGCACCAAACGAACGGATATTAATTCACATTTCCAATTTCAGAAAAGTAAAACGTGTAGAAGACGTATTACGCATTTTTGATATAGTAAGAAAAGAAATCCCCTGTAAATTAATATTAGTAGGTGATGGGCCTGAAAGACCAGCGATTGATAAACTATGCAGAGAATTAAATACGTGTAGCGATATTATCTCTGTTGGAAAAATTGCTAATCCTAAAGAAGTGTTATCTATTTCCGATTTATTTATTTTGCCTTCAGAAACGGAAAGTTTCGGTTTATCAGCATTAGAGGCAATGGCTTTAAAAATACCAGTCATATCATCCAATACTGGTGGTATTCCCGAATTAAATATACATGGCAAAACAGGATACATGAGTAAAGTGGGTGATTATGAAGATATGGCAAAAAACACCATCGCTTTATTATCCGACGAAAAGAAATTTCAACAATTCAGAGAAAATGCATTTGAGCAAGCAAAGAAATTTGATATTGAAGCAATACTTCCGATGTATGAAAAATTATATAAAGAAGTAATTGATGCGGGTATTTAGACTAAATAAAATATATTAATATTAAAGTAATTTGTTCATAATATTAAATGAAAACAAGTAAACCATTGTAAATAATTACATATTTTTATGAAGCATTAACTTCACAAAACAAAAACCATGAAATTTAAATTATTGTTAATTTACCTCATTCTATTTTCATCCATTTTAGTAAATTCACAAGATGATTCTAAGAAAAAAGAATCTAAAAAAACATCTAAAAAAGAGAATACAAAAAATAACACTAATTTAGTTGACGAAAAAATAGCGGTTAGCGAAGAAAGTCAACCAACAAAAAAAGGTAATAAAAAGAAATCTGCCGTAAAAAAGAACGCCTTAGATGAAAAATAGTTTAATGCGATGTAATCTTTTTTGTGGCATTAAAATCACATGTTTTTTTATTTTATTTATCTCAAACATCTCCGCACAAGAAAAAGGGTTTGATGCTATTTCTATTGCCAATAATCATTATAACTCTATAGTAAAGATTTTATTAATAGATTCCGTTGCCGAAAAAAACAATCCTGGCAAAGGTTATTTAGGAAGAGGATCGGGCTTTATTGTATCAGAAGATGGATTAATATTTACAAATCGCCATGTTGTAAAATATGGCTTAGGTTTAATGAATATTACTGATTACGATAAAGGTAGCAAAGAGTTTTATACCGAAACCTCTGTATACAAACCATCCGTTTTAAACGAAAACCATTATAAAATAAATTATATCAGTAAGGCAAGTATTATTGTTCAGGTTTTTACAAGTAGAAATGGTAGTACATCGACTTTATATGTAGCAAAAATTGTTGCTATTGATTCAACGAATTATGATGGCGCCATTTTAAAAATTGTATCTGATGTCAATGGCAACAGAATTCAAGGAAAATTCAATCCAGTTAAAATAGCAAATTCAGATTCTACATCCCAAGGTGAAGACTTCTGCTTAATAGGTTTTCCAGCCCAATATGATGGCAGCATCGACTTAATGCTAAAAGACCAAAGCACATTACTTTTTGGCAAACATAGTGGTTGGGATTATGGCGTAAATTCTGATTATGGCTTTATAAAAACAGATGCTGCTATTAATAGTGGAAATAGTGGCGGCCCTGTATTTAACAGAGATGGAAAAGTAGTAGGATTATCAACGGCAGCAAGTAACAAAACACAAATGGGATTTATTGCCGGCATAAACGGGATGTATAATATTGCTCAAAAAGATACCGCTATTGGCAATCAACTATTGCAATTAGGCCTAAGTCCTCCGTCAAACAAAGATGCTCGCAAGACAGGCATTATAACATATCCAAAAATCATTATACCAACTGATAAGGAACTAAAAAAATACAGAGAGGATCAAAAAAATTCCAGAAATTTTAAAGGCGGTTATTGGTATTTTAAGGGATTAACTTCATTGATAAATAAAGATTTTTTTTTATTGGATCAATATAATGGTCTTGGAGGAATAACTGTTGAATCGAATAGTAAACTTAATATTAAATCAAAAAAATCTTTTCAGTTTGAAATTGGTAAAATATTTACATTATGGAGAATTAATAACTCAAATAAACTATCAATTGATTGGACACTGCTTAATTATTCAATAAACTCTTATGACTGGTCAAATTCAGATGTTTATAAGGATACGGCGAAATCAGTAATTGAATATAATCCTAAAAATAACATCTCTAAATATTCCACTAAATTAGGTATCATGTATAGCGTCATGCTAAAAAAACGATTTTGCATAGATATTTATTATAAATTCTCAGGAAACAATATAGTAAATAATAACTATTTTATAATACAATCCTTAAGCTATCCTGACCCAAACAATCCAACAACTACATTAAATGAAAGGCAGGAATTGTATTTAGAATCTTCAGGGTTTGTAAATTGCTTTGGATTAAACATTAGGTATAAAAATTTTATCCTAGGCTTAGAATACAACAATGGAAATCAATCATTAAACATAAATCAATTATTTTATCCTATTGTAGTAGATGATGGCACGTATAAATATACGCGAACAGAATATACAAGTATTAGTGGGCAATACTATTCTAACAATTTGAATTTATCGCTCGGAATTGCACTTGGAGGTAAAAAACGCTGGAAGCATTTAAGAGATTAATGATTATGCATGTCAAGCGTACAGAACCATATTTAATACTTGTTTTTCTATACTTAACATTTTCACTTTTTTCACAAGTCAACAAAACTGATTCAATAATGTTTGTTTTAAAAAAAACAAGCTTACCATTACAAAAAGCCAAAGCTTACGTTGCATTATCTGATGAATTGTATATTCAAAACATTGACACAGTAATTCCATTATGCGAGTCTGCCATCAAAATAATTGATTCTTTAACAAAAAACAATCAACAAACGATTGATGGAACAAAAATTAAAGCAGCAGCTCTAAATAACATTGGCTTCGTCTTTAACAATTACGGAAGTCAATCAAAAGCTTTATCCTATTATTTGCAATCTTTAAAAATTAGAGAACAAATAAATGATCAAAAAGGAAAAGTAGAATCCTATAATAACGTAGCTTCAATTTATAATTCTCAGGGCGATACAAGTATGGCTTTAATCTATTATAAAAAAGGACTTAAGATATCACAAAGCATAAATGATGCTAAAGGAATGTCAAACATCCTTAACAATATTGCAGTTATCTACCAAAAAAATCCAACAAATATAAAACTCGCATTACACTATTTTTTTAAAAGTTTGGAAGCCGAAAAATCACTTAATAACTTAACTAAAATAGGTAACAGAGAAGATAATATTGCCGTTGTATACCACAATATGGGTAACTACGAAAATGCAAAAGAGCATTACTTAAAAAGCATTATAGCAAAAGAGCAAAGCGAGGATCAAAAAGGCTTAATGAAAACATATAATTCATTAGCTAATCTTGAGTTTGAAAAAAATAATATAATTGATGCTGAAAAATTAGCAAAAAAATCTTTAGAATTAGCCACAGAATTAGAATTAGCATCGGGTATTATTCAAGCTTCCCAAACCTTACACGAAATATATTCTACTCAGCAAAAATGGAAAGATGCTTTACAAATGCATGAACTTTATTCGGAATATAAAGACATACAAATAGAAGAATCAAATTCGAGCGAAACAACTCAGTTGCAAATGCAATTTGAATTTGACAAAAAATTAACGGAAGATAGTCTTAAAATAGCAGCTGAAAATAAAATAGTAACAGAACGTTTCAGGGTTGAAAAAACACAACGATATGCTTTATTTGGTGGGATAATATTGGTAGGGATTTTCGCACTCTTTATTTTTAACCGTTTTAAATTAACACAAAAACAAAAATATATTATTGAGGCAAAAGAAAAAGAAACGCATCAGCAAAAGCTGCTGGTTGAAGATCAAAAAAACCTGATTGAAGAAAAGCATAAAGAAATTACAGACAGTATAAATTACGCAGAAAGAATCCAACGCACCTTTTTGGCTACTGATGAATTATTAAATCAGTACTTACATAATTATTTTATTTTATTTAAACCAAAAGATATCGTTAGTGGAGACTTTTATTGGGCCGATAATTTACCTAATGGTAATTTTATTTTAGCAACGGCAGATAGCACAGGTCATGGTGTTCCAGGAGCAATTATGAGTTTATTAAACATTACTAGTCTTGAAAAAGCCGTAGAAAATTTAAATAATCCTGCAGATATTCTGAATCACACACGTCAAACCATTATTAAACGTTTGAAACGCGATGGAAGTTCGGAAGGTGGTAAAGATGGCATGGATTGTTCATTATTAGTATTTGACTTTAAAAGCAAACAACTACATATTGCCGCTGCTAACAATCCTGTTTGGATTGTTAGAGAAAATAATGTAATCGAAGTAAAACCCGATAAAATGCCAGTAGGTAAACATGATAGAGACCAAGAATCTTTCACTCTACATGTTATAGATATAAAAGAT
The DNA here is from genome assembly GCA_044238845.1 of Bacteroidia bacterium. Lineage (GTDB taxonomy): Bacteria > Bacteroidota > Bacteroidia > B-17B0 > Aurantibacillaceae > UBA4416. Next base: position 42,294 of record JBIICN010000015.1, read on the forward strand.
GGTGACCTTATTTATACACTCACCGATGGCTTCCCTGACCAATTTGGTGGCGAGAAAGGCAAAAAATTCATGAGTAAAAATTTAAAAGAATTATTAACTGCTAACTCTAAATTACCAATGAATGAACAGAAAGAATTATTAGATAAAACTTTTATCAATTGGATTGGTGACATAGAGCAGGTTGATGATGTTACGCTAATTGGTATTAAAATTTAAAGTGGCGACAAATGTTTTCTAGCAGGCTTTTCACATTCTTCAAAAACAGTACCACCTAAGTAGGGTAGCAATCTTGCAAAATCGGTAGTTTTTATATAGTAGTTTCCTAAAGCAGAGTATAATTTAGTTTGGTCTGTGGTGCTCTCTTTAGCGTAATAGGTTTTAATATCATCGATTAAAACCATCGTTAATAAATCATCTAACTTTCTTTTACTTTTATACCATTTTAATTCGCCCATTTCTTAATTTGTTTCTGATGTTTGACATTTAGATAAACTCTCTCTAATTTGCTTTTCTTCTTTCAAAGTGGCGATTTCTTTAGTTAATGCCAACTTATAATAATCTATTGCTTTTGAATTATTTTTTCGAGAAGCAAAATAATCCCCTAATATCTGGTACATATAGTAACTCTCTGGATTTGATTGAATAAAGGCGTTTTCGAACTGAATGGATAATTGAATTTTATCAGAGGCTTTAGTAATAAATTGAATATAATGCTTTAAATTTTTAAAGTGTAAGAAATTTTGATAGTCTTTAGTCTTTAAAAATTCATCTGCAGGAATTGTTAAAGTGTTTTCATTAATGTCTTTTCTAGCATTTATTTTTTTAGCATTTGCAAACACTGAATCCAAATTATAACAAACAAACTCCCCACACTGAAAAGGATTAGCACTTACCCACATCAATTTATCTTGTGGTTTAAAAATAACAGCGTGGTGCGCTAATAATTGATTTAAACCCTTCTCGTTAGTTAGACCAATATTTTTATCATTTAATCCTTTTTGGTTTCTTAAAATTGCAGCAGCCTTTGTATAATTAATGGTATTGCTATCTCCTAATAATTGTTTTAATCTTATGCTTCTGTACAAAGAGGAACTTTCTATTTGGTTATTTATATTAGCCATATCATTTATATATAAATTACCTTGATAGTGATTAGGACAAATTATTTGATTAGAGTTTGGCACTTCATAAACATCCATTTTAGTTGGTGATTTTTCAATACTAATCGTTTTGTTATCAGAAGCACTGCCAATTAAAATACTTTCGGATACAAATACATCTCTTGATTGAGCAATAGCAACAGCTTCATTAATATTTTTAGCATATTGCAAAATTTCACGAGCCAATAAAGCAATTGGTGTAGCAGCATCCGTAGGAATTGAACTTTTAGCAGCATTAATTGTTACCGTTAATCCCTTATCGTTCATGCCACTGCAGGCCCCAATAAAACCACTCCAGGTAACTGTTGCAAAGCAATAACCTCTTGTTGGATTAGTAAATTGAACGATTTTATTTTTCGCAAAATCATCTCCACTATAAAAATCAAAATTACGTCCCACTAACAATTTACCATCAGCGCTTTTTTTATCCCAAACTGAAAAAGAGGTACAACCAACAGTCATATTTTTATCTTGCAAAGCATGTCCAATATCATGCGCTCCATGGTAATTTAAAATACGATGATATTTAGGAGCAATAAAATCATATTTATCACTGGCAAATTTAGATATTCCTAAAATTTCTTCCTTGTATTCATCCGTAATATGATCGGGTAAGTGACGATTAAAATAACCAACAAAATATTTTAAAAATTTCAGATAATTTAAATCAGGGACTAATAATTGAATCTGACGAAAGAAAGCCTCCTCTTGAAATTCATGTAATTCCTTAGTAAGCATGCCATTTGCAATGCCACGCTCATAACCATCTCCTTCTACATACAACTCCCATAAACCACTTTTGCTGTGTCGTAACCAATTATTATTGACTTTATAAAATTCATTAGAAACAGTTTCTCTTTTCCAATGAAGGGTTGTGTCGTTTTGGATTTTTGGAACATCAATTTGAACGGCAATAATGAAGTAAATAAAAAAAATCACCAACAGTATAGCAAATACTAATAGAGTTCTTAATACTATTTTACGGAGTTTACGCATGATTCAAGACATACAAATTTACAAAAAATCTACCAATGATTAAGAATAGGATACAGATGTCGCTGATTTTTTATGATTAAATATGATGAAGATATATAAGACAATAGAACTAAAAATGATAAAATAAAAAACCATACAAAATCATATTCAATCTGAGCTATTTGTGTTCCATTAAACAAAAAGCCCCTCGATACATATCGAAGGGCTCATTTAGATTAAAATTAAAATTACTTAATTAAAGAAGCTCTTAAAGCATAAATTTTAGAAGAAATAGATTTGAATTCGGCATCCTTTAAATTTTTAGGATCTTTTATGGCATCAATTTCAGTATGAATTTTTTTTAATTCATCGTTTAATACCACACATTCTTTTTTGTCTTTATAGTCATTTAATAAATCTGTTAAGTTTTTTAAATAAAAACGTTGATCCCATAAATGCTTATAAGCTTTTTCTTTAACAGCTGCATCCGTAACACTTTCAGCAATTTTACTAGTTAAATACAAGCCTTCCACCCATGAACCTGCAAATACAGACGATGCTGTATAAACTCTTTCATTTGTTCTTAAATACGAATCACTTTTTACAAAAATTTCATCTAATATTTCTAATAATGAATCTTTATTAGATAAGTTTTGTTCAGCACGTTTACCAACCATTTGATCAACAGCACTTTTTAATCCTAACTCATCCGAAATTTTAACTACCGTTTTCATATACTTCAATACATCTTCGCCCTTGTTATTAACCATTGCATAAGACATATCAATATTATAAACTCCAAGAACTAAAGCTTTTGAAAATTCACCAGAGGCAGCAATTTGTTTTTTTGAATCTGCTAAAATCGTATTATTATAATCTACACCCCAAGTAGAAAGCTCATTCACACTTCCAACAGGCGAAGGGATATTAGCAATTGCAAAATCAAATTTAAATTTTGTTTCCTCATTAACTGTTACGGGAGTTGTATCTTTTGGTGTTTCAGAAGTTACAGTTTCTGCGACTTCTTCAGAAGGTTTGTCTCCACATGATACCAACATCATAGATAAAGAAATACTTGTTGCTAAGAATAATTTGTTCATTTTTTAGAAATTTTAAACAAATATAATGGCTTTTTTTATTTTGCGTAAATTTTCTTTAAAATCGTGAATAAAATGCCTATTTCTTAACATTTAGCAATTATCAAACTTTATAATAAACAAAAACGACCCGCTTAAAAGCGAGCCGTATATTGTTTTTAATGACTATCTGTTTATTATCTTATCTATCTAAATTTCCATAATCTAATTTTTTGCCTTGTATAGCTAAAATACCTCTTAATAATAAAATTAAGAATGGAACATATTTTACAGCCAATGGTAATTCAAAATGATTTAAAATTACTTCAGATTTACGTTTTAAACGTTCAGTAATTAAATACATGGCCGGAATTAATAACAAGGTTAATACAGTTGCAAATAGTAAACCAAAGATCATTGTCCAACTTAACGGACCAAAGAACGCAACGTTATCTCCACCGAAAAATATTTTTGGATTTCCAGAAGATAACAATGATTCGAAATTAATATTTAACCCAACTGCTAACGGTATTAATCCTAAAATAGCTGCTGTAGCTGTTAAAATTACTGGGGTCATACGTGTACGACCGGCCTCAACAGTTGCATCATATAAGTTCATGCCGCCTTCACGAGCAAACTCCGCAAACTCAACCAACAAGATACCATTTCGCACTACAATACCTCCCAATGCAATAATACCAATACCTGTCATTACAATACTCATATCCATTTTAAATATAGATACACCTATTAATACACCTACAATACTAAATACAATTTCGGATAAAATAATTAATGGCTTACCTAATGAATTGAATAACCCTACTAGTACTAGCAACATTAAACCAACTGCTGTTAACATGGCATTACCTAAAAAACTCATGGTTTCTTCTTGCTCTTCTTTATCACCAGCAAACTTAACAATGACATTACCCGTTTTTTTGAAGTTTTTCATAGCGCGTTCAACTTTTGCTACTACTTCATTAGGATTATAACCATCTTTAATATCAGACGATAAAGTAATAACACGTTTATTGTTTTTACGTTTAATACCTGCATATGTGTAATCATAACGAATATCACAAACAGATGCTAAAGGAACGCTACGAACCATACCGCCCATGTTCATATCACGATACGTAATTTTTAAGTTACGCAACGTTTCAATATCAATACGTTGATCAAAATTATAACGTAATTGCACTGGATACTCATCATCTACATCTCTAAATTTAGTAGCTTCAACACCATAAACAGCACCACGAATTTCCATCGCTAATTGATAAGTTGAAATACCCTCACGTAATGCGCGCTCTCTATCAATATCAAAAATAATTTCAGGTTTATTATTTACGAAGTCAGATTTTAAACTTACAACGCCTTCAATTTTAGAATCAGTAATGAATTTTCTTAATGCGTCAGCGTTCGCATTTAAATCTTTAAAATCTTCGCCAATAATTTCAATACTAATTGGTTTTGGAGTCGGCGGACCACTTTGTTCTTTATTAACAACTATATCTGCTCCTGCAATTCCCCAATCTAATGACTGCAATTCTTGTAAATATTTTGAAGTTGATTCCCCTTCTCGTTCTTCGAAACCAATAAATGCAATAGCAATTTTACCTTTATTGGGATAAGAGTTTTGATCTCCATCAGCAGGATCTGTCACACCAATAGTAACATTAGTAATCATTGATTCTACTAAGTGATTATCTTTTCCAATAACAGATTCAACCTTCGCCTCTACTCTTCGCATAACAGCATTTGTAACTTTTGGATCTGTTCCTTCTGGTAATTTCACATATACATAAACGTTGTTAGGATCTCCGCTAGGGAAGAAAACAACTTTAGGACTACGCACTACAAATAATACAATAGATAAGAAAAATAAAATCACAACATATAATAATGGACGCCAAGGTTTACGTAAAAACCATTCTAATACCTTCACATAACGTTTTACAAAACCAGGCCAAATTCTAAATTGCCAAGCTTCGATAGCTTTGTATAGCCATAAGCGATTTAACACTAAGAAGAAAGCTAAAAACACAGTAAAATTAGCAACCGCATAACTACCTGTTATATATGAGAATAAAGCTACCAAACCGTATACTATTAATTGTAAGCGTGCCTTTTTAGTAATTTTACCATGTTCTTTGCTTTCTTCTTCATGCGATTTCATAAAATCAACCGCAAAAACTGGATTAATAATATAGGCAACAAATAACGATGCTAATAAAGAGATAATTAACGTTACTGGTAAAAAATACATGAATTTACCAATGATGCCTTGCCAAAATACAAGTGGGATAAATGGTGCTAATGTTGTAATAGTACCCGATAATACAGGCATAAACACCTCGCCAACCGCAAGTTTAGCCGCTGTTTTAATTTCAACTTTACCATTATCAAAAATACGATGTGTGTTTTCAATTACCACAATGGCATCATCTACCACAATACCAAGGGCGAGAATGAAAGAAAAGAGTACAATCATGTTAAATGAGAAGCCGATGCTTGGCATTACTAAAAATGCAATAAACATAGATAATGGCACAGATAGAGCAACAAACAAAGCGTTAGTTACGCCCATGAAAAACATTAAAACAACAGTCACCAAAATAAATCCAATAATAATGGTGTTGATTAAATCGGTTAATGATGATTTTGTTTTATCGCTTTGGTCACCACTGATTGTAATATCAAGTCCTTGAGGAAACTCATTCTTTTTCATGTCAGCGATAATTTCTTCAATTTTATCAGCTGCATCAATTAAGTTTTCGCCTGAACGTTTAACTACATTTAATGTAATAACATTTTTACCGTTTGAACTTGAGTAACTTTCTTGTTCTTTAAAACCATCGATTACCGTTGCAAAATCTTTAATAAATAATTTTGCCCCCGAAGCTGATGTAACAACAATATTTTCAATTTCTTTAGAATCTTTAAACTCACTTTTAATACTTAAGGTTGGTTTCATCCCATTTAATGGTATATTACCACCCGAAATGGTTAAATTTTCTTGACCTATCGCACGTTGAATGTCAGTTAATGTTAATTGCGCTGCTTGTAATTTATAAGCATCAATATTTACTTGAATTTCGCGATCTAAAGCCCCAACCAATTTTACTTCGTTAATTTCTTTTAATCCTTCAACTCTATCTTGCAAATCTTCAGCATATTTTTTAAGCTGTTTTAAATCGTATTTACCAGCTACATTAATATACATAATTGGAATCTCCGAAAACGCAATTTCCTTAATCATTGGCTCTCTAGTAAGCGTTGTTGGCATATCAGCACGTGCTTCATCAACGGCATCTTTTACTTTTTGTTTAGCCACCTCAACTTTAACATTGGTATGAAACTCCACGATAATAACCGATACGTCTTGTAACGATGTACTATTAAATTTTTTAATTCCCGAAATACCTTTCAATCGTTTTTCAATTGGTTTTGTAATAGTATTTTCGATATTGGTTGGCGAGTTACCTCCATTAATAGTACTAATATAGATTGTAGGAACAGTAATATCAGGAAACTGCTCTTTTGGTAAAGAGTTGTAAGCCATAATACCTGCAAGTGATATAAAGATGGTAATTAAATAGACCGTCATTTTATTGTCTATTGCCCAACTTGAGGGTTTAAATTCTTTTATTTTATCTAACATATGTTTAAGTTTAGAAAGTTATTAAGTTTAGAAATGATTAATGTGTAATCTTATTTTTTCACATTAACATTATCACCTTCATTAATTAAATCGTAACCTTCTGTAATTAATAAATCACCTTCCTTTAATCCTTCGGAAATTTCGGCTAAGCCGTTATATTCATGAGAAATTTTAACAACGTTTTTAACTACCTTACCATTAACAGAAACTAACACAAAATTTTCGTTAGTTCCTTTTTGTATGAATTTTACAGGCACAACAATTTTAGGTGCATCGGATTGATAATCGTTAATTTTTAATTTCGCAACCATGTTTGGATGATATTCTTTTTTATTATCTAACAATACCTCAACTCCAAACGTACGAGTTAAATTATTAATAGCTCGTGAAGAATAATTTACTTTTGAAGTAATTGAATCATGCATATCTGGAAACAACACTAACGTTTCATTTCCAACCTTAACACGATTTGCATAAGATTCAGATACATCTGCTTTTACTTTTAAGTTACTAAAATTAATGACGTTAATAGCAGGCACACCTGGCGCTACTGCTTGACCAATTTTAATATTTACAGCATCAACTGTTCCATTAATAGGCGAAATAATTTTACTCATACGCACTTGCTCTTGCATAGTTGTAACTTTGTGCTCTAGGCTTTCTTTAGTGTTTTTAGCTTGTAAATATTGGATTTCAGTGCCAATTTTTTGATCCCATAAATTCTTTTGTTTTTCATAAATCTGTTTAGCTAAATCTAAGCTGGTTTGAATATCAGCAATTTGTTGTTGTATAGCACGCACATCCGTTTCAGCTAACACTTGTCCTTTGCTAACTTCATCGCCCACTTTTACATTTATTTTTGTAATTGTACCAGGCATTTCAGTAGACAATGAAACGTTTTCATCCGCATCAATATGACCTTGAACTTCAATAAATGTTTTAAAAGTTTGTGGTGTTAATGTCATTGCTACGACATCAATTAATTTTACTTTAGTAGTGTCGGCTTTTGCTAATTCTTCTTCTAGTAAAGCTATTTCAGTTTCAAGTGCTGCTTTTTCGGTTCTTAATTTTTCAAGCTGTGCTTTTTTATCAGGCGATGAGCATGCAGCAAATATGGCAGAAATTACGATGATTAAAATGGTGTTTTTCATAAGATGTATTATATTTATTTCTAATTTTTATGTTTTTATTTTACTAATGTTCCTATAGCTTTTAAGTAATCGATTTTATAAAACAATAAATCATATATAGCACTGAAATAATTAGTTTCTGCTTCTCTTAAGGAAGTTTGAGCATTAATTACTTCTAAATTACTACCTATTCCTTGCTCATATTTTTTTTGAGAAACCGTGTAAATATTTTGGGCTAAATCCAAATTTCTTTTTTGTGTTTGTAATGAAGCAACCGAATTATTATAGTTAATTGCCGACATTGTGCTTTCTAATTCAGTAGCTAACTGTAAATTCTGCAGAGTTAGTTCTCCTTTTTTATAATCTAACTTTGCCTGTTGAATTTTATAATGACGTTGAAATCCATCAAAAATACTTAAAGATAATGTGCCTCCTAATAATGCCGTTGGATACCACATGTTTTCCTTAGTGAAAAATTTCAAATCATTTCTTTGTCCTGAATAGTTAAAACTGCTGTATGCAACAACTGTTGGTAAATAACCAAACTTTAAACGCTTAACGTTTATATCATACAATCTTTGTTGAGATTGTAATAACTGAATTTCAGGTCTATTCGACACATCAATTTTAGAAGCATCAATTTCATTTTTATCAGTTACAACAAGAGAATCTGTTAAACTTAAATTTTCTTTACCAACAAAGCCCATTTGAAATTTCAACACATTCTCACTATAAGAAGTAAATCTTTCAACTTTCAATTTCTCTGTAAGTAAATTATTATACGATACTTCTAATCTATCTACATCTATTTGTTCTACAAAACCTTGTTTGTTTGTTGCTTTGGTATCATTCAGTAATTTTTCAAGTTTAACGATATTCGCTTCTAAAAGTTTTAATCTTTCTCTATTAATCAAGACGCTATAATATGCTTTAGAAACCTGACTTACTAAATCAGCCTTACTTCTGGTCACATTAATATTCATTAAAGTGATATATTCTTTGGTAGCTTTTAATCCTATTAAATAATCAGCACTAAAAACTAATAAAGATGCTGAAGCGCCAGCTTGAGCTTGAAATGTTGTTCCAAAATTTGCAGCAATTGGCTCATACCCCTCTGGTGATAACTTTTGAGGATCATAAGGAGCTACGCCGGCTTGAACTAATCCTCCATAAACAGCAGGAGAAACAAAATTAGGCAATACACTCGTAGGTATTTTCATGAAATTTTTCATATCAACACTAGCGCCAATTTGTGGCATAGCCATCCCCAAAACTTCCTTACGTTTATACTTTGCCATCAACACATCGTTTTCTGCATTTAAATAGTTAGGGCTATTTTTGTATGCATAATCAATAGATTGCTGCAAACTAAAAGTATTAGATTTTGCCTCTTGAGCTTTTGATTGAAACACTACTGCTGATAATGTAAAAAGTAAAGCGAGTGAATTTAATTTTATCATATATATTTGTTTTATTCTTGTTCGTTAATTTTCCTGTACTCATTAATTAGCCTATGCCCTTTTATAGTACAAATACCGTGTACAAACATATCTAATAATAGTTGATTAGCCTGACTAAAACTTATCTTTTCAAAAGAAAAATAATTACCAAACATCAACATGTCAATTTGTGCTAAACGATATTTTGCAGTAAACTCTTCATCCACATCATTTCGATAAACACCAAGTTCTTTCCCTAATTTAATATTTCTAAGTAAATCTTTATAAGCACAATCATCTTTAAATTTTTGAAATTGTAAAAATGCATTAGAATGAAATTTTTGCAAATCCATAAAAAATATAGGATTTATATGTTGCATCATTTCACTCATTGTATTTGAAATCAAAATAATTTCATGAATTGGATCTTGGGATTGTTCTTCAATATTTTTAAATATACATTCTTGTTTTTGCATTTCAACAATGCATAATTGATTGACTAAATCATCTTTTTCTTTATAAAATTGGTAAATCGTTTTTTTAGACATTCCCAATTCTTTAGCAATATCATCCATCGTAACACGCTTAATGCCATATTTAAAAAATAACTCTAAAGATGTTTTTAATATTTTTTCTTGCGGTTCCATTTTCGGAAGCAAAACTAAGGAAACTATTTTTGTTCTGCAAGTTTCCGTTATATTTTTTTGGCTCGATAATTGTTAATTTTTTTTAACATTTACATCTGATTCTGTAATTTTTCTGAACAACTTTTATTTGTCGATTAAAAAATCTGCTCTATCTTTGAAAAACTTATGTTTAAGAAAAATCCTCTATTTTTAATTATATTTTTAACATTTTTTCTAAATGTTAAATCTCAAATCGACACCTCTTTTTGGTTTATTGCACCTGATATTTCCCAAAGTTTAGGTGATAGACCTATATATTTGTATTTTAACACCTACGAACAAGCAGCTACGGTAAATATAAGGCAGCCTGCTAATGTATCTTTTGCTCCCATTTCAAAGGTAATTGCAGCAAATTCAATAGACTCAATTGATTTAACTACTTTTATATCATCAATTGAAAATAATGCCGCAAATAGCATCTTAAATAATGGCTTATATATATCTTCTACCCATAAAATCTCAGTTTTATACTCCATAAGATCTGCCAATAATAAAGAATACCTTAGTTTAAAAGGACCAAAAGCCTTAGGAGTTGATTTTTATGTTCCAATGCAAGAGTTTTGGAATCAATCTCCTGCAACTACTCCAAAATCTTTTTCTTCGTTTGACATTGTTGCTACGCAAAACAATACAACAGTTTTAATTACTCCAAAAACAGCTATTATTGGTCATGCAGCAAATGCAACTTTTACTGTTTTATTGCAGCAAGGTCAATCATTTTCGTGTCAGGATACAGCTCGTTCTGCAAGTTCAAGTTTAGCAGGATCAATAGTTTCTGCCAATAAGCCTATTGCTGTAACAATTCAATCAAGTGGGTTAAATCAATCAGGTTGTTTAAGTTCTGTTAGCGATCAAATCACATCATCTGAATTTTTAGGAACAGATTACATTGTAAATAAAGGAACTGCGTCAACTGAAAAAATATTTATTCTAGCAACCCAAAACAATACGCAACTTACTATTGATGATGGATCAGTAACAAATGTTGTCATGAATTTCGGTCAGAATTACACTTATAGTGCCGTTCAAGGTGTTACATATATCAAATCTAATAAGCCTGTTTACACGTTACATGTTTCTGGTTATGGCTGTAGATTAAGTGGCGCTCAACTTCCCCCATTTTTTTGTGCAGGAACTTTTACAACTGCTTTTACAAGAACGTCACCTGACTCTTTAGCTTTAAACCTTATTACAAGAACTGGCTATGAGGGAAATTTTGCCTTAAACGGAAATGCCTCTTTAATCCCCGCATCAGCCTTTACGATTGTTCCAGGTTCATCGGGAAATATCAAATCCGCTAAAATTTACTTTTCAACGGCTACTATTCCTGTAGGATCTCACAATGAAGTAACAAATACTGGTGATGTTTTTGGAATGAGCACTTTAAATGGATCATACAATAAAGGTAGTGCATACGCTTACCTTTCTGAGTTTGTTTCATATCCTTCTATAAACGCTGGTAGCGATTTTACCATTTGTGCTAATGGAAGTTTAGCTTTAAATGCCCAGATAGGCGGAGGTAACATTTCAGGCATATGGTCCACAACTGGCTACGGTACTTTTGAAGCTGGATTTTCGGCACTTACAAATACGTATACTCCAAGTCAACTAGATACAACTGTAAAACCAGTAAAATTAATATTAACTACTAATGGTCAATGCCCTCAATTAAAAGACACCTTGTCTCTCTCTGTTAAACCGTCACCGCTTGTAAATGCTTCTATCGATCAAACTGTTTGTGGCAACAACAACCTTGTATTACTAAACGGAACAATAGCAGGAGGATCAACCACAGGTTTTTGGTTTAGTTCTACTACAGGGACATTTTCACCAAACAACACGACGTTAAATAGTACATATATTCCAAGTGCTACAGATATAAGCAACGGATCTGTAAAGTTGGTATTAACATCCACCGCAAATGGAATTTGTTCGCTGGTAAGAGATACGATGCAAATTACAATAACTCCAGTTCCTACATCAAGTATTGCAGCTTCCACAATATCTGTATGTGCCAATAATCCCACACTTGCTGTAAGTGGAACAATAGGAGGAATTACAACTACAGGAAAATGGACAACAAATGGTTCAGGAAGTTTTAATCCAAGTAATATTTTACTATCAACTAATTATTTACCGAGTGCTGCTGATATTTCTGTAGGACAAGTAAAATTATATTTAAGTTCAACTAACAATGGGAATTGTAATCAAGCAAAAGATAGTATACTAGTTGTTTTTACTAGTCCTCCAAATGTAAATGCAGGTATTAATTTTTCTACATGTAAAAATAATGCCGTTTCGGTTTTATCAGGCATAATCACTGGGCCAACATCAACTGGTGTTTGGACTGGGGGCACCGGAACGTTTACTCCAAGTAATACAGTATTAACGGCCACTTACATCCCTTCGGCTGCCGAACTTTCCGCTGGTGTGGTTAATTTATCATTAACATCAACACTTAATGGCAACTGTAATCAGGTAAGTGATAACGTATTGATTAATTTCACAAATCCACCAACGGTAAATGCAGGTGTTGATTTAACAGCGTGTAAAAATAATGCTTCCTCAATTTTATCAGGAATTATTTCAGGAACAACAACAACTGGTATTTGGACAGGAGGAACAGGTGTTTTCTTGCCTACAAATACAGCGTTAAATGCAACTTATACTCCAAGTGCATCTGAACTAACAACTGGCTTAGTTTCATTAACATTAACATCTACTAATAATGGAAATTGTGCTCAAGTATTTGATCATGTTCAAATTAATTATTCTGCATCGCCTGTTGTTATAACTGACGCAAACGTATCCTCTTGTAAAAACAATCCTACTGCGGTACTTTCAGGAACCGTATCTGGAGCTACTACAACTGGAGTTTGGACTGGCGGTGGGGGGAATTTTAATCCAAGTAATGCAGTTTTAAATCCAACATATACGCCAAGTGCATCCGAAATAGCCGCTGGTTTTGTTAACTTAACACTCACATCCTCAAACAATGGTAATTGCTTACAAGTTACTAATACAGTTCAAATAGTTTATACCGCTCCCCCAATTGCAAATGCTGGCTTAAATATTACATCTTGTAAAAACAATGCCACATCAGTTCTTACGGGTAGTATTTCTGGTCCAACATCAACTGGTGTTTGGACAGGAGGAGCAGGAACTTACAACCCCAATAATACAGTTTTAACTGCAACTTACACTCCTAGTGCCAGTGAATTAGCAGCAGGTTTTGTTAATCTCACGTTAACTTCTACCTTAAACGGCAATTGTAATGCATCTACTGATAATGTTTTAATTAATTTTTCAAACTCTCCAACGGTTTATGCTGGTGTTGATTTGTATTCTTGTAAAAACAATGCAAATGCATTTCCATCTGGTATAGTTTCGGGACCAACCACAACAGGTATTTGGTCAGGTGGAACAGGAACCTTTACTCCAAGTAACACTTCACTAAATCCAACCTACATTCCAAGCGTTGCCGATTTAGCAGCTGGTGCTGTTACATTGAGCTTAACATCAACCAATAACGGAACATGTTTACAAGTTACAGATAGCGTAAAAATTATATATACACCATCTCCAATTGTAAATGCAGGGATAGATATCACTTCTTGTAAAAATAGTGCTACTTCTGTGTTATCTGGCTCTGTATCTGGCGCTTCTTCAACAGGTATTTGGAGCGGTGGTACTGGTAATTATAATCCAAGCAACTCTGTTCTAAATGCAACCTACAGCCCAAGCGCATCCGAATTAACCGCAGGTTTTACTAAATTAATTCTATCATCGTCTAATAACGGAACATGTTTACAGGTTAGTGATACCGTGGTTATATTTTATACAAACTCCCCTGTAGTAAATGCAGGCCTAAATGTTAGTTCATGTAAAAACAACCCATCAACAGTTCTTTCTGGAACTGTATCAGGTGCAACTACAACAGGTATTTGGACTGGTGGTTCAGGAACTTTTAACCCTAACAATACCGTTTTAACAGCAACATATACTCCAAGCGCTTCCGAAATTAATGCTGGATTTGTAAATTTAATTTTAACCTCAACAAATATTGGTAATTGTGCCATAGCAAATGATAATGTCTTAATTAATTTTACCACAGCTCCTTCAGTATATGCTGGAATTGATTTACTTACTTGCAAAAATAACGCTAATTCTATGCTTTCGGGTTCAGTAAATGGGCCTACTACAACTGGTATTTGGGCTGGCGGCACAGGGACATTTACTCCAAGCAATACCTCTTTAAACCCAATTTACATTCCTACTCCTTCTGAAATTAGCAATGGTTTTGTTAAACTAACATTAAATTCAACTAATAACGGAAATTGTAATCAAGTGAAAGATAGTTTAGTTATTAATTTTACAAATCCACCTATAGTAACTGTAGGTGTTGATTTATTTTCTTGTAAAAACAACCCTTCTGTATTAATCAATGGCTTAGTTTCTGGGTCATCAACAACTGGAATATGGACAGGAGGTTCAGGTTCTTTTAATCCAGGAAACACTTCACTAACTACCACTTATACACCAAATGCCGCTGAAATTGCAGCTGGTTCAGTAAGTTTAATTCTTAACTCTACAAATAATGGGAACTGTAATCAAGTTAGTGATACTATAATCATCAATTTCACAAACCCTCCAAGTGTTAATGCTGGTGTCGATTTATTTTCTTGTAAAAATAACGCATCAACGGTATTAGCAGGTGTTGTAAATGGGCCAACAACATCAGGAATTTGGACAGGTGGTTCTGGAACATTTAATCCAAACAACACTGTTTTAACAGCAACTTACACGCCTAGTGCAGCTGAGATTTCTGTTGGATTTGTGAACCTAACACTCACATCAACTAATAATGCAGGATGTAATGCAGTCAATGATTTAATTAAGTTAAACTTTGTTCCAAAACCATTTGCTAACTTTAATTATAATAATGTTTGTTTAAATAACTCAACTGCATTTACAGACTTTTCGTTAGCAGGATCCGGAACTGTAACATCATGGTCATGGTCTTTTGGAGATGGAGAAAATGCAAACACGCAAAACACAAGTCATACTTACTCAACGTCAGGAACATATTCAACACAATTAATTGTATCAAATTCGTTTGGATGTAATGACACCATAACAAAAACACCAACAGTTTATACTTTACCAAATGCAGATTTTGGCATTAATAGAATATGTAATGGTAATTTGTTAACCTTAATTTTTTCAGACAGTTCAAAAGTATCATCACCAGAAATAGTAAACCAATGGTTTTGGGATTTTGGTGGGCCTGGACAAAGTAATATTAAAAATCCAACGCAATTATTTCCTGGTTCGGGTTTGTATAACATTACTTTGATAGCCACCACAAATCATGGCTGTAAAGATACTATAGTTAAACAACTGAATTTAACTCCGAGACCTTCAGCAGGATTTGCTTATTCAATTTCCTCAGGTGTTAATGTAGGAACGACGGTGAATTTCGTAGATACTTCAAGTTATTCTAGTACTTGGTCGTGGAGTTTTGGAGATGCTCAAGGAAATGGATCTACTCTTCAAAATCCTTCGACAATATACTATGACAATGGAACTTATGTAGTTACTCAAGTTGTAAGCGACGGTTATGGATGTTCTGATACAGCTCGCGTTGCTATAAAAATAAACAATGTAACTTTTGAAATATCGACATTAATACCAAATGCCATTTCGCCTAATGGGGATGGGAAAAATGATGTTTGGAAATTAGATTTCTTAGGTTTATTGTATCCAAAAGCCTCTGTAAAAATATATAACAGATGGGGCGAAGAAATTTATACGTCTGAAGGTAGCTACACATCACCTTGGGACGGAACCTATAAAGGACAAGTGTTACCCGTTGGCACTTACTATTATGTTTTAAATTTAAACGATCCAATAATTACGGAACCATTTAAAGGTGGTATCCTATTAATAAGATAAACTAAAAGTTATTATATCATAAATAACTAATTCATCATAATTTGACAATTGAAACCATAAAAATAATGCATTTGAAAAATAAATTTTACATTTCCATTTTAATACTAAGCTCAATAGTTTTAAGTAAAATTGGTATTGCACAACAATTACCAATATATACTAACTATATGCTTAATACATATGCATACAATCCTGCAGTGGCAGGCTCAAAATCATCGGCTGTATTTAATTTAAATTACCGTAACCAATGGGTTGGATTTCAAGATGCACCAAAAACATATATGGTAAGTATACATAGTCCTGTAGGAAAACAAAAAAAAATTGCAATAGGTGTATTAGTTAACTCTGACAACACAGGTTTATTAAGCCGTACTTCTGGGTACCTCACCCTTGCTTACCATATTAAATTAAATAAAAATTACAAACTAGGACTGGGCGTATCAGGCGGAATGGTTCAATACCGTATTAAATTATATGATGCAAAAATTGTAGATTCTGGCGATGATTTATTAACTGGGAATATTTTATCTAACAATGTGTTTGATTCAAATGGCGGATTATACCTATATAGCGACAAATTGTTTTTTGGGGTAGCAACCTACCAATATATTGGCAATAAAATAACTTGGAAAGATTCTCAAAGCAACTTATCTCAACATATGTATGCAACTGCAGGTTATACATTTAAAGTTTCAAAAAACATTGCAGTTCAGCCTTCAGCCTTAGTTAAGTTCAATGCTCCTGCTCCATTTCAGCCTGAATTTAGCTTAAGAGTACTTTATAAAAACTTATTTTGGATTGGAGGTTCTTATCGAATGAATGATGCTGCAAGTGCATTAATTGGTGTTACAATAAAAGATAAGTTAACTATTGGATATTCATATGATATGATAACATCAAATATCAAATCATATGCTAGTGGGTCTCATGAAATATCAATAGCATACCAATTTATTAAACCAAAGAAAAAATTAGATGCTGATGAGCAAGAATTAAATGACATTGACAATAGTATTAAAACCAAATTAAAAAAAGAAAATGAAAAAAGTACTAAATAGATTATTATTGATTTTACTAGTTTTAAGTAGTAAATCAGTTATATCACAAATAGATACGGTTTTTTGGTTTGCTGCGCCATGGGTCACAACTGGGCACGCAAACAATGTTCCTGTGGTATTAAGACTATCATCTTTTAATAATGCAACTACTGTTCGTGTGAGGCAACCAGCTGGCTCATTTGACACAACATTCGTTATTCCAGCAAATTCTTTAGTATCAGAATCATTATCTCATTTAATTAATCAAATCGAAAATGTACCGGCGGATGTTACTCATAATAGAGGATTAAAAATCACTTCTGATTTTCCTATAACTGCGATTTATGAAGTTGTAACCGTTGTTAATAATCCTGAAACATATTCACTGAAAGGACAAAATGGATTAGGCTTAGAATTTGTATGTCCTTTTCAAACCAAAGGAGATAATGGAAATTATACGCCTGCTCCAAAATCTCAAATTGTGGTAGTTGCTTCTCAAAATGGAACCATTATCTGGGTAACACCTCGTTGCAATGTAGTTGGACATGCCGCCAATGTTACCTACTCCGTTGCTTTAAATGCTGGTCAGTCTTATAATATTGAAAATGTAACAAGATTTACTACTGTTAGTGGTCAGAATTTAAGTGGAACTATTGTTGTTTCTAATAAACCAATTTCAGTAACTGTTTCAGATGACTCTGTTCAAGGCGTAAGTGGTTGTAGAGATTTAATGGGAGATCAAATAGTTCCAGTAGAAGTTGTTGGAACTGAGTATATCATTAATAAAGGTGGTTTAAATGCTGCGCAATTTGAAGGAGCGTATATTGTAGCTACACAAAATTTTACCCAAATTACGATCAATGATGGAGGTGTTACGAATGTGTTATTAAATAGGGGTGATACCTATTTTTATAATACAATAAACCCTCTTACATATATAACAGGAGATAAACCTGTATATGTGATACATGTTAGTGGTTTTGGATGCGAATTAGGAGAGGCAATTCTTCCACCGTTAAGTTGTGCAGGATCGGATCAGGTAAGTTTTACTAGAACAAATTCACAAACATTTATTTTAAACATTTTATGTAAAACAGTTGCAACTGGTAATTTTTTACTAAATGGGAGTAACCTTTTAGTTCCTGCCTCTGGATTTACAGTTGTTCCAGGAACTGGTGGTGTATGGAGTGGTTTTCAAAGAAGCTATACAGTAGGAGAAATTGGAGCAAGTGCAACAAACTTGTTAAGAAATACACATCCAACTGATAGTTTATTTGCTATGGGCGTTATTAATGGAGGGGCAAGTAGCGGTTGTTTATATCACTATATGTCATCTTTTTTAAGGAAAGTATATACCAATGCAGGTATTGATAAGAATATATGTACAGAAACTACAACTATTTCTTTAAACGGTACTGTTGATGGAGGAACAACAACTGGTATTTGGACTACTCCAGATGGAACTGGGACATTTGGAAATTCAAGTAGTTTAAATACAACATACACTTTAAGTTCTAATGATTTAAATCAGTCACAAATAAAATTTATTTTATCATCTACAGGAAACTGTGCTTCGATAAAAGATACTAGTGTCGTAAATATTTTTAAATCTCCAATTGTAGATGCTGGTGCAGGAATAACACTTTGCAAAAACAATATTTCTTTAGTACCATTAAATGGATCTTTACAGTTAGCCGCTGGCGCCAATTGGACAAGTTCTGGCACAGGTTCATTTGGAAATTCCGGAGCATTAAACACAACTTATCTTCCCTCTTTAAGCGACCTTGCCGCAGATAGTGTAACTATTAAATTAACATCAACAGGTAGTTTAAATAGCTGTCCTAACAGATATGATAGTTTAAAAATCCGATTTACAAATGCCCCTGTAGTTACTATGGGATCTAATTTATCAGTGTGTGCTAATAATGCAACTGTTGCCATAAGTGGATCAGTGACAGTTGGTTCAACTACAGGTATTTGGGGAGGTGGCACAGGAGCATATAGTCCATCTAGTGCAGCTTTATCATCAACTTACACTCCTACTCCAACCGAAATAGCCTCTGGTTCAGTTTACTTAGTTTTAGCATCAAGTAACAATGGCAATTGCAAACAAGTATCAGATAGCATTTTAATTACCTTTACAGGAGCTCCTATTGTAAGTGCTGGAGCAAACCTAACGGCTTGCGAAAACAATCCTAACACTTCACTTTCCGGTTCTGTAACAGGTCCAACATCAACAGGTATTTGGGCTGGTGGTACTGGCACATTTACACCGAATAATACTGTTTTAAATTCATTATATTCACCTAGTGCAGCTGAAATTGCAGCTGGCTCTGTCAGCCTAACACTTATATCAACAAACAATGGCAATTGTAATCAAAATATAGATGATATAATTATCAACTTTACAAGCGCCCCAACTGTAATTGCTGGTACTAATGTAACAGTATGTAAAAACAATGCCGAAGCGTTAATTTCTGGATTAATTTCTGGACCTACTACAACTGGAATTTGGAGTGGTGCTTCTGGTACATTTAATCCAAATAATACAACTTTAACGGGCACATATACTCCTAGTAATGCTGAATTAATTGCAGGTTTTGCCGATTTAATTCTAACATCAACAAACAATGGATTTTGTAATCAAGTAATGGATACTGTAAGAATTTTATTTACTGATGCTCCAATTGTAGCTACGGGTCCAAACATATCTGTTTGTGCAAATAATCCAACTGTAGCAATAACGGCATCGGTTACAGCAGGTTCTACAACAGGTATTTGGTCGGGCGGAAATGGAACTTTTAATGCTAGTAACACGTCACTGTCAATTGTATATATTCCTACTCCTGCCGAAATTTTAACAGGTTCTGCAAACCTAGTCTTAACTTCAACAAATAATGGAAATTGTAATCAAGAAAAGGATAGTGTTTTAATCATATTTACAAATTCACCAGTTGTAAATGCTGGAAATAATTTAATTTCTTGTATTAATAATTCATCTACTTTACTTTCGGGTATTGTTTCGGGGCCTACAAATACTGGATACTGGTCTGGCGGTTTGGGAACTTTTAACCCAGATAGTTCTGTGTTAGGTGCAATATATACGCCAAGCGCTTCTGAAATTGCATCAGGGTTTGTAAACTTATTTTTAAATTCAAGCAATAACGGAAATTGCAATCAAGTTAGAGATACAATACTTATTAACTTTACAAATGCTCCAGTTGCAAATGCAGGCTTAAATTTATCTGTATGTAAAAACAACGCAACAATTTCTCTTTCGGGTATTGTAACAGGTCCAACTACAACAGGTATTTGGAGCGGTGCAACAGGATCTTTTAATCCCAACAATTCTGTATTAAGTGCAACATATACCCCAAGTAATGCTGAATTGGCTGCTGGTTTTGCAAATTTAATTTTAAGTTCAACTAATAACGGTACTTGTAACCAAGCAGTTGATACAGTAGTTATATCGTTCACAGGTTCTCCAATAGTTGCTATTGGTCCAGATATATCAGTTTGTGTAAATAATGCTACGGTTGCAATTAATGGTTCAGTTACAATTGGAGCTACTTCTGGAATTTGGTCGGGTGGTTTAGGTACATTTAATCCTGGCAATGCAGCGCTTAGTACAACATATACACCAACACCCGCCGAACTATTAGCTGGATTTACAACTTTAGTTCTATCATCTACAAATAATGGAAACTGCAATCAAGTAAAAGATAGTATTTTAATTAGTTTCACGAATGCTCCAACAGTTGATGCTGGTTTTAATTTATCTGCATGTGCAAATAATCCATTAAGTATTTTATCTGGTAATATAACCGGACCAACTATCACTGGCTATTGGTCGGGTGGTACTGGAACTTATAGTCCAGATAGCTCTGTTCTTGGAGCAACTTATAGCCCAAGTGCCGCCGAAATTTCAGCAGGATTTGCAAACCTTATTTTAAATTCTTCAAATAACGGCAACTGTAGCCAAGCTAAAGATACAGTGGTTATTAATTTCACAAACGCTCCTTTAGTAAATGCAGGGATTGATTTATCTATATGTAAAAACAATGCAAGTGCACCACTTTCTGGCTTAATAACTGGGGCAACAACAACAGGTGTTTGGACTGGTGGAACTGGAACTTTTAGCCCTAATAATACGGCGTTAACAGGATTATATACGCCTAGTGCCGCCGAAATTGCAGCAGGATTTACAAATTTAATTTTAAGTTCAACCAACAATGGAACTTGTTTACAAGAAGTAGATACCTTTAAAATAGTATTTACAAGTGCTCCTTTGGTAGCAGTAGGGCCGAATATTTCGGTATGCGCAAATAATGCATCTGTATCAGTTACAGGGACTGTAACTGCTGGATCAACCTCAGGTGTTTGGTCATCAACAGGTTCTGGGTTATTTTCACCATCAACTTCGTCCTTAAACACAATTTATCAATTAAGTCCGTCAGATATAGCAGTTGGAACAGTTAGTATAAAATTAACATCAACCAATAATGGTAATTGTAATTCAGTAAATGATAGTTTGATTATAAATGTCACTCCAAGTCCAATTGTTGATGCTGGTACTAATGACACCATTTGTTATAGTAATATTTTTCATCCAGTTAATGGTTCAATAAGCGGAGGTGCAAGTACAGGCATTTGGTCAACCATAGGAAATGGTGTTTTTACTAACTCCACAAATTTAAGTACGATATATACAATTGGGCAAGCAGATACATTAGCGGGATATGTAAAACTAATATTAACATCCACAGGCGGAAACTGTAGTCCCGAAACAGATACTGTATTAGTGGTTATTGCAAAATCACCAATCGTTAGTTCAGGTGCAGATAATTCAGTTTGTGACAACCAATTAATTCAATTAACTGGAAGTGTAAATGGTTTAACTACTTCTGGTGCATGGACTTCATTAGGAACAGGTTATTTTACACCAGAAGACTCTATACTCAATACATTTTACCAACCTTCACTTTTAGATATTTCAAATGGTTCAGTTACGTTAGTATTGTCTTCTACTTTTAATAAAGGTTGTGCAGGAGTTAGTGATACAGTTAAATTATCTTTTAAATCTTCGCCTGAAGCAAATTTTAATATGAGTAACGTATGTGCTAAACAAACAACAACCTTTAATGATCTGTCTACTACAACATCAGGTAGTATAACTGCTCTATATTGGGATTTTGGGGATTCGGGAACTTCAAATGCAACTACTGGCACACATTCCTATATTAATCCAGGAACATATACTGTTTCTCATATAGCTTACGGAAGTAATGGTTGTAATGATACGATTAAACGAGCCATTGAAGTTTATTTTTTACCTCAAGCTCAATTTTACCAAAACACATCTTGCGTTGGTAACACCACTCAATTTGTAGATTCTACAAAAACGTTATCAGGAGGTATTACAAATTGGCAATGGAATTTTGGAGATTCACAAAGTTCTACTATTCAAAACCCACAACATGCCTTTAGCAGTGCAAACAATTATACTGTAACTTTAGTTGCCACTTCATCATTTGGTTGTAAAGACACCATAACAAAAACAATAACTGTTATTTCAGGGCCTAATGCTGACTTTAGTATAAATCCAAATCCTGTTGAGGCTTTGGAAACTGTTAACTTTACTGATTTATCGTCAGGGCCAGCCTCCTTAGTAAATTGGTACTGGGCATTTGGCGATTCAACTGCTGCAAACACTCAAAACACATCTCACGCCTACAACAATCAAGGAGATTTTTCAGTATTGCTTGTTGTTAAAGATATTAACGGATGTTTGGATTCTGCAAGAAAGGATATTTCGATTGTATTATTACCCGATGTGCCTACTGCATTTTCTCCAAATGGCGACAGTGAAAATGATTTATTTTTAGTAAGAGGAGGTCCTTTTAAATCAATTGTTGTAAGAGTATATAATAATTGGGGGCAACTTATTTTTGAAACAAATGATCAATTAGAAGGCTGGGATGGTAAATTTAAAGGGATTGACCAACCACTTGGTGTATATGTTTGGGTAGTAGAAGTAGAAATGCTAAACGAGAAAATTATTAAAAAAACTGGAGACGTAACATTATTAAGATAAGATGCGAAAAAAATTATTTATAACCTATAGTATTTTACTTTTATGGACATGTTCTTTAAAAGCACAGGATTTTCATTTATCTATGTATGATGCAGGTCCTTTATTCTTAAATCCTGCTTTAACAGGAGTAGTTGATGCTAATTTTAGAGTACATGCTCAATATAGAAATCAATGGCGTTCGGTTGCTTTTAAACCTTATAATACTGCATTACTAAGTTTGGATGCGCCTAAAGGTAAATGGGGATTTGGCGGTCAGATTATCAATATGAGAGCAGGTGTAGGAAATTACAATGTATTGCAAGGTATGTTCTCTGTTTCATATGCAGTACCTTTAGATAAAAATAAAAATCATAATTTATCTTTTGGATTACAAGCTGGAGCAACACAAAAAACTGTTGAAGCTGGCTTATATACATTCAACAACCAATACACAAGCAGAGACGGGGGATATTTTGATAAATCATTATCAAGCGGAGAATCATACAACCGCCAATCTTTTATTACTGAACAAATAAATGCTGGTGTTATCTATTTTAACGCAAAACAACAAGCTCGCGTCAATCAATTTATTGGTTATTCTGTTTTCAATCTTACTAACCAAAAAGAATCTTACTATCAAAGCAGTAATAAATTACCAATTAGACACTATATACACGCTGGTTTGAGGATTAATGTCACGGAACACTTTTTTGTGTTACCAAAAGCCTTAATTATGATTCAGAAAAATGCAACAGAACAATTGTATTCAATTGATTTAGGTTACTTTTTTAAAGAACAAGAATTTTATGCGTTAGCAGGCATAAATTATAGAAATAAAGATGCTGCTGTATTTTATATTGGTGCACGAAAAAATAATTACATCGCAAAAATTGCGTACGATGCCAATGTATCTAGCTTAAAAGATGCTTCAAAATATCGTGGTGCTTTTGAAATATCATTGACGTATATGGGCAAAAAATCAAATAAAAAAGAAGCACGCCACTGTCCAAGATTATAAAGGTTATGAGAAAATTAATACTAGCTACTATTCTTATTGCCTCAGTTCAATTACTTGGGCAATCTAAATCACTTTGGTTAAAATACGCAGATGAGTCTTTTTTTAAAAAAGATTATACAAATGCAATAATATATTATAATAATATTTTAGATGATACCACCGTTTTAAAAGAACTGATATTACCTTATGAGGTACAATTAGTTAATTTAAAAACTAAAGAATTTAAACAAGACACTACCAAAAGATCAGTAGCAAAACCTAAAAAGGAAATTACTAAAGCGGATTACGTGAATCATCAATTAGCGGTTTGTTATAGATTAAATTTTGACTATCGAAATTCTGTAAAATATTATAAAAGAGTTGTAGATAATGGTTCCTATCCAGAAGATATGCACCACTACGCAATGGCACTATTGCAAATAAAAAATTACGATACTGCCATGTTCTTATTTGAGATTTTGATGGAAACAGCAAAAAATGACTCTCTAAAAAAAGCATTTCAAAAAAGCTTAAGTTCATGCTACTTTGCATTAGATTCTATAAGTAACAAGCGATTGATTATAGCTAAAAAACTAGATACTATTGTTTTTAATGCTGGAACTTCAAATTTTGCACCCATGTATTGGGGAAGTCCTACTAAATTATTATTTACCAGTGCAAGAAAAGGTGGTGTTTTATTAAATCCTGAAAAACAAGATTCGAGGTATTTATGTGATTTATACTATACCGAATTAAAAGATACGGGATGGATGAAGCCAGTTAACTTTGGACGCCCTGTTAATACTGGATTACACGAAGGATCTAATGTTATTTCATCAGATAATATAATGTTTTATACACGTTGGAGTGATGCCAACAGAAATGAAGCATTTATATATATGGCAAAAATGCAAGACGGCTTATTTTACGAATCATATAAATTAAGTGGTACAGTTAACAAATCGGGATATAAATCCATACAATCATTTATAACCTTTGACGGCACAAAGTTATATTTTTCTTCAAATAAACCAGGCGGATTTGGCGGATTTGATTTATATGTTTGTAACATTGACGAACAAGGCCTAACTGGTGAACCTCGAAATCTAGGTGCAACAATAAATACAGCTGGAGACGAAACAACTCCCTTTTATCATACAATATCAAATACATTATTTTTTAGCTCAAATGGGCATGTTGGAATTGGTGGTTTGGATGTTTATAAAAGTTCTTTAAATGTAGATGATTCAGTTTACGCCACACCTAAAAATTTAGGAAGCCCAATTAATTCAAGTAAAGATGATGCCTATTTTATTTTAGATAGAGTTCAAACTAAAGGTTATTTCGCAAGCGATAGAGAAGATTGTCCTGGAGGAAATTGTTATGATATTTACGAATTTCAAAATGAACCGATTTTATTTGATATCAGTGGTACTGTTATCGATTACGATACATTTGAGCCTATACCAAGTGCATTAGTTACCATAAAAGACGTAAGCGGGGATGACGAACCTTTATTTTTAATTACAGATGAAAAGGGATTTTATTCAACCCCATTAAAAGAAAATAAACAATATTTTTTAAAGGCACAAAAAAAAGGATACCAAGCAAGCTCTGCTAGTGCCAAAACTAAAGACTTAACAGAAACTACTCATCTTGTTCAAGACTTTATATTAACAACTATTCCTAAAGAGGATGTTGTTATTGAAGGTATCGAGTATGATTTAAACAAAGCTAGTTTACGTCCAAAATCAAAAGAAATATTGGATAAAATCTACGACTACTTAATTTTAAATGACAACTTCAGTATTGAAATTAACTCTCACACAGATACCAGAGGAAGTGACAAGCTAAATTTAAAATTATCTCAAGCCCGAGCACAATCTTGTGTTGATTATTTAATGAGTAAAGGAATTACAAAATCAAGGCTACTGCCAACTGGATACGGTGAAACAAAACCATTGGTAAACGACGAACAAATTGCTACTATGATTCCTAAAAGTGAAGAATTTGAAGCTGCTCATCAAAAAAACAGAAGAACAGCCTTCAGGGTAATTCAAGAAGGAACTTTAATAAAAGAAATAAAAAATAAATAATCTTGAAAATAATTAAAAAGCCCTATGTTATAATAACATAGGGCTTTTTAATTTAAGATTTCAATCTATCTAATCTCCCACTCTTTCCAATCCATTTCCTCTCCATTTAAAATACCAAGATAACTTTGGTAACGTTCTTGAGAAATCTCACCATTTTCAACTGCTTTTAAAATAGCACAACCTGGCTCGTTAACGTGTATACAATTATTGAATTTACAATCATTCATTTTAGCCATCATTTCAGGAAAATAATGAGCCACCTCTTCTTTCTTCATTTCTACTAATCCCAATTCTTTAATTCCTGGCGAATCAATAATGTTTCCTCCAAAAGACAATGGAAATAATTCGGCAAAAGTTGTAGTGTGCATACCTTTTAAATGTGCAGCCGAAATATCTCCAATCTTTAAATCTAATCCTGTATCAATGGCATTTACTAAAGTACTCTTCCCCACTCCACTATGCCCTGAAATTAATGTCGTTTTATCTTTTAATAACGTTTTTATAAATTCAATATCTTTTTTATCAAATGATGAAACAGAATAACAATCATATCCAATATCAGTATATAATTTCATCATATCATTTTGCAATTCCAGCATTTCTTCATCCAACACATCTTTTTTATTAAAAATAATTTTTGCAGGAATTTCATACGCTTCTGCTGTTACTAAAAAACGATCAATAAATCCTAAAGAAGTTCTTGGAGCAACCAAAGTGGCTACTAAAATTGCTTGATCTAAATTACTAGCAATAATATGTGCTTGTTTAGACAAATTAATGGATTTACGGATAATATAATTTTTTCGTGGATGAATATTGGTAATTTGATTACTTCCATCTTTATCTCTATCAATGTCTACAATATCTCCAACTGATACTGGATTGGTTGTTTTTCGGTCATCTAATCGTATTTTACCTTTTAAACGGCATTCAAGCATCTCTCCGCTATCAATACGAACGGCATACCAACTACCTGTAGATTTTGTAACTAATCCTGTCATTACAGCAAAGATAATGAATTAATAAATAGAACGCAGATAACTCAGATTTACTATGACTAAATATGATTTTTGTATTTAACTAACATTAACCGCTTTATCTTATAAAATCATAACTATCCTCGCCATCAGCGTTCTATTATATCTAATAAAAAAACACTATTTTTGAGTTAGAATCTACCGCTATGTCAATTAAAGTAAATAATATTACCAAACTATACGGCACTCAAAAAGCTCTAAATAATATTTCTTTTGAAATAGGCACCAATGAGATTGTTGGATTTTTAGGGCCAAATGGTGCAGGAAAAAGCACCATGATGAAAATTTTAACTTGTTATATTCCACCGACCGAAGGTTCGGCTACTGTTTGCGGGTTTGATACTAATGAACAAAGTATTGAAGTGAGAAAACAAATAGGTTATTTACCCGAGCATAATCCATTGTATTTGGATATGTATGTGAAAGAGTTTTTAGAATTTATAGGAGGCTTATACAAAATTAAAAATGCCAAAGAACGTGTTAAAGAAATGATTGACGCTACTGGATTACAAGTAGAACAAAATAAAAAAATTGGAGCTTTATCAAAAGGATATCGCCAGCGTGTTGGTTTAGCGCAAGCTATGATTCATGATCCAAAAGTTTTAATTATGGATGAACCAACAACTGGTTTAGATCCAAATCAGTTAGAAGAAATTCGTGGTTTAATTAAAAAACTAGGAAAAGAAAAAACAGTGATGTTGAGCACTCACATCATGCAAGAAGTAGAAGCTGTATGTGATAGAGTCATCATTATCAATAAAGGTGAAATTGTTGCAAACGATACCACTGAAACCTTACAAAAAAACACGACTAAACAAGTTATTACTGTTGAATTTGACAAAGAGGTTTCGGCAAATACATTAAAATCAATTACAGGAGTTGAAGATGCTATTTTAATAGAAGGTAAAACATGGCAAATAATTTCTGACCTAGAAAATGATGTTCGTAAAGAATTATTTAACTACGCCGTTAAACATAACTTAAGCGTATTAACTATGAATAAGGAAGAACAAAAATTAGAAGATGTATTTAAAGCTTTAACTAAAAAATAGTTTTAAGTAACAAATTTATTTTTTAGATGAAAAAAGATGCGACTATAAAAAAAACAAAAAGTTCTTTAAAACCTAAAGTTGTAAAACCTAATTTATTTAAGGATGTAAAATCATTAATTGAGAAAACAAAAGTTCAGGTTGCTTACAATATTAATAGTAATTTGGTGCTTTTAAATTGGCACATAGGAAAAAGAATTCAAGAAGAAATATTAAAAAACAAGCGTGCCGAGTATGGAAGTCAAATTGTTGCGACACTGTCGCAACAATTAACAAATGAATACGGTCAAGGATATACAAAATCAGCATTAACCAGAATGCTTGTATTTGCTAGGTACTACAAAACAAATCAAAAAGTTGCGACACTGTCGCAACAATTCAGTTGGAGTCATATTATAGAATTACTAACTATTAAAGATGATGTAGAACGATCGTTTTACGAACAAATGACGAACATTGAAAAATGGGGAGTTAGGCAACTACGAGAAAGAATAAACAGTATGTTGTTTCAACGTACAGCAATTTCAAAAAAAACAAAAGCACTAATAAAACAAGACCTAAAAAAACAAGCTACACATAAAGTCGTTTCCAATACAGAATTAGTATTTAAAGACCCATATCTATTAGACTTCCTAGGTTTAAAGGATACGTATAGCGAAAAAGACTTAGAAAGCTGCATATTAAACTCGTTACAAAAATTCATTATCGAATTAGGTTCAGATTTTGCATTTGTTGCAAGGCAAAAACGAATCATTATTGATTCAGAAGATTTTCGTATTGATTTATTATTTTACCACAGAGGTCTCAAAAGATTAATTGCAATAGATTTAAAATTAGGAAAATTTAAAGCCTCATATAAGGGGCAAATGGAATTATATTTACGTTGGCTCGAAAAGCATGAAGTAAGGGAAGGCGAAAACACGCCTATTGGTTTGATTTTATGTGCAGAAAAATCAGAAGAACATATAGAGTTACTTCAACTTGAAAAAAGCAATATTAAGGTAGCTGAATACTTAACCGCATTGCCTCCTAAAAAATTATTAGAGAAAAAATTACATCAGGCTGTTGTTACTGCTCAAAAACAATTTAACTTAAAAATTAAATAATTTGAATCACTATTCTATTTATTCAGCTGGTAATTTTATTACAACAAATCACACACTTGGTATATACAATCCATATAATCATTCATTGGTTGCAACAACATATATAGCAGATGAAACTATTTTAGAAGAAGCCATTACAAAAGCGCTTTCTGTAAAAGAAGAATTGCAAAATTTATCTACTCAAAAAAAACATCATATCTTAAAACAAATTTCAAATGAAATTTACGCTAACAGAAAAAGATTAGCAGAAATTTTAAGTTTGGAAAGTGCAAAGCCATTAAAATATGCTTTAGCAGAAATTGATCGTTCAGCATACACATTTTCAATTGCTGCAGATGAAAGTAAAAAAGACAGAACCGAACATCTTGCTTTAGAAAGAATTTTGCAAACAGATAAAAGAGACGGAATTATTGAATACTTCCCAATTGGTTTAATTGCTGGCATTGCACCTTTTAATTTCCCAATGAATTTAGCAGTTCATAAAATTGCACCTGCTATTGCAAGTGGCTGCCCAATAATTTTAAAACCAGCTAGTCGCACGCCTTTATCTTGTTTAGAGTTAGCGAAAATTATTGATAGAACAGAATTACCAAAAGGCGCTGTGTCTATTTTGCCTATGGATAGAGAAACGGGTAATTTATTAGTGACCGATGAACGTTTTAAATTATTAAGTTTCACAGGCTCTCCCGATATTGGTTGGAAAATGAAAGCGGAAAGCGGAAAGAAAAAAGTAGTTTTAGAATTAGGTGGAAATGCCGCAACCATTATTACTCCTAGCGCCAATTTAAAAGATGCTTTAGCTAAATCATTAATGGGTGCTTTTGCTTATAGTGGACAAATATGCATTCACGCACAACGTTTTATTGTTCATTCTTCTTTATATGAAATAGTTGTGAATGAATTAAAATCATTAACACTTGATTTAAAATCAGGAAATCCTTTAGACACAACAACAGATATTTCAAACATGATTGATGAAGCAAATGCTATACGTGTTGAGAACTGGATTAACGAAGCCATACAGCAAGGCGCGCAATTAGTATGTGGAGGAAAAAGAAATGGTAGTTATATAGAACCTACTATACTGACAAATTGCAATCACACTATGAAAGTGTATGCAGAAGAGGTATTTGGACCAGTAATTTGTATTAATTCATACAATACGATTGACGAAGCTATACAACAAGCAAATAATACAAAATTTGGTTTGCAATGTGGAGTCTTTACTAATGATACAAATGAATTAAATAAATGCTTTAAACAAATAGAGGTAGGTGGTGTTATTCTTAACCACGTGCCTACTCTGCGTTACGATCAAATGCCATATGGTGGAGTAAAAGATAGTGGACTTGGCAGAGAAGGTGTTAAATACGCTATGCTTGACATGTTAGAACCAAAAATATTAGTGAAGTAAAAAAATAAATAAATACCTCTGCTTTCTTTGCGAAATAACTCAGCGAGCTTTGTGGTTAAAAAAAAATACAATATGGAATATAGACGATTAGGAAAATCAGGATTACAAGTAAGTACATTATCTTTTGGATCTTGGATTACATTTGGTAAACAAATTGAAAACAATACGGCTGATGAGCTATTAACTATTGCTTACGAGAATGGCGTAAACTTTTTTGATAATGCAGAAATATATGCTGCAGGAAAATCGGAAGAAGTGATGGGTAAAATTTTAAAACAAAAAAATTGGGCTCGTAGTTCTTACTGTGTATCTAGTAAAGTATATTTTGGTTACGAAGACAAAAAACCAAATCAAACTGGGTTATCTCGCAAACACATTATTGAAGGCTGTCATGCCGCTTTAAAACGCTTACAGGTAGATTATATTGATTTATTCTTTTGTCACCGTCCTGATAAAAACACACCGATTGAAGAAACAGTTTGGGCAATGAATACCTTAATACAACAAGGTAAAATTTTATATTGGGGAACAAGCGAATGGGCTAATGATGAAATTATGGCAGCGTTTGTTTTTGCCGAGAGAAACAGATTGATTGGGCCAACGATGGAACAACCTCAATACAATATGTTTGAAAGAACAAAATTGGAAAAAGACTATTTATTATTATTTAGAGATTTTGGAATGGGAACAACAATATGGAGTCCGTTAGCATCTGGTTTATTATCTGGCAAATATAATAACGGTATTCCTGAAGATAACCGTTTACATATTGAAGGGATGGATTGGTTGAAAGAACGCACCTTAGGAGAAGAATCCAAAATCGAGAAAACAAAAAAATTAGCTTTGTTAGCTAATGAATTAGGAACATCTGTTGCTAAATTATCTATTGCTTGGACTATTAAAAACCCTAATGTTAGCACTACTATTTTAGGAGCTTCAAAAAAAGAGCAATTGATCGAAAATTTAAAAGCTCTAGATGTTGTTTCTTTAATTACTCCTGAAGTAACTGAAAAAATTGAATTGATTTTAAATAACAAACCTGTTCAAGCTGCCTTTTAATGTCAGTTCGAGCGTAGTCGAGAACAAAAAATGAATAAACTCTTTTCAGATTTAAAAGTTATTGAACTAGCTGGTGTTTTAGCAGGACCATCAGCTGGTTTATTTTTTGCTGAATTAGGAGCAACTGTTATTAAAATTGAGAATCCCAAAACTGGTGGTGATGTTACTCGTTCTTGGAAGTTAAAGACGGAAGATAAAACCGATAAAGCAAGTGCCTATTTTTGGAGCGTAAATACTGGTAAAGAAATTTTATTTTTAGATTTATCCATTGAGAAAGATTTACAATCGTTTTACGAATTAATTAAAACAGCCGATATTTTAATTACTAATTACAAATTAGGTGATGACTTAAAATTAAAAGTAGATTACAATACATTAAAAATATTAAACCCTACTTTAATTTACGCATCAATCAATGGTTTTGGAAATAACAATCCTCGCACAGCTTACGATTTAATTTTACAAGCTGAAAGTGGGTTTATGTTTATGAATGGAGAAAAAAATGCAGATCCATTAAAAATGCCTGTTGCCTTAATTGACATTTTAGCTGGCCATCAACTTAAAGAAGCTATTTTAATTGCACTCTTAAATAAATACAAAACCAATAAAGGTTCGCATTTAACTGTTTCGTTATTTGATACCGCTATTGCATCTTTAGCTAATCAAGCTACTAATTGGTTAATTGCCCATCATTTGCCAACTGCTCAAGGTTCATTACATCCTAATATTGCCCCTTACGGAGAAATATTTACAACTAAAGATCATCATCAAATCACATTTGCTATTGGAAGCGATAAACAGTTCAAACATTTGTGTGAGATTTTAACTCTTGATTTATTTTCTAATTCCGATTTTGAAAGTAATCAGTTGCGAGTTACAAATAGAGTTGAATTATTTTCTAAACTTAATCATTGCATTCAATTATTAAATTTCGATGCTTTATTTAATGAATGCATCAAGCACGATATTCCAATAGGTAAGATTAGAAATCTGAAAGAAGTCTTTGAGTTGCCAGAAGCACAAAAAATGTTGAGCACCTTTTCAAACATTCAAACCACCAAGTCAATTAGCTTTAAATTTGTAGAATAACATACTGAATAAAAACGAACAAATGTCAATATCATTTGATAGTATTTATTTGAGATTATTTGTAAACTTGTTACATAATTATTCCTATGCAAAAAAAAAATCTTTCATTACTGTTTTTAATTTTTATATCCTTTTTTTCAGAGGCTCAAAATAAAGACACTATACTGTTAATGAATGGTAACTATGTTGTTGAAAAAGTAATAGACACTGTAATTGGCGCTGTTACTATTGTAAATCCAGCTAATACATCCGAAAAATTACATTACGAATATGATGAAATTTATTGTGTAAAGTATTCAACGGGCTTTACCGATTACTATTACTCTCAAGATACTTTAAAAGGAAATTATTTCACACGCGAAGAAATGAAATATTACATGTATGGCGAACGTGATGCTAGAAAGGGTTTTAAAGCTCGAGGTTCATTAATTGGAGCGGGAGTTGTAGGATTAGCAAGTGGTGGTTTAGGTTTATTTTTTGCTCCTGTTTTCCCATATGGTTATATGGCTCTAAGTGGTGTTACAAAAGTTAAAATTAAACACAAAACTATAAGTAACCCAAATTATATTGATCAAGATGCTTATATATTAGGATATGAAAGGGTATCACGAACCAAGCGAAGAATTCAAGCCCTAATTGGAGGAACTATTGGATTAGCTGCAGGATATGGATTATATTTTGGAATTCTTAAACAAAATTTACCAGAAACACTTAAACTTAGATTTTAATTATACAATGAAACGTCATAAAATTTTATTACTAGGCTCAGGAGAATTAGGAAAAGAGGTTACTATTGCCTTACAACGTTTAGGTCAATATGTAATTGCAGTGGATTCATATAAAGATGCACCTGCTATGCAAGTTGCTCATGAGTTTGAAGTCATCAACATGTTAGATGGTGATGCGTTAGATGCAATTGTGGCAAAGCATCACCCCGATTTAATAGTACCAGAAATTGAAGCTATTAGAACTGAACGTTTTTATGACTATGAAAAACAAGGCATAACAGTTGTTCCTAGTGCTAAGGCTGCAAACTTTACCATGAATCGTAAAGCGATTAGAGACTTAGCAAGTAAAGAATTGGGATTAAGAACGGCTAATTATTTATATTCAACTACTTTAGAAGATTTTAAAAATGCGATTTCTGTTATTGGAATCCCTTGTGTTGTAAAACCTTTAATGAGTAGTAGTGGTAAAGGGCAAAGCATTATTAAGACAGAACAAGATATCGAGAAGTCATGGAACTATGCTATGGAAGGTTCTCGTGGAGATTACAAAGAAGTAATTGTAGAAGAGTTTATTAAATTTAATTCTGAAATTACATTATTAACCGTAACTCAAAAAAACGGAAACACTTTATTTTGTCCACCTATTGGGCATCGTCAAGAACGTGGCGATTATCAAGAAAGCTGGCAACCATGCGCAGTAAGCGAAAAAGATTTACAAGAAGCTCAAGAGATGGCAGCTAAAGTAACGAAAGCATTGAGCGGAGCTGGCTTATGGGGTGTTGAATTTTTCTTAACAGACAAAGGCATTTATTTTTCGGAATTATCTCCTCGTCCTCATGACACAGGAATGGTGACTTTAGCAAACACTCAAAATTTAAGTGAATTTGAATTGCATGCTCGTGCTATTATTGGTTTTCCAATTCCGCAAATACAATTGCAACAACATGGTGCCTCTGCTGTTTTATTAGCCAATGCAGAAAGTTCTTCATATCATTTCACAGGCGTAACTGATGTTTTAAGTAATACCAACACTGATGTGCGATTGTTTGGAAAACCCACTACTCGCCCCTATCGTAGAATGGGTGTTGTTTTGACATACGACAATTTACAATCAGATGTAAATTTAGTAAAACAAAGAGCCGTTGATTTATCAAAACAGATTAACATAGTCAATCAATAATTCAAAAAAATAAAAGCCTGTAAGAATATTCTTACAGGCTTTTATATATCAAATAAATATATTGCTAAATAGCATCAAAATCAACTACTAACTTTTCAGTTAATGGATGAGCTTGACAAGTTAAAATAAAGCCATCTTCAACCTCAGCTTCAGTTAAAGCAAAATTGTTATCCATCTTCGCTTTACCTTCAATAACTTTAGCACGGCAAGTACAACATACTGCTCCTTTACAACTAAATGGAGCATCTACGCCAGCTTCAATTGCAGCATCTAAAATGGTTAATCCTCCAGTATTTAATGTCATTTGAGTTTCGATACCGTATTGAATAACTGTAATTTCACTATTCACATCAGCACCTGTAGGTTCGTTGCCTGCAGCTTTATTAACCGCATCAACTACTGCACTAAAATATTCAATATGAATTTTTTCAGAGGCAATTTTCAAACCTTCTAATGTTTGTTTAATATTTTCCATCATTGGTCCTGGACCGCAAATAAAATATTCATCTGCATTTACTCCCCCATAATTTTCTAAAATAGCTTTTACTCTATCAACAGATAATAATCCTTTTTGTAAATCACTCACTTGAGTTTTAGGATTATCATAAACGTTTAACACTTTTAATTTATCTGAATGATCCGCCCCTAATTTCTCTAATTCAGCTTTAAAAATTACTGAATCTTCATCTCTATTAGCGTACACTAAAGTTATGTTACTTTGTTTTTCAATATATAACACACTTTTCAAAATACTCATCATAGGTGTAACTCCACTTCCACCAGCAAATAACACATAATGTTTTTTGTTATTTCCTGATAAAATTGAACTAAAATTCCCCATTGGAGTCATCACCTCAACCGTATCACCTGCTTTCCAGCTACGATTAATTAATGTTGATGCACGGCCGTCTTGCACTTCTTTTACAGCTACACGCAACTCTTTTTCGCTATACGGGCTCGTACAAATACTATATGAACGACGAATTTCTTCTCCGTTTACATTTAATTTGATAGTAATATATTGTCCTTGTTTAAATTGATATTCGTGTTGAATTGCTAAAGGAACTTCAAAAGCCACTGATACAGCATCAGCTGTTTCTCTACGAACGTCTTTTACTTTTAAGGTATGAAATCTTGCCATTTTTTAATTTTTAGGTTGCAAAAATAGATATAAAAAACAAATATATTAGAAAGAGCCTAAAAATTAGCATTTTATCACACAATCTGATATAAATCATTGGGTTAATAGGATTTTAAAAGACTTATTAAACATCAAATGATTTTAGCTGTTTAAATGGCATTAAATAGCTTACAAAAGGTTTGAAAAAAACGAGCCAATAGCTTATATTTGTATAATTCGTAAACTAAACAACAAAATGGAAGTTAACAAATTTGAAGAGGTGTTTGAAGGCAAACTAGCCAAAAACGAAATGGTTGAACCAAAAGATTGGATGCCAGAGAATTATCGTAAACATTTAATTCGTCAGATATCACAACATGCACATTCCGAAATTGTAGGAATGTTGCCAGAAGGAAATTGGATTACTCGTGCTCCAAGTCTTCGTTCAAAAGTAGTTTTATTAGCTAAGGTTCAAGATGAAGGTGGACATGGTTTATATCTATACACTGCTGCCGAAACTTTAGGCATTAGCCGCGATGAATTATTAGATAATTTACATACTGGGAAAGCAAAATATTCGTCAATTTTTAATTATCCAACTTTAACATGGGCTGATATTGGCGCTGTGGGTTGGTTAGTAGATGGTGCGGCTATTATGAACCAAGTTATGCTGCAACGTACATCTTACGGTCCATATGCTCGTGCGATGGTGCGTATTTGTAAAGAAGAAAGTTTTCACCAACGTCAAGGGTTTGAGATTATGACCCGTTTAGCTTTTGGAACAGAAGACCAAAAAGCTATGGCTCAAGATGCGTTAAACCGTTGGTGGTTTCCAACTATGATGATGTTTGGCCCACCTGATGCTGAATCGCCAAATAGTGAAAATGCCATGAAATGGAGAATTAAACGTGAAACAAACGATCAATTACGTCAGCGTTTTGTGGATCAAACTGTTCCTCAAGTTCAGTATTTAGGATTAACCGTTCCTGACGAAAATTTAAAATGGAACGAAGCAAAAAAAGGATACGATTTTAGCGAACCTAATTGGGTTGAATTTAAAAACGTAATTAGTGGAAATGGTCCTTGTAATAAGGAACGTTTAGCAGCTCGTAACAAAGCTCACGATGACGGAGAATGGGTAAGAGCAGCAGCGCAAGCGTTTGCTAAAAAACGTAACGAAATTTACGTGGCAGCGTAATTAAATTAGAAATTTATAAATTTTTGAAGATTAAATAAAATGAGTGATAATCAAGGCCCAGTTTGGGAAGTATTTGTACAAAAAAAAGCAGGACAACCATTTGTTCACTGCGGAAGCTTACACGCGTTTGATAAAGAAATGGCTTTACAAAATGCAAGAGATTTATATACGCGTCGCAATGAAGGAGTATCTTTATGGGTAGTACCTTCAAATGCAATTGTAGCTAGCAGTCCTGAAGATATTGGACCTTTCTTTGAACCAGCGAATGATAAAGTATACCGTCATCCAACGTTTTACCAAATTCCGGATGCGATAGGCCACATGTAATTTTTCATCAATTCTCTATTTTTAAATGACAACACAAGAAGCATTATTTCAATATACACTTCGTTTAGGCGATACAAACTTAATTTTAGGTCAACGTTTAAGTGAGTGGACTGGTCATGGACCATTTTTAGAAGAAGACTTAGCCTTAACTAATATTGCATTAGATATCACTGGTACTGCAAAATCATTATTGGAATATGCAGCAAGCACTGAAGGTAAAGGAAGAACAGAAGATGATTTAGCTTATTTCAGAAACGACAGACAATATTTTAATGCTCAAATTACCGAGCAACCTAATGGCGATTATGCAAGAACTATCGTAAGACAAGCAATAGTAGATTGTTTTGATTATTATTTTTATACAGAATTAGCAAAAAGCAAAGACGAAACTTTAGCGGGCATTGCTCAAAAATCAATTAAAGAAGTTACCTATCATTTACGTCATACATCGTCTTGGGTAGAACGTTTTGGTGATGGCACTGAAGAAAGTCATAATAAAGCACAAACTGCGGTAAACGAATTATGGCAATACACAGGGGAGTTATTTGAAATGAATGAAGTGGATGTTGTTTTAATCAAAGAAGGTATTGCTGTTGATTTGAGCTTAGTGAAAACGAAGTGGGAAAAACATATGACTGAATTATTAGAAAAATCAACTTTAACAAAACCAGAAAATGTATTTATGCAAACTGGTAGTCGTAAAGGAATTCATACCGAACATTTAGCCTTTATATTAGCCGAAATGCAAGCATTGCCGCGTATGTTCCCCGATGCTAAATGGTAATTGAATTAAATAGTTATAACTCAAATAAATACTCATTGAAACATTTTTTTATACTATTTTCTTTATTTTTTTCGATCACCATTTTTTCTCAAACGGTTGTTCGCACTGAAAAAATTAAAATCACTATTGCTGATTTTGCTAATAAAAAAAACTTGAGAGATCTTATTCCTTCGTTACCATCAGATTGTCCAATCGACGGGTATCAATTTGCAATTGATACACATCAACTAAAAAAGACAATCACTTTAAAAAATGATGCTATTACAAATGATTTAAAATCAATTGTCAAAGAAATGAAGGCTGGTCAAACATTTTATATTGAGAAAATAAAATCAAACTGTAAAACAGCATTCAAGAATAATCACATATTTGTTATATTTTAATGAGCTTTAAAGAGTCTTGGAAAAAGATATCACCCTACTTTGTTGATGTTTGGCAATACATTGTGATTATTGTAATAATGATTATAGCAGCCATTTTTATTCTGTAAATTTTGACAAACACCAAAGAACACATACTCGCATTACTTTCTGAAATTCCAGATCCAGAAATTCCAGTAATCACTATTATCGAATTAGGTGTGATACGAGATATTGACATCACTGATGATCAAACTATTTCACTAAAAATTACTCCTACCTACTCTGGTTGCCCTGCCATGAAACAAATAGAAGATGATGTGAGAAAAAAATTGTCAGAAAAAGGTTTTACAACGATTACTATAAACACCATTTTTTCTCCGCCTTGGACAACCGATTGGATTACTCCTGAAGCCAAAGAAAAATTAAGAATTTATGGAATTGCCCCACCCGAACACAGTACAGAAGATAAAAGCTGGTTAACAGGGAATATCAAAACTCTTGCTTGTCCTCGTTGCAAATCTCAAAACACCAAACTAATTTCTCAATTTGGAAGTACTGCTTGTAAAGCATTATATCAATGCCAAGATTGTTTGGAACCTTTTGATTATTTTAAGTGTATTTAGCTTCTATTTTTTTCGACTAAACTTTATTTTTTAGTTACAAAATAAGTATTATCTTAGCTTAAAGTAATTTTGCCATGGTAAGTAAATCTTTTTTTAATCTCATAGTCAATAATTTTCTGGAGCATGTTTTTGTTTTAAATTATAAACAAGAAATTATTTTTCAAACCGAAAATAACTCATCACTGTTAGGCTTTACAAATGAAGAAATAACTGACAATGGAATTCAATCATTATTTATTAACCCTTTATTTTCATTAAATGAAGCATTAGAAAAAGCAAAAAAATATGGCGAATTTTTCGGAACAGAAAATTTTCAACACAAAACAAAAAAACACATCAACATTGCTTTCCGAATTTTATATCAAGAAGAAGAATCTGCACACGAACATTTATTTGTATTTTATTTAAGAGATAATACACAACAAAATTTAGTGCGAAAAGATATTATTAAAAAGAGTTTAACTATTGAAAATCTTTCTAAGTCTCGTAAAATAAGAGATGGCAGAATTAATGAAGCCATCTATGAAATTCTCGAGTCTTCATCCAGAGCAA
>JBIICN010000052.1:0-22534 GCA_044238845.1 Bacteroidia bacterium
TAACTCGTGTAAATGCCTGGTTATTTGATACAGAAAAAACCCAAATACAATGTATTGGTAATTTTGATGCTCGCGAAAATAAATTAGTTCCGCAAACAGCACTTCCACGAATTGCAATGCCTTTGTATTTTAATTTATTTGAAACAGAGAAAATTATTATTACTCGCGATACGTTAACTGAAACTAAAACTGCTGAATTATTTGAGTTTTATTTAAAACCTCATGATATACAGTCATTAATGGATGTTCCAATTCGAATAGAGGGGGAAATGATCGGTGTCATTTGTTTTGAAAATGTTGCTGCTCCCAAAGAATGGACTTTACAAGAACAAAAATATGGCTTAGTAGCGGCTCAAATGCTTTCACTTACAATTGAATCTCACAACAAACAATTAGCAAAAAAAGCATTAGAATTAGCATTAGAAGAACAAACAATTTTACTTCAAGAAGTAAATCATCGTGTTAAAAACAATTTAACTATTGTGTCTAGTTTGATGAATTTGCAAAGCGAAAAATCACATGATGAATATCATAAGCAGTTATTTATGGAATGCAGAAATCATTTAGATTCTATTGCTTCTGTTCACGAACTCATTTATAAAGCTAAATCATATTCTCATATTAATTTTAAAGAATACCTTAATCAAATTATCGAGCATATCTCTAATTCATATAAATCATTTAGTCATATTAAAATTGTTAAAGGTATTACAGATGTTCATGTTGATATATCATCAGCTATTCCAATGGCTTTAATTGTAAACGAATTAATTACTAACGCCTACAAACATGCCTTTAATAATAAACCAGAAGGTGTTATAGAAGTTTCTCTTTTAGAAAACAATAAGCAGGTTTTCTTAACAATCAAAGACAACGGTAATGGCTTTGATAAAACAGTAATTCCAAAAAACTCCATTGGTATGGACATTTTAAGTGGATTAATCGAACAAATTGAAGGCACATGCAATTTAACTAGCGATGAAAAAGGAACAATATATAAAATTTCGTTTTCCAAAAAATAAATCCCAATTTTAGCTCATAAAATAATCCTATTATGAGCTACATACTTTCAGAATTAAAAGATAAAGTCATGGTTATTACATTAAACCGTGCAGATAAATTCAACAGTTTTAATCGCGAAATGGCATTAGAACTTCAAAACGCATTAGATAAAGCGGAAGCTGATGAAAATGTTAGAGCCATTGTATTAACGGGAACAGGAAAAGCCTTTTGTGCTGGACAAGATTTAGCAGAAGCCATTGATCCAAACGGACCAGGAATTGCGAAAATTGTAGATGAGCATTACAATCCAATTATTTTAAAAATCCGAAAAATAGAAAAACCAATTATAGCTGCTGTAAATGGTGTGGCGGCTGGTGCTGGTGCCAATATTGCTTTAGCTTGCGATATAGTTACAGCAACAAATTCCGCTTCATTTATCCAAGCATTTAGTAAAATTGGTTTAATTCCTGATAGCGGAGGAACTTTCTTTTTACCTCGTTTAGTCGGTTTTCAAATGGCTACTGCTTTAATGATGACAGGGGATAAAGTAATGGCAACCGAAGCTCAACAAATGGGAATGATTTATAAAGTATTTGCTGATGATACATTTATGAATGATGCTTTAGCTTTTGCTACTAATTTAGCTAATATGCCAACAAAAGGTCTTGGTTTAACCAAGCGTTTATTAAACGAAAGTGTATTTAATACTCACGAAAAACAATTAGCCCGCGAAGGTGACATTCAAGTTGAAGCTGCTAATACTTATGACTATTCGGAAGGAGTAAATGCCTTTTTAGAAAAACGTAAGCCTGAATTTAAAGGAAAATAAATATTCCATTTATAATTAGCCCTGCTTTAGTTTAAAACATAAGCAGGGCTTTCTTTTTTTACTTTATTAAACCTCTTATTGTTTACAATTTTTTTGTATCCCACCCTTAAAAAGGCGTTATAAGCTTAATTTTACTCTTATGATGCATTACAAATTCTTATTATTATCACTTCTGTTCTTAACATTTTCTTCTATAGCGCAGCCTAAAAAAGAATATTACGACAGCGAACAAACTAAACTAAAATCCGAAACAAATATTGTAAAAGGGATGCCTCATGGTCGCCATGTAGAATATTTTAAAAATGGAAATATCTCTCGAAAAGGTTCATTTTACAATGAAAAAGAAGATAGTACTTGGTATTTTTATTACGAAAATAAAGGATTAAAAGCTACCGAACATTACAATCGTGGTAAAAAAAACGGACATAATTTTTACTATTTCAAAACAGGTGACATAGCACAAGAAACGGTGTTCAATCAAAATTTAGCTGATAGTATTTGGACGTCATACTATGAAAACAAAACTGTAAAAAGTCGTGAATCATTTTCAAAAGGAAAAAAACAAGGAGATTGGCTATATTACTTTGACAATGGACAATTGGAAAGCTCTGGAAAGTTTGAAAACGATTTAAAAGAAGGTGAAATAAAAACTTTTTATAAAAATGGAAAAACAGCTGGTATTGCCAATTATTGTAAAAACAAACCTTGTGGCAAAAGCAAAGAGTTCTATGAAAATGGGCAACAAAAATTCGAAAAAGAATACGTTGATTCTCTTACTTTTTTAATTCATAATATGTGGGATGAAAAAGGGAAACAAATTATTGCCAACGGCAACGGAACTTTAACTGCTCAATACAGCAGCGGAATTATTAAAGCGCAAGGTGCTTATAAAGATGGATACATGAATGGCGTTTGGCGTTATTTTCACCCCAATGGCGAATTAGATTACGAAGCTAATTATGAGAAAGGTATTTTAAATGGCTATTACTCTTCGTACTATCAAAACCATAAAATTAAAAGCGAAGGTCCATTTGTAAACGGAAAGAAAAACGGTTTATGGAAGTTTTTTACCGAAAAAGGTGAAAAAGAAATGGAAGGTACTTTAAAAGATGGATTAAGAACTGATAAATGGACTTACTATCATGGCAATGGAACTAAAGAATCGGAAGGCTATTTTATTGATGACAAACAAACTGGTACTTGGGAGTATTTTTATCCAACTACCGAAAAATGGAAACAAGGAAATTTTGATAATGATGTGAAAACGGGTATTTGGACAACCTGGTTTGAAAACGGTAAAAAATTACAAGAAGGACCTTACGCTGCCGGCAAAGAAAATGGACAATGGCAAAGTTGGTACAATAACGGTCAATTAAAAGATCAAGGTAGTTTTGTAAATGCTCAAATTAATGGCTTATGGGAAGGCTGGTACATTAACGGAAAACCAAATTATAAAGGTATGTATAACGAAAAAGGTAAAAAACAAGGCCTTTGGGAATACTGGTACGAATCTGGGCAATATCGTGAAAAAGGTTCTTATGTAAGCGGCATTAAGCACGGTCACTGGACTAGCTATCACGAAAAAGGAAGCTTTATTGATAGTGATGGAAATTATAGTAAAGGTAAACAACATGGTACTTGGACCTACTATTACGAAACAGGTGGTATCATGAAAACACAAGGCTTTAAAAATGGACACTTGTCAGGTAAATCAGTTAGTTATTACTCCAATAATAAAATTCAATCTGAAAGCAATTACAAAGTTATTAGCGAAAAACGAAAAGGTAAAAAACAAAGTGTGGCAAATGGAGATTGGATATTTTACGACAAAACTGGTAAAGAAATTAGTCGAATCACCTATAAAAATGGTGTGAAAAAGTAACCAATAAATAATATGATAAATTTTAATAAAAAAGTATCTTTACCTAAATAATAAAAAACTATGCTTTCAAATATTAAATCTTTTTTATTGATTGGAACTACATGTATCTTACTAAGTTCTTGTGGAGGTGCTAAACAGGAAGAAGTAGATGCTTCAGATGAAGATACCGCTACAATAGGTATTGATTCACAAAAAATATCAGCTCAAAACGTATTTAATACTATTCCTTCTAGAGCAACAATTTTAGAATTAACAAAACAAGCTAATTCTGAATATAATATCCAATATTTAAGTAATACTGATGATGTTAGTAAATACTCATTGGAAAGTAGTAGAGCATTAAATCTTGGCGTTTACGGCGCTGATTTAAATGTAGCAAGTATTTACGATCAAACTCAAGAATCGATGTTGTATTTTAAATGCGTAAGTATCATTGCAAAAAGTATTGGTGTAAGTAATTCGTTTGATGAAAATATGGGAGATAGAATGACATCTAATCAATCAAACAGAGATTCAACATTAAGTATTATCACGCAAGCATTTAAAAGTGCTGACAATACGTTAAGAAAAAATGGTCGCCCAGGAACTTCTTCATTATTGGTGGCTGGCGCTTGGACAGAAGGTTTATATGTAGCATGCCAAACAGCAAAAGAAACGAAAAATGAGCCTATTATTAAAGAAATTTTCAATCAAAAAGAATCACTAACTAATTTAATTGAATTATTTGAAGTTTCAAAAATAGCTGAAGAAGCAAGTTATGTGCTAACTGATTTAAAAGAGCTTAAAAAGGTGCTAGACAATAAAACAGATAACATTTATACACCTGATGCTATAAAAGAACTAGATGCTAAAGTTACTGAGTTAAGAACCAAAATGATTTCAAACAAATAAGATGGCTTTTATTTTACCCGTTAATGGCATTGAACCTAGCTTAGGCAAAAACACCTTTGTAGCACCAAATGCCACTATTGTAGGAGATGTTATTTGTGGCGACGATTGCAGCTTTTGGTTTAATGCGGTTGTGCGTGGCGATGTTAATTCTATTCGTTTAGGCAACAAAGTAAATATTCAAGATGGTGCCGTTATTCATTGCACTTA
Organism: Bacteroidia bacterium; assembly: GCA_044238845.1. GTDB lineage: Bacteria > Bacteroidota > Bacteroidia > B-17B0 > Aurantibacillaceae > UBA4416. Next base: position 4,812 of record JBIICN010000052.1, read on the forward strand.
TCAAAAAACAAAAACCATTTTAGGGAACAATGTTTCTGTTGGTCACAATGCTATTGTACATGGTAGTTTGGTACACGACAATGTATTAATTGGTATGGGTGCTATTGTAATGGATAATTGCGAAATAGGTTCAAATTCAATTATTGCATCGGGGGCAGTTTTAACAGAAGGCACCAAAGTTCCAAGTGGTTGTATTTATGCAGGTGTACCTGCTAAAAAAGTAAAAGACATATCAGAAGAATTAATTAATGGCGAAATTAATCGCATTGCTAATAATTATTTGATGTATAGTACTTGGTTTAAATAATTATTCTTCTTTTAAACTACAACTTGTTTCACCAGCCGATAGCGTTTTGCAATATTTTTTCGCCTGACTTTTAGTGCCATCCAAAGTTCCCGCATCATAAGTGGCTATGGAATTAGTACATTGGCATGTACGTTCCTTTTTACAAGAAACCGTTAAAAAGACAATAAATACGGCACAAATTTGAATAATTTTCATTAGCATGGGTTTGTAACGCTAAAATAAACAATTAATTGCTAATAAAATTTGGATTTTACCTAATTAGCCTATATATTTGCAACCCAATTTAAAAATTAATAAACTTATATAATGTTAATAGTAGCAGTAAAAGAAGGTGAAAGCATCGAAAAAGCTTTAAAAAAGTTCAAAAAGAAATTTGAAAAAACAGGTGTTGTAAAACAATTACGTGTACGTAAAAATTTCGAAAAACCGTCTATCACAAACAGACAAACCCGCATTAAAGCTGTATACAAGCAAAAAATGCAATTAGGTTTAGCTGCTGAATAGTTAGTTTTCCTCTTTTTCACAAAAATTATAGTATAACCTAAGGTTATTGCGATTTTTTAAAGTAAATTCGTTATAACCTTAGGTTTTTTATGTTCAATAAGCAGATAGACTCTTTTTTTGATTACTTAGCGTATGAGAAAAAATACTCTGTCCATACTATTACATCCTACAAAAACGATATAGGCCAGTTTATAGCCTTTATAAACCCAAATCAAGAGTCTTTTTCTATAACTGAAATAAATTATCAGCAAATTAGAGCTTGGGTGACAAGTCTTATTAAAGATAAAATAGCTGCTCGATCCGTAAATCGAAAATTATCTTCTCTTAAATCTTTTTTAAAATTCCTTCAACGTCAACAAATTATTGAGGTAAATCCGATGGCTAAAATTTCGGGGCCAAAAACACCAAAACGCTTACCAGTGTTTGTGGATGAGCACCAAATGGAAAATTTGTTTGCCAACGTAAAATTTGAAGAAGGATTTAATGGTTCTCGAGATCGTTTGATATTAGATTTATTTTACCAAACAGGTATCCGTCGTGCCGAATTAACTCATTTAAAAGAATTGGATGTAGATTTATTTAATTCTAGTATCAAAGTTTTAGGCAAACGTAATAAAGAACGAATAATTCCAATTTCTTTGCAACTAAAACGTAACCTTGAAAGCTATTTTCAAGTAAAAAAGGAACTAAACTTATCAAATCCTATGTTGTTGGTTAGCGAGAAAGGAAATATATTAAGCGAACAAGCTGTTTACAATACTGTAAAGAAATACCTTTCGCAAGTAACTACTATACAAAAGAAAAGTCCACATGTTTTACGTCACACCTTTGCTACTCACCTTTTAAACAACGGTGCTGATATTAATGCGGTGAAAGATTTATTAGGGCATGCTAATTTAAGTGCTACGCAAGTTTACACACATAATACCATAGATAAACTCAAAAAATCATACAAACAAGCGCACCCACGTGGTGATTAAAATACATTGCAATTAACAGAGTATAAACTAAAAACACAAAAAAGAGGAGGATTTATTATGACAACGAACATCCAATCAGTGCACTTTGATGCAGACAAAAAGTTAATTGAATTTGCAAACGAAAAAATGAACAAGTTAAAAACCTTTCACGATGGGTTAATTAATGGCGAAGTGATTATGCGTTTAGATAAATCATCTAATAGCGAAAATAAAGTTGCCGAAATAAAAATATTAGCCAAAGGGCAAGAATTATTTTCCAAAAAACAATCAGCATCATTCGAAGAATCGATTGATTTAGCTTGCGAAGCTTTAAAAACACAAATTAAAAAACATAAAGAAAAACAAGCTGGTGCTAAAGTAAATATGGATGATTTATAAATTGTAAATTATCATCATATAAAAGAGCTACTCTATGAGTGGCTCTTTTTTTTTAAAGTAAATGTTGATTTTGTAAAAACTTCGGTACATCGTAGTTTTTCATTCAGAAAAAGCGGAGTAATTTGTTTATTTTTGAATAAATAAATGGATACAGCAGGTAGCTGGGATGTAACTAGTTTCGCCTTAACCAAAAAAATGATATTAGCAGTGGTATTTATACTTCAGCCGTCACTTAGGTTTTACCGCTCTGAGATAGAAAAATACGGGTAAAACGAAAACCAATTATAATTTATGTGAAAAACATCATTGAGCTCAAGATGATACTCCTTCTCATCTTTTTTATTTTTAAAAATTATTTCAAAGTCATATGTTTCATAATTGTAGCTAGTGGATTCTATTATTTCGCTTGAATTTTTTACTATTTTTAAAATCTGAATATCTGCAGGTTCTATGACTCCATTTTTTTTAAAAAAAGATGTCCTGATATATAAAAATCCATTAGCGAAAGTTTTAAAAAGCCTTTTATCATCAAACACCATTTGTCGCATGTCTTGAGTAACTTCACTCGAATCCTGAGATAGGTGTTCGTCCCATAATAGTTTAACTATTTCCACAGAATAAAAAGTTCTGTAGGAAGATGAATCCAATAATAAAAAACTATACAAAAATTTCTTACAAAGTTCTTCATGGGATGTATAAACACCTCTTGAGGTTAGATTAGGATCAATATTCTTTTTAAGTCCTTGGCAATAATATTTGCCCGAAACCAATAAAAGCAATATAGTTATTTTTTTCATCATGATTTAAAAAAATTGGGCGTTTTAGTTTCTATGGGGATTTTATTTTGTTTAAAATATGAATATAAACTTCTCATAGTTAAATTATCGATATTTGTAACTAATTCACTATTTTTTTTTCTTTTAAAATAAAAGCGGATATTGGGAGTTACAGGGAATGCCTTAGTATAATCAAGATTGACATGTCGAATCTCATCTAAGGAATAACTTTGTTTTTTCTTAAACATCCACCTGTATTTTTCGATATATATATTATTTTCAGTAATTATAACTTTTTTATAGTTTATAATAAAAAGCCACAATATAAAAATAATGAATAATAATTCCATCCATAAGTTGACTCCCTTATAAATAGGCAAAATTAATATAGCCAAAATTGGCCATGGTTCTGCATTTTTTAATTCGTATTTCATTATGCCGATATATTTAATTTAAAATTTACTTCGAAGCTTTGATCCGCTTGCTGGTACATTTATTTCCGGCTTAATAGTCGGTAATCCTTTCATACCAGTGCTCCCACCTGGAATCAAACCATCTCACCATTGATTATCAATCAAATATAATTCATTTTTTCCGCTTTTTCTGAATGAAAAACTACGATGTATCGTAGATTCTACAAATTCTCAATCTTTTTAATATATTTGAGAGTGCAACAAAAACCAACCATCAATATTATTGGCGCAGGTATCTCAGGCTTATCAGCTGGATGCTATTTGCAAATGAATGGTTTTGAAACTCAAATTTTCGAGAAGCATTCTATTCCTGGAGGCTTATGCACCAGTTGGGAAAACGGTGGCTATACAATTGATGGTTCTATCCATTGGATTTTAGGCTCAAACGAAGGAAGTGGGTTTCATAAAATGTGGTCGGAATTAATTGATATGAAAAAAGTGCCTTTTCATAATCATGACATTCGTTTGCATGTTGATTTAAAAAACAATACTGATAAATACGGCAACAAAACATTTAAGCTCTATACAAACTTAGATAAGCTTAGAGATTATATGCTCGACTTGTCTCCTGAAGATAAAGATGTTATTAATGAAGTCATTCAAGACATCCGTAACTTACAACAGTTTGAATTGCCTCCCGTAATGTATAAGCTACCGTTGATTCCTTCTATTTTTAGAAGTATTAAAATGGCTAAGTACTTAAAGTTTTTAATATATGTTACCAAACAAAAAAAGATTAGCAATTTTGATATCGCTAAAAAATTTAAGAGTCCGTTTTTAAAAGAAAGCTTTGAGTTATTATTTGATGGCGAAGAAGTAAAAATGATGGTACTTAATTTCCCGATGGCTTTTTTTGATAAGCAATGTGCTGGTTATCCTGTTGGTGGCTCGCTAAGTTGGGCTCAGCGCATAGCCGATAATTACGTTGCCATGGGTGGAAAAATACACTACAATACCCCTGTCAAAAAAATATTAGTAGAAAATAATGAAGCGAAAGGTTTGTTAGTTCGTAACGATGTGATTCATAAAAGCGACATGGTATTATCTGCGGCTGATTGGTACAAATCTGTTTTCGAATATTTAGATGGCAAATATGTTGATGATACAATTTTAAAATTACGCGACGGAAAAATATTAGATGTTTACTATTCTATTTTACTAGTGTCGTTCGGATTAAAAAAATCTTACAAAGAATACCCTCATTTTTCGCGTTTCCCAACCGAAGTGAAATTAGAATCACCATGCGGTAAATCGTGGGATAGATTAGAAGCACATTTTTATAACTACGACCCTACTCTAGCTCCCGAAGGAAAAACCGTAATGGCTTGTAGCTTTTATACCACCAATGGACAATACTGGATTGACTTACGTAAAAACGATAGACCAAAATACCGCGCTGAAAAAAAGAAATTTACAGATGCTTTAGTAGAATTATTAAATGTAAAATTCCCAGGCATTAAAGATGACATTGAAGTGATTGATTTTGCAACACCTGCTACGGTATTACGTTACACCAATAACTGGCAAGGTAGTGCGCAAGGATGGTTGCCAGGTAAGGACATGGTAGCTTCGTCACCAGTAAAATTTACCTTACCTAATTTAAACAATTATTATTATGCGAGTCATTGGGGACGGGCAGGTGGCGGTATTCCCATTGCTTTAATACAAGCACGAGATGTAGCTAATTTAATTTGCAAGAAAAACAAAATGGAATTTGATCCTCAAAAAGGAAAAAATGCTTATTGGAATAAAGAAAAATAATTTTACAAAATATTCGAGTCCATTATTTTAAATCAAAATAATGTTTAACTCCTTTTACAAAATGAGCGTAAACAATATTTTTTTCATAAACTCCTATTGTAGCATCTCTAAAATCAGGCATTAAACGCATGTTATCTCGTTTTTTTAAAGTAGAAGGTAAATGCTTATAAAATGAAAAATGCGCTTTAATAACTGCAATAAAATGCGAACCGTGACCTTCAGCTAAAAACTTAAAAGCAGCTACTCCATCTAAAATCATACGATAAATAATTTTAAAAAATAAAAACCGAGGCGATGCATTTTTAGTAAGCGTCATTAAATTGTTTCGGAAATTTAAAAATGTTTTTCTTGGACTTAATTTATTTAAGGTTCCTCCACCCACATGATATACTTTTGACGCTGGCTCAACATAAATTTGATAACCTATATTTTTCATCCGCCAACATACATCAATTTCTTCCATATGAGCAAAGTAATCATCATCAAAACCACCTACTTTCCAAAAGGCATCTGCTCTAACAAACATACAAGCACCAGTAGCCCAAAATACTTCTTTAGCAGTATCGTACTGCGCTTTATCTTCTTCTAATACATTAAATATTCTACCTCTACAAAATGGATAACCATATTTATCGATGAACCCACCAGCTGCACCAGCATACTCAAACTTAGTTGGATGATTGTAGTCTAATATTTTAGGTTGGCATGCAGCTATTTTTAAATTCTCATCCATTAATTTAATAATGGGTTGTAACCAATTTTCTGTTACTTCAACATCCGAATTCAAAAGCACATAATACTCTGCTTTTACTTGTTTTAAAGCCAAATTATAACCAGTTGCAAATCCATCATTAAACGGATTTAAAATTACCGATACTTGGGGAAATTGAGTTTTTAAAAAAGCAACACTATTATCAGAGGATTGATTATCCGCTACTATAATTTGAGCATCTAAAGAATATTGTAAAACCCTAGGTAAAAACTTTTCTAAAAAAGACTTTCCATTCCAATTTAAAATAACAACGGCTACTTTACTACTTTGCATAAATTAGCGCGGATTATTAAAATTTTCATCTGTGTTATTTCCGTAGTAAGTATTAGGCTTAGTAGCATCTAAATTAGTGTTTTGTTGAGAGCGACTTACTAATCTCAATCTCCATCGCTCATCATATAGCTCTCCCCTCACATCACTATGAATTAATTTATAACAATCATCAGATATCAAAAAATTTGCAAATACAAATTTCTTATTTGAAAAAAAACGTTTGGTCGCTTTATCATAAATTCGGTAATAATGCCACACCTCATAAGGATAAGTTTCTGGCTCACTGTTTACCTGATTTCGCTGATCTGGTTTACCATATTGCAAGTACACACGGCCCCTATCAGTATAATATCCTTTCTGTTTTCCACATTTTAGAAGAGCATTTGTTTCTAAAACTAATTTATAATAAGTGTACCATAACTGAAATGCATCTGTTGTATCAGCAGCTTGGCCTTTCCAATAACCTACTAAATAACCTCGCATTAAATTTGGATCTTTGTTTTTAATTTGAACTCCCTGCCACTCTCTTTCCTTAAAAGATGATACTGGCCATAAACATTCCACAAATTGCTTTAAAGAATCAGTATTTTGAACAGAATTAAAAAATTCTTCGACAGTTTTATAATTTGTATCAAATTTAGCAACTTGTTCTTTAGCGTCGCTTTGACGTTGGAAAAACCATTTTTTTTGAGATTGAATAATTCCAGAGGAATCTCTAACTTCTATAACCAAATTATAATTACCAGTTGGTAACTGTGTAATATCAAATTGTGCCAATAAAGGGTTTATACGATTAGTAGTTTGTTTTTGAAAACCAGAAAGGCCAATTTGTTTTTGAAAATTTTCGTTATTTTCGATATAATATGAATATACAAACTTAGAGCCTTTTCCAATTACGGTATCTAAATTATAAGTTTCTACATAAAATTTAAGGCCATTTTGAGTTTTTGGAAAATAATTAATATTATAAGGAATTAAATCAAAGCCGTTTTTTGTCAAGACTGATTGATTTGAAGATTTTGTAAATGATTCTAAAATTTGAATTGTTGAATTATACACTCTTTTTTCCCTATTTAAAGCAATTATAATTTTTTCAGAATGTGTGGTTTTTATTTCGGGACTCGAATTATCCGTAACAACCAACTCCAATGTATATTCACCATTTTGCAACAAAAATCGCTGGTTATCAATAAAAGAAGGCAGTTTTAAAGTATCTAAAGCCAGTGGACTAAGCAAATTATACTTAGATTCCTTTACAATTTCTTTCCCGTTAAGAATTTTCCACGCAATATTTATACTTGCTTGATACCCCCCAGAAACTGGAGAAAATTTCACTGTATTACCGGAAATAGTTAAATAAGTCTCTAAATAAGGTTTATTATTACTTGTATTAAATACGCCATAATTAAAAAAAACTGTAATGTTTGAGAATACATTGTTAGTTAAGAGGATTGTAATAAAAAAAAGAAAATATCGCATAGTGTTGATTTACAAATTACTGGGGGATGTAAATTTTTATAAAGATAATCATAAAAAATATTTTATAAAAATTAGTTGTAGAATAAAAAAAATTACTATTTTTGCCATCTCTCTGGAGAAATGGCAGAGTGGTCGATTGCGGCAGTCTTGAAAACTGTTGAACCGTGAGGTTCCTGGGGTTCGAATCCCTATTTCTCCGCTGATAAATGTAAAAAGCGCCCTTGTGGCGCTTTTTTATTTTACGGAATATCTGAAAGCTCGCTTTCTAAGATATGAAGGAAAATAAAAAAGTAGATGCGCAGCAGATAGATTTTTACATTGTGACTCCAGGAGTTTAGGGATCAGCTTAGCTAATCCTTATTAATATAGAAGATAGTGTTTCTAACTCCTCGCTATAATCTTCTTACGGTGCTTAGTTCCCCATTTGTGTAATTCCTCAATTAGTGGTTTTAGTGTTTTACCATAAGGCGTTAATTCGTATTCAACTGAAACAGGTGATGTATCGTAAACGTGACGACTTGCTAACTCATTTATTTCTAGTTCTTTTAATTCTTTAGAAAGCATTTTTGGAGTTAAGCCAGGGATTTCTCTATAGTTTTGTTTCCTAATCTTAAAACTAAAAATTATGTCAACAAAAACAACACGTATTATTTCCATTATTTTAATGGGACTTCCAGCACTTATGTTAATTATGAGCGCTGTTATGAAATTAACTGGAGCCGAACAAGTAGTAAATGGTTTAACTAAAATAGGTCTTGGCTCTTATATTACTCTATTTGGAATAATTGAACTAATCTCAGTTGCTTTATTTTTGTATCCTAAAACTTACAAAGTTGGTTTTTTGTTAATTTGTAGCTACTTGGGTGGTGCATTATCTATTGAACTAGCAACCGCTCAACCACCAATGGCGGCTTTTTTCTTAAGTATTATATGGATTGCCGTGTTCTTAAAAGATAAATTAATGTTTCTAATTCCTGCTAAAGCAAAAATTTAATTTTTAAATTCAATAATAAAACATTAACACATTTTAAGATTCAAAATTCTCTTTAATAAAACATATTGTATAGATTTATGAGAATAAAGAATATGAATTGTATCATATATTTAAGAACCACTAAAAGTAAATACTATGAAACCCATTATCTCAGAATCAGTTTATAAAATTCTTACCAATTTAATTAAAAGAAAAAAAACAATAGATGTAAAACCTTTAGATGAAGAATTATCAAAAGCTAAAATTGTGAAAGATAATTTTTTAGACTCTAAAATTGTTACGATAAATTCGATTGTAGAATTTATTAGTTCATCTTTTAAAAAACCCATGAGATTTCAAATTGTACTTCCTGAACATGCCGATTTAAAACAAAATAAAATATCAATCTTATCACCTATTAGTATTGCTTTGCTTGGTTTTAAAGAAGCAGATAACTTTATTTGGAAAATGCCTTCGGGCTTAAAAAAATTGCAAATACTTAAAGTTATTAATTATTAAGTCAAACGTAATTATACAAGGGCTAATCAAAATGTAATGGAGTTTATGAAGTGACTTATAAAAAGAGGTTAATCGTTTTATATATTTGTCTTCTTTAAATAAAATCATTCATGAATCGTCTCGATAGAGTAACTGCTATATTAATCCAACTGCAATCAAAAAGAGTAGTGAAAGCGCAAGATATTGCCGAGCGATTTAACATTAGCTTACGTACAGTTTACCGTGACATTAGAACATTAGAAGAAGCTGGCATTCCTTTAGTAGGCGAAACAGGCATTGGCTATTCTATTGTGGATGGTTACCGCTTGCCGCCTGTAATGTTTACCATGGACGAAGCCACTGCTTTTTTAACTGCCGAAAAATTAGTAGAAAAATTAACGGATACCTCTACTGACGAGAGTTATAAATCGGCGATGTATAAAATAAAAGCTGTATTACGCAGTACCGAAAAAGATTATTTAGAAACCATGGATAATCACATTGAAGTTTTAGACAATCCATATATTCTAAAAGAACGAAACGCTACGAATTCTCTTCAACCCATTTTAAAAAGCATTTCCGACAAAAAAGTATTAAATCTTCATTACTTCGCTAACCATAGTCAGGAAAATACTTCTAGAGATATTGAACCTGTGGGTATTTTTTATTCTGGTTCCAATTGGCATCTACTAGCTTTCTGTCAATTAAGAAATGATTACAGAGATTTTAGAATAGATAGAATTAAACAAATCACCTCTACTCCACTTCCGTTTAAAAAAGAACATCCATCATTAAAAAGTTTTTTAAAACAAATTACTGAGGAAAAAGAACTCCATAGTGTTATCATATTAGTTAATAAAGACATTATGAAACACTTAGGTGAACAAAAATATTACAATGGCTTTGTTTCGCAACGCGACGTAAAAGGTAAAATAGAAATGACTTTTTTAACTTGTTCTATTGAAGGCTTTGCCAGATGGTATATGATGTTTGGCGATAGTGCTGAAATTGCAAGTCCAGATAATTTAAAAAAGGTGGTGAAGCAAATTGCTGAAAACATTGCTAAAAAGCAGTAGATTTTTCGTGTTTTATTTTTTCCTACTGACATAGGGTTGTCACTTACCTGAATTTTCTTTGCAGTATAACCTTAAAACAAAACCTTATGATCACATTTATGGAATCGTTCTTAAAAGAACTAGAACACGAAAGCATTGGAACACGAAAAATGTTAGCACTTGTACCTGCTGATAGAACAGATTGGAAACCACATGAAAAAAGCATGAAAATGAAAGATTTAGCAATTCATTTAGCTGATTTACCAACTTGGATTACCTTAGCTTTAACTAGTAATGAATTGGATTTTGTAAAATCTCCTTATAATCCAAAAGACTGTAATGGCGGAGAAGAATTAGTAGCTTATTTTGATAAAAACGTAGAAGAAGCAAAACAGTATTTACTAAAAGCAAAAGAATCAATTTTAGAAGAAACATGGACTTTAAAAAATGGTGACATTATATACATGCAACAATCTAAATTAGATACCATTCGCCACTCTTATTGCCAAATAGTGCATCACAGAGCGCAATTAGGTGTATATTTAAGATTATTAAATATTCCAATTCCGGGAGTTTATGGGCCAAGTGCGGATGAATCTTTTTAATTAAACCAATATGATAACAGAACTAGAATCATTTAAAGTCATTGGTATATCAGTACGAACTACTAATGAAAATGGACAAGTCGCTAAAGACATTCCTTTTTTATGGAATAAATTTTTTGAAGAAAATATTTCAGATAAAATTCCAAATAAAATAAGTGATGAGATTTATAGTGTGTATACACATTACGAAAAAGATCATACAAAACCTTACACTACTATTTTAGGATATAAAGTAAAAGATACAGAGCCACTGCCTGAAGGATTAGTATCTATCGTAATTGGTACAACTCACTATAAAGTTTTCACTGCAAAAGGAAAACAATCCGAAGGCTTTGTATTTAAAGAATGGCAAACTATTTGGAATTTGAATAATGAACTCAATCGTTCGTTTACATCTGATTTTGAAATTTACGGAGCTAAATCTAAAAACCCAGAAAATGCCGAGGTTGATATTTACATTGCAATAAGCTAAAAAAAATGCTGGTAAATTAATTTACCAGCGTTTTATATTTTTAGTTCAACTATTAGTAAACGTGCTGTCCACCATTAATACTGTAGTTAGCTCCAGTTATAAAGCTTGTTTCTTCACTCGCTAAAAACGATACTAAATGAGCTACTTCGTGAGTACCACCTAAACGTCCCATAGGAACTTGAGCTACAATTTGATTCAATACTTTTTCGGGAACTGCCATAACCATATCTGTTCCAATATACCCTGGTGAAATTGTATTTACTGTAACACCATATTTAGCCACTTCCATCGCTAAAGATTTTGTAAAACCATGCATACCAGCTTTTGCAGCCGAATAATTTGTTTGTCCAAATTGCCCACGTTGCCCATTTACGGAAGAAATATTGATAATGCGACCAAAGTTACGATCAATCATTCCTTGAATAACCTGACGTGTGCAATTAAAAACTGAATTTAAATTGGTATTAATCACAGCGTGCCAATCTTCTGGCTTCATATTAATTAAACGCCCATCTCGAGTAATACCAGCATTATTAACTAATGTATCTATATGTCCGTATTTAGCTTCAATTTCAGTAATCATTTTGCCAGTGCTTTCATAATCGCTCACATCGCCATAAAATAGTTCAATGTTAAAGCCTTCGCTTTTCATTTGTTCCATCCACTTATCTGCTTTTTCTTTGGTGTGATAATTACCAACTACCGTATAACCATCTTTATATAATTCTTTACACATAGCAGTTCCTAAACCACCAGTGGCACCCGTAATTAATACAGTTCGTTTATTTGAATTTTCCATGAGTTTGTCTTTAATATTATTGTACAGAATTAAGAATTTTGAATTTGAGTAATGTTATAAAAAGATTAAAATACCGTAAACTATATTTTATCAACATTCATCACCGTAGCTTCGCCACTAGTGCACACATTACCTGTCGCTTTATCTTTAATTAAAGTTTCAATTACTGCTCTGTGCTTGTCTTTTAAAACCTCTCTTACCGTGAAAACAGCTTCATATTCTACTTCAACATACATAGGTTTCAAAAAACTTAATGATTGCTTTAGGTAAATAGTTCCTTCGCCTGGAAATAAAACACCAAACACTTTGCTAAATAGCGCTGCGCCTAGCATTCCATGCATAATTGGTTTTTTAAACATTGTTTTTGATGCAAATTCAGCATCTGTATGTACAGGGTTTTTATCGCCTGTTACTTCTGCAAAACGATTAACTTCATCTTGCGTAAATTTAAAATCATGTGAATAGGTTTGTCCAGTTTCTATCATAGTGCTTAGTTTTTAGTAATTTTCAAAAAAAAATATCACAATGTCAAGTTTTTGGAAACTTATTTCGATTTAGATCAACTAAATATTTTTTACGACAATTTAACACAAAATTAATACGAATTTACTTGACACGTATAGTAAAAAATGACGACATTTGCAGCGAATTTAGAAATGATGCTTCAAATAGCTGATTTTCAGCACATAAGGTTAATTTACTAATAACTCAATATAAAATTAAGGTTAAAAAATGAAAACAAACAACCCAATTATCGACAACATGATGGATGCGCAAGCTAACGCCATGAACACTTGGATGGATTCTGCAAAGAAATTTCAATCTGCATTTTCTAATGGTAATGTGATGGCTGACAGCCAATCTATCTTCAAAGATATGATGGAAAAGCAAGCTAGTATGTTTAATGGAATGAATACAAACAATACCAATCCATTTGGTGCAAATCCTTTTATGAATAGCAATACAAAGCCTGAAGAATTCTTAAAAAACTGGTATAACCAACAAATGACTGGCTTAAAGCAAATGACTGACTTTAACCAAAGCATTTATAATTCAATGGTTAACTATGGTAAAAACGCTAACGATTATAACAATAGCTTTTCTACTATGAATAATGCATGGACAAACATCTACAATAGCTGGATGAATACCATGAATACGTCTTATGATACTTTTTCTCAAAATATCAAAAATCCATTTAATGCAGATATGTTTAAAAACATGTATGAAGGTGGGCAAATGTATATGAAAGTTCAAGAGATGTTTCAACCAATGATGACAGCTCTTAAAAATTCAGATTTTAGTGTTGATACATGGAAAAACATCTATTCTCAAGAAAATTATAAAAAAATGACTGAACAAGTTTTTGGTTCATTTTTTAATAATGCTAGTTTAAAAGACGTATTTGATTCTGCTACAAAACAAATGCATAGCTTCTTCGTAAATCAAAATGGTTTAGGTAAAGAATATTATGAGCAAATGAAAAACATGTCAACTCAATTTCCTGAAATGTTTTCGGGTGATGCTGAGCACATGAAAGATTTATATGCTAAAATGAATAACGTGTTTGGTAAAACATTTGAACCTTTATTAAAATTAGCTAACCCAGGTAAAGAAAAAGAAAACGTGGAGGCTACTATTAATTTATTAGATAAAGTAACTGAATACAGCATTAAACAAGCTGAGTTACAATCTCAATTGTATAAAACAATGCAAGCTTCTATGGAATCTTTAGCTAAAGAAACTCAAGAAAAATATAAAGATTTGCAAGCTGGTAATTTTACGATGCCAACTGCTACTGAATTATACAATGAGTGGGTAAAAACTAACGAAAAAATGTTTTCGGAGTTATTTGCTACAGATGAATTTAGTAAAGTAAAAGCAGAAGCTTTAAACTTAAGCATGGATGTGAAGAAACATTTTGAAAAACAATTTGAAAATGTATTTGAACAATATCCAATTGCATTTAAGAGCGAAATGGAAGAAATCTATAAAACCATGCACGACCTTAAAAAAACAGTAAAAGAGTTACAAACTAAATTAGCCATGCAAAATGCTGCTTCTGTTGAGTTATTTGACGAAGAAAAAGCAAAAGCTAAAAAGAAATAATTATCCCTTTGTGTTCATAGCACAATAATAAGAGGGCTGCCAATGTGTTTGTGGGCAGCCTTTTTTTTTAATCGATTTTTTATAAAACTAAAAAACATCGTATCTTAACAGCATTATAAAAATAAGTCCTATGGAAAATAAGTTAGTAGAAGAAATGCATCACATGAGTTCTAAATTATTAAAGAGCTACGAAACATTTAATAATATTGAAGAAGTAGATATTGCTACCTCTCCTAAAACTGCCGTTTACAACGAAGATAAATTAACACTTTATAAATACGACAGAGAAACCGAAGCAACATATAAAACTCCTGTTTTAATTGTTTACGCTTTAGTAAACACGTATAAGATGTTAGACATACAGCCTGATAGAAGTTATATCAGAAACTTATTAGCAGCAGGCTTAGATGTATATTTAATTGATTGGGGAAATCCAACTAAGGTTGATAAATATTTAAATATTGATGATTATGTTAATGGATACATCAATAATTGTGTTGATTTTATTAGAAAGAAAAACAGAATTGAAAAAATAAATATTTTAAGTATTTGCCAAGGTGGTACTTTAAGTGTTATTTATAGCGCTTTGTATCCAAACAAAGTAAAAAATTTAGTTACTCATGTTACTCCAATTGATTTTAGTACCAATGATGGATTATTGTTCCGTTGGAGTAAAGACATGGATTTTGATAAAATTGTAGATGGATTTGATGGATTAATACCAGGTGATTTTTTAAATCAAGGATTTGATATGTTAAAACCTATGATGAAATTACAAAAACAACAAACACTTACTAATTCGTTAGACGACAAAGATAAGTTGATGAACTTTTTACGTATGGAAAAATGGATTAGTGAAAGCCCAGACCAAGCTGGTGAATGTTTTAAAGAATTCATGAAAGGTTTTTATCAAGAAAATAAATTAGCTAAAGGCGAATTAGAAGTTGGCGGTAAAAAAGTAAACTTAAAAAATTTAACATCTAACTTATTAAACATTTACGCTACCGAAGATCATTTAGTTCCTCCTGCCGCTACTATTCCATTAAATGATTTAGTTGGCAGTAAGGACAAGGAACTATACAGCTTTAAAGGCGGACACATTGGCGTATTTGTAGGCAGCAAATCTCAAAAAGAACTAGCTCCTGCTGTAACAAGTTGGTTAAAGAAAAGAGATTAAAAAAATTATTATCGTCATATGCAGAATCCCTTTCAAATTAGTTTGAAAGGGATTTTTACTTTTAAGTATAGATCAATTTACTTTTTTTATAGGCCATTAAACAAGTTAATCTGACATGTAAATAACTATTACTTAAAATGTCATTATAGAAATTATTTATCAAACACAATCACAAAAACATTTACTTATTATATAAAAAAAGCCTGTTTACATTTGCAAACAGGCTTTCAATTTTCAAAGAATTAAATTTTATTTAATAATCTGAGATGCTTCAATTGTAAATTCAACTTCTGCTGTTCCATCCATTTCAATACCAAAATCTTTGCAAATTACATCAAACTCTCCTTCAAATCCAGAAACGCTAATTTTAACTTCAGCACCAGCAGCATCATATTCTGTTGCTTCTTTTTTACCCGCATAGTTAAACTTTAAATCAACCTCTTTAGAAACACCTTTAATCGTTAATTTACCTTTAGCTATGTATGCAAACTCACCAACTTCAGTATTTTTAACTACTTCAGTTGCTCCAAATGTTGCTGTTTTAAATTTAGCAACGTTAAAATAATTTTCTTTATCTTTTAAATGTCCATCACGCATACTATTTTGAGTATTTAATGAAGTCATATCTAATTTAATAAATATTTTTGGTCCTGTAGTAGCATCTAAATTCACTGAACCGCTATCAATGGTAATAGTACCTTTAGTATCAACAATTGTATGTTCGATGCTAAACCCTAATGAACTGTGAGCTCCATCTACATTATATAACCCTTTTAATTCAGCAATATCTTTTTGGTTAGCCGTCATAATGCTATCGCATTGCTCTTTGCTAGTGCAAGTATATTCTTGTCCGTTAATGTTACATTTTATAATTTGTTCAGTAACCATTTCTTTTGAGCAACAAGCTTTAGAATCTGAACCACCAATACCAACAATGTATGGAGCAATTACTAAAGAAACGATAGACATTAATTTAATTAAGATGTTCATCGAAGGTCCTGATGTATCTTTAAATGGATCACCCACTGTATCACCAGTTACTGATGCTTTGTGTGGTTCTGATTTTTTGTAGAACATCTCACCATTAATTAATACACCTTTCTCAAATGATTTTTTAGCGTTATCCCAAGCACCACCTGCGTTTGATTGGAAAATACCCATTAACACACCAGATACAGTAACACCTGCTAATAAACCACCTAATACTTCTGGCCCAAAAATGAAACCTACAATAACCGGAGTAATTAAAGCAATGGCACCTGGCATCATCATTTCACGGATAGATGCTTTAGTAGAAATAGCTACACATTTTTCGTATTCAGGTTTTGCTTTGTATTCCATAATTCCAGGAATTTCGCGGAACTGACGACGAACTTCTTGTACCATGTCCATAGCTGCTTTACCAACCGCTTGGATACATAATGCAGAGAAAATAAATGGAATCATACCACCTACAAATAAACCTGCTAAAACTGGTGCTTTGTAAATATCAATCGCATCAATTCCTGCAATTCCTACGAAAGCAGCAAATAAAGCTAAAGATGTTAAGGCTGCTGAAGCAATCGCAAATCCTTTTCCTGTAGCTGCTGTTGTGTTACCAACTGCATCTAAATTATCTGTACGCTCACGAACTTCTGGAGGTAATTGACTCATCTCTGCAATACCACCTGCGTTATCAGCAATTGGTCCAAATGCATCAATAGCTAATTGCATCGCTGTAGTTGCCATCATACCTGCTGCTGCAATAGCCACACCGTATAAACCTGCAAAATAATATGAACCCATAATACCACCAGCTAATGTTAAGATAGGAATAACCGTTGATTTCATACCAACTGATAAACCACCAATAATATTAGTTGCGTGACCTGTAGAAGATTGTTGAATAATAGATAATACTGGAGCTTTACCCATTGCTGTGTAATACTCCGTTACAATACTCATGATAGCACCTACAACAGTACCAACTAAAATAGCTAAGAATACACCCATTTTAGTGAAAGTAGCATCACGTAAAACGATATCACCTTCTGGTAACATCCACATGACGATAAAATAAGAAGCAATAACTGTTAAAGCCATTGAAGCCCAGTTACCGTAGTTTAATGCATTTTGTACGTTTGATTTATCATCTTTAATAGTTACAAACCAAGTACCAACGATAGAGAAAATAATACCTAACCCACAAATTACCATTGGTAATAATATTGGAGACATACCTCCAAAATTATCAGTCACAATTACTTCTTGACCTAATACCATGGTTGCTAAGATTGTAGCCACATAAGAACCAAATAAATCTGCACCCATACCAGCAACGTCACCTACGTTA
>JBIICN010000135.1:0-2603 GCA_044238845.1 Bacteroidia bacterium
TTTCATTATCGAAAGTATTGATTTTGTTAACGAATTTATCATAAATTATAAAAACGAAATCCCTTATTTCAATAATTCTAATCCAGTAAAAAACTTCTATGATCATACAACTGATAGTGTAGTAGTGTTATTAAACAGAAATAAAAAACGTTTGGTAAAAGAAGTTTCTCAAAGCAAAGAGTTGATGCAACTTATAGCCAAATCAACTCACAAAGAATTAAACAAAGAAGAGAAGAAAAAAATTAAAACTCAATTACTTGATATTTGTAAAACAGTACCATCCTTGACCATTTTCTTATTGCCTGGCGGAAGTCTACTTTTGCCAATATTGATAAAATTCATTCCACAATTATTGCCTTCGTCATTTAACGAAAATGAAGAAAGAGAATAAAACCCTTAATAAGTATAGATTAACCAAAAGTTGAATGAAAATTATTAATTAAATAATGTAAAATATTAATAATTATCAATCCATGAAAAGTAATTAGTTTTCAATTTGCTTTTTTCATCTCGAATATAATTTATGTAAGCTTCAGCGACTGGACTCAATGATTTATTTTTTAACCACACCAAGTACCAGTTCGACTTTATTGGAAATCCTTTCATAGAAATAATTTTTAAATCTCCTCTTTCAAGTTCGTTTTTTAACCCAATAATTGGCATTATAGAATAGCCTATGCCTGCTATTACAGCTTGCTTTACTGCTTCATTAGAAGTTAGTTGCATTTTTTTGGCAGACTGAATTCCATTACGATGAAGGTAGTTCTCCATTACTAATCGAGTAGCTGAACCTTCTTCTCTATATATTAACGGATATTCATCAAATAAATTTGAATAATTATTTTGAATTTTCGAAACAGCATTTTGATTTCCAATTAAATACAATTTATTCTCGAGTAAAATCTCGGATTGCAACTGAATATCATCCGGTAAAATAGAAACTAATGCAAAATCAACTTCATTATTTTCCAAACTCTTAACAACTTTTGATTTGTTAGTTACATCCATAATAAGGTCAATGCCTTTATTCTGATTTAAAAAATCACACAAAAAATAAGGCATTACATATTTCCCTGTTGAAACTACAGATACCATTAGTTTTCCTGACAAAATACCTTTGAAAGTTTTTGATTTATAGTTTATTGTTTCCACTTCATCTAAAACTTTTTGTGCTGTAATTGCTATCTCTTTTCCAAAATGAGTAATATACAATTGCCTTCCTATTACTTCCGTCAACGGAATATCAAATTGATCTTGCAATTTTTTTAATTGAATAGATACCGCTGGTTGCGTTAAATTTAATTCTTCAGCAGCTTTGGTAATACTCTTTGTTTGAACAATTTTTAAGAATATCTGTAATTGATGTAAAGTATAATGCATTAATATATTTTATGTGTTTCATAACAAATATAAATAAAAATATATACTCACAACACAATAGATTTGCAAAAAAAATAACCAAATAAAATTATGCAAAGAATAACTATCGCAAAAGGTGACGGAATAGGTCCAGAGATAATGGACGCTACATTAGAAATTATCAAAGCTGCAGGTGCTCAACTAGAGTATGATGAAATTCAGGTTGGTGAGAAAGTATATCTTTCTGGAAATACTTCAGGAATAGCAAAAGAAAGCTGGGATACCATCATAAAAAATAAAGTTTTTTTAAAAGCGCCAATTACAACTCCTCAAGGAGGTGGTTATAAAAGTTTAAATGTTACCACAAGAAAATTCCTTGGATTGTATTCGAATGTTAGACCATGTATGAGTTTGCATCCATTTGTCGAAACAAAACATCCAAAAATGGATATCGTTATCATAAGAGAAAATGAAGAAGATTTATATGCTGGAATTGAGCATCAACAAACTGATGAAGTTATTCAGTGCCTAAAAATAATCAGCCGACCTGGTTGTGAAAAAATTGTTCGTTATGCTTTTGAATTTGCCAAACAATATGGCAGAAAGAAAGTAACTTGCTTTACCAAAGACAATATCATGAAGCAAACGGATGGTTTATTCCACCAAGTGTTTGATGAAATTGCAACAGAATATCCAGAAATTGAAAATGAACATTGGATTATTGATATTGGTGCAGCCAAAATGAGTGATACACCTGAAGCATTTGATGTTATTGTAACTTTAAATTTATATGGTGATGTACTTTCTGATATTGCTGCACAAATTGCCGGTTCGGTTGGATTAGCAGGTTCTGCAAATATTGGTGAAGAATGTTCGATGTTTGAAGCCATTCATGGTTCAGCACCAAGAAGAGCTGGGCAAAACATGGCAAATCCATCAGGATTATTGCAAGGTGCGGTGATGATGTTGAATCATTTAGGTCAAAATGTTGTTGCTACTAAAGTACACAATGCTTGGTTAAAAACTCTTGAAGATGGTATACATACCTATGATATTTTCAAAGAAGGTGTTAGCACTCAAAAAGTAGGTACCAAAGAATTTGCTCAAGCTGTTATTGCTAATTTGGGTCAAAAACCTAAAACATTAGCAGCAGTAAATTACGAAAATGGTCAAGCTCTAAATCTACCAAAATATAAAAAGAGACCACAAGCTAAGAAAGAACTTATTGGTCATGATGTTTTTGT
>JBIICN010000136.1:0-2573 GCA_044238845.1 Bacteroidia bacterium
TTGCGTTTACAGTTGATTTTGATAATACATTAATAGAAGCGAACAGTATTTATATTGAGTATCAAAATTCATTTTTAGATGCCGGCCAAAATTTACATTTCAGAAAATTAGATTTTGCTAATGGTAAAATTTTTACCGCCACTACGCACACCATTAATAATAACGTGAGCGGAAATGGGTTGATAGCAAAGCTACATTATCAAATTAAATCTAGTTTAACAACAGATGAGATTTTAAATATTGGTTTATCTCAAGCAAATCAATCTGATGCTTCTGGAGCAATTGTACCTTTATCATCAGGAACAGGAACATTAATGGTAATGGGCACAAGTGTTGGTTTACAAGAGTTAAATGGAAATATAACTTCAATTAGTCCTAACCCAACCAATGGTTCGCTTACTATCAATTCAAAAACTGAATTACAAAAAATAGAAGTTGTGGCGATTACTGGGCAACTATTATTTAGTGAAGTTCCAACTAATGTGTCGCATACATTGCACTTAGAACATTTTGCTAATGGCATATACTTCGTTAATCTTTATCAAAACAATCGTATTGTGAAAAGAGAGAAGATTGTGTTGAATAAATAATAAAACCCTGATAGAAATATCGGGGTTTTTGTTTTTGATAATGTGCTAAAAAGTCTTTTAACGGTGGGGTTTTGAATAATAATTGGTTTATATTTGAAACATAAAAAGGCTGTTTATGAAAAAAATAATTTTATTAGTATTCTTTGTTTTATCTGCAATTACAATAAAGTCCCAAAACTATACATTTAGCCAGGCTACTTTCACTAACGGTGTTGCTCCAACAAACGCTCTAAAGGGTGATTTTAATAATGACGGAGAGATGGATCTTATTGTACAAAGTCAAGATGGCCTTAAAACTTATCTTCAAATGCCAAGTAATACATTTTCAACAGTTGTTACTTCTTATACATCATCATTAAAAATCTTTCAGTGTTCAGATTTTAATGGTGACGGTAAAACGGATGTTTTGGCCAATAACAATCATTTGTTTTTAGGAAATGGTAATGGCACATTTTCACTCACAACTATAAACCAAAATTTTTCGTCATATACTTCTATTTCATCGGATTTTAATAATGATGGGATAAAGGATGTTGTTAGTGTTACTTCTAATACGAATGCCTTGTTGAGTGTTTTTATAGGCCAGGGTAACGGTAATTTTAATGTTTCGAATAGCTATACAGTAAATGGTGTTTCTAATTTTAATTATGCTTATTCAGAAAATTTAGAAGCTAGTAGGATTGCAGCTAAGGACCTAAATAATGATAACAATCAAGATTTGGTATTATCAACGGTAGTTGCTACAGGAACTATAAACACAGGTTATTTGACAGTTTTCTTAGGAAACGGAAACGGAACTTTTAATTCTGTAAATACTTATACATATAATTTTGACATTGCAACTGTTAAAATATCAGATATGAATAGCGATGGAATAAATGATATTATTTTTAATTCCTTAAATGGCATTCGTGTTTTACAAGGAGACGGGCTGGGTAGTTTTGGCGTTTATTATAGCCAAGCTATTCAAAGTTCATCATTTGATGTTGGAGACATCAATAATGATGGTAAAATGGATATAATTAATTTTAATGGTATGCCAGGATTTATTTGTTCGGCCACAAATACAGTTTCAATTATTGATAATAATGGCTCAAGTTTTTCAGTAAATACTAATACTGTTTCTGTAAATGCATATTACGGATTACATTCCCCTGTTTTTTGTGAAGATTTTAATAACGATGGAAAAATAGATTTAGCTGTAAATACATATAGCTGCACTCCAACATTATCAATTTGTTATAATACAACCTCTACGCCAATAACAGAATCATTTGTGGTTTCACATGCATCGTGTTTTGGTCAATGCAATGGCTCAATATCATTTACTATAAATGGAGGCTTGCCTTCATATACTGTGAGTTTAAGTAATGGTAGTTCTACTGTAACTTCTGGGTCTACAGTAATTGAGCGTATACTTATTCAATTACCGATTCAAATAATGCTATAAAATCAAATGTGTTTAATGTTTATGAGCCAACACCACTTATTATTATTTCTAGTATTAATTCGGCAACGATTTGCTCTGGAAGTTGCGAAAATTTATTTGTAGCTGGTTCAGGAGGTACTCCACCATATTCCTATAGTTGGACGCCAAATTTTGCTGTAGGTAATATAGCAAATGTATGCCCTGTAAATTCAACCACTTATACAGCTTTTGTAAATGATGCAAATGGATGTGCTGCACAAACTATTATAGAGGTTGTAGTAGATCCTAGCTGTCAAGATGTTTGGCCTGGAGATGCTAATAGTGATGGTTGGGCCGACAATTTAGATGTATTAGAAATGGGCTTGCATTATACACAAGCTGGTGCTCCAAGAGCAAGCATAAGTAATAATTGGCAATCTTATTTTGCGAATAATTGGACCGGAACTATAACAAATGGAAAAAATGTAAATCACAGCGATTGTAATGGAGATGGATTAATTAACGATGATGATACACTGGCTATATTCAATAATTATGGATTAAACCATTCTTTT
>JBIICN010000041.1:0-31604 GCA_044238845.1 Bacteroidia bacterium
TATTTTTTGATGAAGCCACAAGTTCATTAGATGCAAATAATGAAAAAACAATTATGAATAATTTAAATGATTTCTTTAAAAATAAAACTGTTGTTATAATTGCTCATCGTTTAAGTACTGTGAAAAATGCTGACCAAATAATCGTATTAGATAAAGGGAAAATTATTGAAAAAGGAAATCATACTGAATTAACAGCATTAAGAGGTGCTTATTTTGAATTAGTAAAAAATCAATTAGAATTAGGTAATTAAGTGGAAGAAAAAAAAGAAATAATATTACGGACAGAAGAAGTAAACGAAATATTAACCTCTACACCCAAATGGATATTACGTTGGGGCATTTCTGTTATTTTTATATTAATAGTTATTGGAGTAACGTTGTGTTATTTTATAAGATACCCTGATATATTAACAGCTGATATAACATTAACTACTTTAAATCCGCCAGTAACATTAGTTTCAAAAAATAACGGGAAACTGACCTATTTATTAGTAAAAAATAATGAGTTGATAAAGGAGAATCAAACGATTGCTGTTATTGAAAACGTAGCTAATTACAAAGACGTACTATATCTATTTAAAAATGGTAATGATATTATTAATCAATTAAAATTTAGTGATACAATACCTCAAGTAACTATAAAAGATAGTTTAAAGGTAGGAGAATTAACACCAAATTATTTATTGGTTCTAAAATCTATTAAAGACGTAAATATGTATAAAGCTATTAATCCTTTCAATAGACAAATTACTTTGTTAAAAAAAGATTTAATTAGTTATAATGGACTTTTATTAAAATACAAACAACAGGAGGTTTTTAATAATCAGCAGCTTACTTTATCAGAAACGGACTATAATAGAGATAAAACTTTATTTGAAAATAAAGTTATTTCCGCTAGGGAATTTGATTCAAAGAAAAAAGAATATTTAACAGATCTTAATAGTAACGAGCAAATAAAAATTACCGTTTCAAATGCTTATATTCAAATTAACTCTATCGAAAAAAACATACTACAATTACAAATACAAGATTATCAAGAACAAGCAAAATTAAAAAATGAATTCCAACAAAATTTAAAATCTTTAATTTCTGAAATAATAAAATGGAAGCAATTATATTTAATTGAAAGTCCTATTGATGGAAAAATTTCTTTCTTCAATGTGTGGACTATAAATCAGAATATAAAAACAGGCGATGAATTGTTTTCAGTTATTCCAACTCAGAAACAACAATTTATTGGTAAATGTATCTTGCCTATTTTAAATTCTGGTAAATTATCCATTGGTCAAAATGTCAATATTAAGTTAGATAATTATCCTTATAATGAAAATGGGATGTTACAAGGTATTATTACTAATATTTCAGAAGTGCCAAATAAAGATACATATGCAATAGATGTTGATTTAAAAAATGGTTTAATTACAACTTATAACAAAACACTTTCTTATAAAGAACAAATGAAAGGTAAAGCAGATATTATTACTAAAAATATTTCGGTAATGGATAGAATCTTTTTTAATTTCAAAAAATTAGTTGAACGTAAATAGTAAAGTAATATGAAAAAAACATCATTAAGTATCAGCATTATCGCCCTATCATTTACTAATGTTATTAGTCAAAATATTCCAGATAAGTATTTTAGTTTAGTAAGAAAAGCTGATTCTTTATATGAAAATAAAGAGTATTATAAATCTGCTTTTATGTATTCAGAGGCATTTAAAGCAAATAATTGGAAGGGACTGCCTAATGATAGGTATAATGCTGCGTGTTCTTGGGCAAAAGCAAATTATCCAGATAGCGCATTATATAACTTAAACAAAATTGCTTTTATATCAAATTACACTAATTATAATCACATAATAAATGATAAAGATTTGTTTATACTTCACGATGATAAAAGGTGGATAACTATTATTGAACAAGTCAAATTAAATAAGGATAAAGCTGATGCTAATTTAAATAAACCTTTGGTTAATGAATTAGATAGTATTTTTATTGAAGACCAAAAATACAGAAATCAACTACCTTCAATTGAAGAGAAATTTGGACGTGACTCAAAAGAGATTAAGGTACAATGGAGAAAAATACAATCTAAGGACTCTATAAACTTGATTAAAGTGAAAAATATTTTGGATAAATATGGCTGGTTAGGTTACGATTTAATAGGAAGTAAAGGAAATGGAACATTGTTTTTAGTCATTCAACATGCAGATTTGAATACACAAATGAAGTATCTTCCTATGATGCGAGATGCAGTAAAAATAGGCAAAGCCTCGCCAAGTGACTTAGCATTACTGGAAGATAGAGTGTTAATGCGTCAAGGAAAAAAACAGATTTATGGAAGTCAAATTGCTAGAAATCCTAAAACTGGAGAGTATTATGTTGCTCCATTAGCAGATCCAGACAATGTTGATAACTTACGATTTGAAATGGGACTTCCAAAACTTGCTGACTATATCAAGAATTGGAATTTAGTTTGGGACGTAGAAAAATATAAAAAACAATTGCCTGAATTGGAAAAAGAGATGGACAAGAATAAATATTAATGTATTTTGAGTTGTCATAAAAATAATTGAATTTTTAATGATTTGAAAACAAACAGTTCAATAAAAGAAAGTTAAGGGTTGTTCGCAAGCAAACCAATATTGAAGACTTTAAAATGCATATTTAAGCCTTCAATCACTTTAAAACGAAATAGAACTTAACTTTTTCTTTCAACTGAAAATGCCCTCGTTTATTTAATTGAATGAGGGCATTTTGTTTATATAAAATCTTCAAAAAACTTGATAACCAATATCATAAATACGAGCAATTTACTATATTAGTGCAATAAAATGGGAGCATTAAAACTATCATATAACGAAAATAATATATCTGTGAATGATAGTGATTACTCATTTTTGAGAGTAGTAGCAAAAGATGGTAAATCTATAACGCCAAGCTTAAACTCTTATGTCCCAGTTATAACTCTGCTAGGTAGAGTTAACCTAAATCAATAAATTTTCAATTGAAAGAAAAAATGGATGACGATAAACTTAGAAAAGCTCTTGGTCTTGACTGGCAGGATAAATTAATGCAACCGCATAAAAAAATACAAGAGATGTCAACTGCCATGAATAAAATAATGGAAACTGAAAATAGAATGAAGGCAGTATTTGGTTCTCATAACGCTAATAGTTTCTTTAATTCAAATAATGTACCTAAATCAGCAATAGATGCTGTTTTAAGTTCGTCAACATTCAGTGCGTTTAATCTTGCATCAGAAAAGATAAAACAACAAAATTATATTAGAGATGTAGTTCTTGGAGGCTCAACAGTTTTTAATGTCGCCAAAGCATTAAATGAGACTTCAAATGCTGTGAAAAATCTCTATGATTTTTCTGTAATCGCAAATGACATACAGTCAAAGTTTTCGACATATAATTCTATTTTTGAAAGACAACTTTCAATAAGTGAAGTCTTAGCAAAAGATTATTTTCATGCCAATAAGCTATCAACACCAGATTGGGTAACTAAATTTTCACAAACCGTTAGTGATTTTGATAAATCCCGAATAACCGCTTTTGATATTTTAACTGCTGACACTTACACTAGAATAACGGAAAATCTCCCTGTTAATGAAGATGAGGAAGTAAAGAGCAGCGAAGAAAAATTAGATGAAATTGCACTCATTTTAAAAGAGAATAAAGATGTAAAAGAAGAATTAGAGAATCTTTACATTTCTTTTGCAAAACATATTGCCAATAAACTTAAACGAAGAAATAAAAGAAAGCTAAAAAGTAAAGATTTAAAAGCACCATCCGAACAATTAGCATTATTTATTCATAAGAATCTATTTGAAAACTCTAAAATATCCACACAAACTGTTTATACGTTTATTTGCCTTATCGACTATGTTTTTAACACAATTATTTTAGCAATTGTATTTGAAGCAACAGGGACTAAAATTTTTGAAAAAGTATTTGGAGAAGATACTCCGCCAACACAAATTCAAATTGCATACCAACCTAAAATAGTAAAAAATGTTTACGCAAATGTGATACATGATTTTACTATTGATGCCGCACCATTGTATCAGAGGAATTCAACGAAAACAAAATGTATTGGGAAAATAAAACCCAATACACAAGTGTTAATTTTAAATCAAAAACCAAAGTGGTGCTTGGTAGAAGTGTTGATTGAAAAATTTGATAAAAAAACTAAAACCACAATTGATAAAGTTGTGAGGGGGTGGGTAATGAAAACGCATCTGGATTATTTTCAATAAATATATTTTTAAAAGTGTCAGAAAAACAATTAAACAAAATACTTAACGGTTTAAATAAAAATATTGCTAAATTAAAAAAGCTAATGTTTATCCGACCTTTATCGGAAAGTGTTGATTATGCTAAATTTTGGGATGAAGAACCACTAACACAATTAAAAAAGTATTCCTGTTCCCTTCCTGATAAATGTTATCTCATAAAAGACGTTGAAAAAAATTATGTTGGTATTGTTTTAGATATGAGCCATGATTTACATTGGTATGTAAAGAAAGAACATAGAGGTAAAGGTTATTTAACTAAATCTCTCAAAGAAATAATAATACCACATTTACTGGATATTAGAGAAGAACAGAAAATTACTATTTCAAAAAATGAAATTGGATTGCAAATGTTTAAATCATCAGAAAAAGTTGCATTATCAAATGGGTTTAAATTAATTAAGATAGAAGACGAGAAACATTTTTATAGTTTAAAACGTGAGGAACTTATAGAGCATCCAATCATTGAAGGAAAAAATACACTAATGTCAGAAGAACGTATGTTAGAACTAAAGAGAACGTTTAGTTTTATGGCACATAAATTAAATATGATTGAAGCTGAAATTGAATTACACACAGACGATGTAATTTTTAGTGAAGATATTAGTGAATTATCTGCTAAAATGAGTAAGTACTCAAATTTAATTGAAGATAAGTGGTATGAAACATACAGTAAACCTGATTAATAAACAATTTTCACGAAGAAAATCCTTCAAAACACTCCTTTTTCAATTTTTGCCAATTAGTTGCCAATTGCTCCCCAATCATTACACATGACTGAAAAAATGTTGCCAATAGGTTACCAATTACAAGCACATTAAAGTCCAATCATTACAATTTTGTTTTCAATCCGAACGCATTACTGAAAAAATGTTTTCAATCCAGATTGCATGGCAAAAATAATGTACTCAATCCAATAAAGCTTGTTTTTAATTGAAACAGAACACAACTGAATTTGTATTTAACGATAATCACAATAATAAAACACGCCTTGAATAACAAATTAAAATGCGGTCAAGCATCTTTTCAGTTGATTCAATTTTGTGTTGTATAACAACTGATTTAATATTGTCAGTATTGCATTGTTGAAATATAACTAATTGATTATCAATTATATGACGTTTTAATTTTGTACATTTGTGATATTAAATCCTAAAACAAAATGGATTTATGAAAGGAGAAAATTTAAAAGAATTAGAAAACAAGCAATTAAACAAATCAAAAATTAGTCTTCAAGAATGTAAAGCAATATTAAATAAAAATGGAGAGAATTTTTCTGATGAAGAAGTAAAGTCAATTAGGGATTTTCTTTATTCACTTATCGAGATTGACTATTTCCATTTTCAAAAGTGTCTTAAAGTAAAAACTGAACAAGAAATTAATTTAGAAAGTGATACGGATAGAAAGATATTGCAATTAAATGAAAGAAATGATTTAAACGAATTAAGACAAACAGGATAAATAAACAAAAATAAAAGTGATATGAAAAGAAAAGCAATTATTTATATACGAGTATCTACTGATGAACAAGCTGATAAGGGGTATAGTTTAAAACATCAATTAGAGCGATTAGAAAAATATTGTGAACTACAAAATATTGAAGTAGCAGCGGTTTTTAATGAGGACTACTCTGCTAAAACATTTAATAGACCAGAATTTAATAAGCTCTTGGTGATGCTGAAAAAGAACAAAAGTATGGCGGATATGCTTTTGTTTACGAAATGGGATAGGTTTTCGAGAAACGCTGGAGATGCTTATGGAATGATAAACCAGTTAAATAAATTGGGAGTTGAGCCACAAGCAATGGAACAGCCATTAGATTTAACTGTACCTGAAAATAAAATTATGTTAGCGGTTTATTTGGCTGCACCAGAAGTAGAAAATGACCGTAGAGCATTAAACGTATTAGTAGGCATGAGGAGAGCAAGGAAAGAGGGAAGATGGATGGCAACTGCACCCAAAGGTTACAAAAACACTCGTGATGAAAACATGAAGAAGATTATAAGTCCTAGTGAGGATGCAGAAGTTATTAAATGGATTTTTGAAGAATTGGCAAAAGGAGTTTATAATGTTGCTCAACTTTGGGAACTAACCAAAAAGAAAAACTTTATATGCAGTAAAAATAATTTTTGGAACATTATCCGTAATCCAGTCTATTGTGGGAAAATTGTTATACCAGCATATAAAGAAGAAGACGTTATGATGGTTCAAGGTATTCACGAACCTCTTATAACAGAAGAACTATTTTATAATGTTCAGGATATTCTTGATGGAAGAAAACGAAATATACCAACTAAAAATACCCGAAAAGAAGAATTGCCATTGAGGGGATATTTGTTATGTCGTAAATGTGGTAATTTACTAACTGGTAGTGCTTCAAAAGGAAATGGAGGTAGATATTTCTATTATCATTGCAGAAAGGGTTGTAATGAAAGATTTAAAGCATCAGAAGCCAATCATTTATTTTTAATGGAACTTAAAAAATTTGAGTTTAAACCGACAGTAATTGATTTGTATTACAAAATGATGAATGATACTTTTAAATTAAATGGAGAAGATAAAAGTCAATTAATCAAACAAATTAAAGTTGAGATAGAAAGAAACAGAGAACGTATAAAAAACGCTCAGCAGATGATGGTGGATGGGCAATTAGATGCAGCAGATTATAGAGATGTTAAAAAAAGATACGAGCCAGAAATAGATAAATTAGTTCGTAGAACAATGGAAATATCCGCAATGGATTCCAATTATAAAAAATACTTGGATGAGGGCTTCGGATTACTGAAACAGTTTGCTAGTGAGTACAATAGGGCTGATTTACATACTAAGCAGCAACTCATTGGTTCGGTATTTCCAGAAAAATTGATTTATGAAAATAAACAATATCGAACCGAAAATATGATGAGTGTTGTAATGAGAATTTGCTGTAAAATCAATGCTTTTGGGGCAAAAAAAAGTGGGACTGAATTAGATTTCTCTAATCAGTCCCACGAGGTGACCCCGATTGGATTCGAACCAATGGCCCACAGCTTAGAAGGCTGTTGCTCTATCCAGCTGAGCTACGGGGCCAAATTTTGTAAACTTAAAATTTGGAATGCGAATTTAATACTTTTTTTCCAATATAAACGGTCTTTTTTTAATACTTTAATTATTGTATTATTTTGTTATTTTTAAGCCTTTAAGCTTGTGACTAAATTATCCGTCGTTATTGTTAACTACAACGTAAAGCATTTCATTGAACAATGCTTGTTTTCTGTGCTAAAGGCTTCAGAGAACATTGCCTGTGAAGTATTTGTGGTAGATAATAACTCCGTAGATGGCTCTGTGACTCTTATTAAAGAAAAATTCCCACAAGTAAACCTCATGGTCAATAAAGCCAATACTGGCTTTTCAGTGGCCAATAATCAAGCTCTTAAAATTGCTACTGGAGAATATGTTTTACTTTTAAATCCTGATACAGTTGTTCAGGAAGATACTTTCGCTAAAATATTGAATTTTATGGATTCGCATCCAGAAGCAGGAGGTTTGGGAGTGAAAATGTTGGATGGCCAAGGGAAATTTGCTCCAGAATCTAAAAGAGGATTGCCAACACCAGAAGTGGCTTTTTATAAAATGTTTGGTTTTTCTCGTTTTTTTCCAAAATCTAAGCGTTTTGGAAAATATCACCTAACTTATTTGTCGGAAGATCAATTAAGTGAAATTGATGTGATGAGTGGGGCATTTATGTTAATACGCAAAACAGTTTTAGATAAAATTGGATTTTTAGACGAAACATTTTTTATGTATGGAGAAGATATTGACTTGTCTTACCGTATAAAAAAAGCCGGTTATAAAAATTATTATTTCCCCGATACACAAATTATACACTATAAAGGAGAAAGCACCAAGAGAAGTAGTTTAAACTACGTAGTCATTTTTTATAAAGCTATGGCTATATTTTCTAATAAGCACTTTAGTGGTTCTAATGCTTTTTGGTTTAATGCTTTGATACACTTTGCCATATTTTTAAAAGCTAGTTTAGCTTTGCTTTCTCGATTTTTTAAAGCTTTTACAGTTCCGATAATTGATTTTTGTGTGATTACTTTTGGATTATTTTTTATAAAAAATATTTATCAGCAAAATACAGGAATTGATGGAAATATATATTCCGAAAAACTTTTAAGTGTAGCATTTCCTTTATATTCCTTAGCGTGGATTATTATGGTTTATTTTAATGGTGGTTATGATAAACCAATTAAAATTTTAAAAATCATTAGAGGCGTTTTGGTAGGAACTGTTTTTATTTTGATGGGATATTCTTTATTACCCGAATCTTTAAGGTTTTCAAGAGCATTAATTTTATTAGGAACAAGTTGGGCTATGGTGTGTTTTGTAATTACCCGCTTGTTGTTTCATGTTTTAAAAATAAAAACATATAGTTTAAGTAGTACCAAAACCAAGAGAATTGCTATTATTGGCGAAGAGCAAGAGTTTAATAGAGTATCTGGATTATTAAAAGAAACACATGTTAATCCGAGTTTTGTTGGATTTGTGAGTGCCGAAATTAATGGCGTGCATAATCCATTTTATATTGGGAAAATAAATCAGATTGATGAGATTATTAAAGTTCATCAAATTAATGAAATTATTTTTTGCGCTAAAGATATTAGTTCGCAATTTATTATTAATAACATGCTAACACTTGTTTCTAGTGGTGTTGATTTTAAAATTGCACCTCCTGAGAGTCTCTCCATAATTGGCAGTAATGATGTAGATACTGCTGGAGATTTATATGTGATTGATGTAAATAGTATTTCCAAATCAAACAATAAACGAAATAAACGATTATTAGATATTGGTATTAGTTTAATGGCAATAGTCTTTAGTCCAATTTTATTTTTTATTCAAGAAAAAAAGTCTAATTATTTTTTAAACTGTTTTAATGTGTTATTTGGCTTTTACTCTTGGGTTGGTTACGGAAAGATTACGGATAAATCATTGCCGGAAATTAAACGTTCAGTATTGTCTCCAAGCATGCTGTTGAATGATGAAATAGATACTAATAAAATGAAATTAGCAAATTTACGTTATGCTAAAGATTATCGCATTGAGAAAGATCTCATGATGATTTGGATGCTAAGAAAGAAATTGGGAGCTTAGATTAAAAACCTAAAACAGATCGTACCAATTTTAATTTTTCCTGAGCTATTTTTCTTGCTTTTGCTTCTCCAACTTGTAGTTCTTTTTCTAATAAGTCTGTATTGTTCATTAATTCATGATAGCGATTTCTTTGCTTTTCAAATTTTGCTAAAATCAATTCGTACAAAGCTGTTTTGGCATGGCCATATCCGTAACCACCTTTCAAGTAATTATTACGCATTTCGGTAATCTGCGTTTCGTTAGCTAATAACTTATAAAGAGTAAATACGTTACAATTGTCCGGATTTTTAGGCTCTTCTAAAGGAGTGGTATCAGTAACAATTGTTTTTATCACTTTCAATAAGTCTTTTTCAGGTAAAAATATATTAATGAAATTGTTATAAGATTTGCTCATTTTTTGCCCATCTGTTCCAGGAATAGTCATCACATTTTCATCAATTTTAACTTGAGGTAACACAAATATTTCTTTTTGATATTTGTTATTAAAGGCTGATGCTATGTCTCTGGTAATTTCTAAATGCTGAATTTGATCTTTACCTACTGGAACATATTCAGCATCATACAAAATAATATCTGCTGCCATTAAAACTGGATAAGTAAATAAACCAGAATTTACATCACTCAATCTATCAGACTTATCTTTAAATGAGTGAGAATTTGCAAGCATTGGGAACGGGGTAAAGCAGTTTAAATACCATGTTAATTCACATACCTCTGGTATACGACTTTGGCGATACAATAAATTTTTTTGTGTATCAAAATCAAATGCTAGCCAGGTTGCTGCAACCGAATTAACACTTTCAATTCTAGCAGTGGCATCTTTTTGCGAAATTAGAGAATGTAAATCAGCTATAAAAAAAAGAGATTCATTTTCTTCTTTTTTACTAAGTTCTATAGCTGGCAATACTGCCCCTAAAATGTTCCCTAAATGAGGTATGTTGTTGCTAGTAATTCCAGTTAAAATACGTGACATTTTTAGTTATTTAAATAGAGAAATAATGAATTTGAATTTAAAATCAATAAGTCTTCTTATGATTTTAAATTCCTTTTACAATTCCATCTTTTGAATTTTTAATGAAACTAACAATTTGTTTTGTGATTTCATTATTCGGTATCTCTTTTTCAATTGCTTCAAAAGCATTTGTTGTATTTAATCCCCTAACAAATATTAAACGGTAAATGTCTTCAATTTGTCGGATTGTTTCTTTGTCGAATCCTCTTCGGGTTAAGCCAACAGTGTTTACACCAATATATTGAGATGGTTCTCTAGCAACTCTAATAAAAGGAGGGATATTTTTTCTTATAATAGAAAATGCGGCGATGAAGCTATGAGCACCAACCACTGAAAATTGCTGTATCCCAGTAAATCCCTCGATAATAGCATAATCTTCAATGGTAACATGTCCTGAAAGTCCAACACTATTAGCTAATATAACATTATTGCCAATTAAACAATCATGCGCTACATGTCCATAGGCCATAATCAGGCAATTGTCTCCAATTTTTGTAGTCATTCTGTCAGCTGTTCCCTTATGAACTGTAACATATTCTCTAATTATTGTATTGTTACCAATAATAGTTGTTGCTTTTTCTCCTTTATATTTTAAATCTTGAGAAACGATTCCAATAATTGCACCAGGGAAAATTTGACAATCATTACCTATTTTTGAGTCGGGGTATATAATAGCATGAGAATGTATAATAGTATTATCTCCAATTGTAACATCGTCTTTAATAATTGCAAATGGTTCTATGGTCACATTTTTTCCTATTATAGCTTTTGTACTTACGATGGCTTGCGGTGAAATCATGTTTTTGTAGTTAAAATTATTTTAAAATATTTTTTTATTCAGTTACTAAATCATAGTTTGTTTTTACTGTGTTGCCTTTTACTTTAACAATTTGCGCCATCATTTCACCTTCCATTACTGGCTTGTTATTTACATAAGCGGTTCCTCTCATATGACAAATACCTCGTCTGATTGGAGTTACTAAATTTAAACTAAAAACAACGGTATCTCCAGGAATTACTTTTTGTTTAAATTTAACGTTATCAATTTTAATAAAATAAGTCAAGTAATTTTCTGGATCTGGAACTGTTTTTAAAACTAATACACCACCACATTGTGCCATGGCTTCAATTAGTAAAACACCAGGCATAACTGGATTTTCTGGAAAATGTCCTTTAAAAAATTCTTCATTTAATGTGACGTTTTTTACACCAACGACATGATGTTCAGAAAGCTCCATGATTTTATCTACTAGCAACATTGGTTGGCGATGCGGTAATAATTTCATGATATCCATTGTATTCATTAAAGCTGGTTTATTTAAGTCAACTTTAGGGTAATCTTTTTCCGCTTTTTGAATTTTAGCTAATGCTTTTAATTTTTTAGCAAAGTCAACATTTCCTGCATGACCAGGACGAGCAGCTAAAACATGAATTTTCATAGGTTTTCCAACCAATGCTAAATCACCAACAATATCCAACAATTTATGACGAGCAGGTTCGTTGAAAAAACGCAGCTTAGTATTATTTAATACTCCGCGACCTTTTAAATCAATATCAGGAAGACTAAATACTTTACGTAAATAGTCTAGTTTTTCTTCTGGTAGTTCGCTATCTACTAAAACAATAGCATTATCTAAATCACCGCCTTTAATTAAGTTATGTGCTAATAACGCTTCTAGTTCTCTTAAAAAAACAAACGTTCTGCATGAAGCAATTTCTTTTTTAAATTCACCAATGTTATACATGCCAGCATGTTGAGTTCCTAATACTTCGCTGCCGTAGTCAACCATTACGGTTACTCTAAATTCGTCTTGAGGAACAGCCAACATTTCAACTTTTTTAATAGGATCTTCGTATGTTAAGTTTTCTGTTAACTCATAATAGTCACGAAAAGCGTCTTGTTCTACAATGCCAGCAGTTTCTAATATTTCTATAAATTTTAATGAACTACCATCCATAATTGGCATTTCTGGACCAGTTACTTGAATTAAGCAGTTGTCAATTCCCATTCCTACTAAGGCGGCCAATACGTGTTCAGTAGTATGAACACGAGCACCGTTTTGTTCTAATGTTGTACCACGAGATGTATCTACAACTAAATCGCAATCCGCATCAATGGTCGGTTGGCCTTCTATATCTGTTCTTTGAAATTTATACCAATGGTTTTCTGGAGCAGGATTAAATGTTAATGTTACAGGTACTCCTGTATGTAAGCCTTTACCTGTTATAGATACCGCTTTTTCAATTGTTCTTTGTTTATCGCTCATAATTTTATTTCTTACACTGGAACTGTTCTTTGTGTGTAATTTATTTATTTCAATTTATTTTCAATGTTTTTAATCCTATCATTTAATTTTGGTAAACTTCTAAAAAGAACATAACTTCTTCTGAAATCTCCTAACGGGAATGATGGCGAACCTTGTACAATTTCATTTTCTTTTTCAATAGATGAGCCAACGCCTGCCTGACCTGCAATTTTAACACCATCTGCTATTTTAATATGACCAACAATGCCAACTTGAGCTGCAATCATTACATTTTTACCAACTTTAGTAGAACCAGCAACTCCTGATAAACCAGCAATGACTGTGTTTTCTCCAACTTCAACGTTATGGGCAATTTGCACTAAGTTATCCAATTTAACACCTTTGCGTAAAATCGTAGAACCTAAAGTTGCTCTATCTATTGAGCAATTAGAACCAATTTCGATATTGTCTTCAATCACTACGTTTCCTATTTGCGGAACTTTAGCAAATTCTTTACCGTCTTGTGGAGCAAAACCAAATCCATCACTACCAATGACAGAACTTGCATGAACGGTTACATTATTTCCAATTTTACAGTCGTGATATACTTTTACACCTGAAAATAGAGTAGTATTGTCTCCAATCACACAATTGTCGCCAATGTACACATGAGGATAAATTTTTGTGTTATTACCAATTTTTACATTATTGCCAATGTAAGCAAAGGCCCCAACATAACAATCTGTGCCATATTTTGAGTTTTCTCCAACAAAAGATGGTTGTTCAATTCCTGTTTTATTACCTTTAAATTGATTGTACATTTCCAGTAAAGTTGCAAAACTAGCATACGAATCTTCTACACGAATTAATGTACATCCTGATTTTACTGGTCGTTCAAGGGTTAATGTTTTATTGACAATGACTATACTGGCATCAGTATCATAGATGTAATTAGTGTATTTTGGATTTGCCAAAAACGATAACGTTCCAGGTATACCTTCTTCAATTTTTGAAAGGTTTGAAACGGCTGTGTTTTCATTCCCTTCCACTGTTCCGCCTAATAAGGCTGCTATTTGAGCTGCAGAAAATTCCATCTCTCAAATATACAGTTTTTCTCTAAAAAGTCAAGGATAAAGCACTAAGCTTTTTGGTAATATTTTGCATCAAATTCCTTGATAATTAAATCATGTTTTCTGATGGATGCTTTGAGCCATTCGATGTATATATCTCGTTTTTCATCCTCTGTTAAGCCATAATTAGGAACTTCTTTGCGTATTCGAGAACTTAAATGATACATACACAAAGCCGCACAAACACTAATGTTAAAGCTTTCGGTGAAGCCATACATTGGTAATTTTACAAATTCATCAGCCACATCTTCCACATCTTTCGTAATTCCCGTTAATTCGGTACCAAATACTAAAGCAAAAGGCTTCGAAACATCTAGTTCGTCTAATGAAACACTATTTTTATGAAGAGAAGTAGCTACTATTTTATAACCTTGGGCTTTTAAATCTGATAAACATGCTTGAGTATTGTTGTCAAATTTTTGGTAGCGATTTAATGTTAACCATTGAGTAGAGCCCATCGACACATCTTCACTGATTTTATATTTATTTCTATTTTCAATAAAATTAGTGGTTTGAATCCCAAAAATATCAGCGCTTCTTAAAACTGCACTAAAATTGTGAGTTTGATACACATCTTCTAAAACCAATTTCATATGGTTGGTTCTTTCTTTTAATACTTCGTGCAAACGACCTCTACGGCGTTCACTCACAAAGCCCTCTAAATACTCAGTTAAGGCGTTTTTATATGCTAAATCAGACATTTGGCAAAGATAGGCTTTTTATGTTATTCAGCTAACGAAGTAGTTACTAATCTCTATTAACTAGCCACTTATCCCCAAATAATCCGTACATTTGCAAAAAAATACAATAATGAGTAGAGACAGTCAAGGGCCTAGAAAAACGTTTTCAAAAGGAGGCTCGTCAGATTTTAATAAAAGAAAATCTTTTTCAAGTTCCGATAAAGCAAAACGTCCTCGTAGTTCTGGAGATTCTTCGTTTAAAAAACGTGATGGAGATTCAACAGAAAAACGCTCTTACGCGAAAAGAGAAGATAGTACTGAAAGACCAAGAAAAAGCTTTGGTGATTCAAGCGAGAAAAGAACATTTGGTAAACGCCAAGATGGAAGTTTTAAATCAAAGTCAAGTGGTGGCTTTGGTGGTGGGGAGAAACGTTCGTACACAAAAAGAGAAGGAAGTAGTGAAGATAGACCACGCAGAAGTTTTGGAGATGGTGAAAGAAAACCATTTGTAAAACGTGAAGATGGGAAATATGAAAGCGCCGGACCTCGTAAGAGTTTCGGAGATAGAGACGGAGAAAAACGTTCGTACACAAAAAGAGAAGGAAGTAGTGAAGATAGACCACGTAGAAGTTTTGGAGATGGTGAAAGAAAACCATTTGTAAAACGTGAAGATGGAAAATACGAAAGTGCTGGGCCTCGCAAGAGTTATGGTGATAGAGATGGCGAAAAACGTTCGTATACAAAAAGAGAAGGAAGTAGTGAAGATAGACCACGCAGAAGTTTTGGAGATGGTGAAAGAAAACCATTTACAAAACGTGAAGATGGAAAATATGAAAGCAGTGGACCTCGTAAGAGTTATGGTGACGGAGAAAAACGTCCATACACAAAAAGAGAAGGACGTAGTGAAGATAGACCTCGCAGAAGTTTTGGAGATGGTGAAAGAAAACCTTTTGTAAAACGCGAAGGTGGAGATAGCGAAAGACCAAGAAAATCTTATAACGATAGTAAAGCATTTGATAAACCATACGAACCAAGATTATCCAAATCAGAACGTGTGGTTGAAAAATCTAAAAAAGCTGGTCCGTCAAAAACATCTACTCAAAAAGGTGTGAGTGATGATGCTGTTCGTTTAAACCGTTATGTGGCTAATGCAGGTATTTGTTCTCGTAGAGAGGCAGATGTTTTAATTGCAACTGGTGTGGTTACTGTAAATGGTAAAATAGTTACAGAAATGGGTTACAAAGTAAACCCAACAGATGTTGTCACTTACGGAGGAGTCCCTATTAAAAATGAAGTTAAAAAATATTTAATTTTAAATAAGCCTAAAGATTACATTACAACCATGGACGATCCAGAGGAGCGTAAAACAGTCATGGAATTAATTCGTAAAGCTTGTAAGGAGCGTTTATATCCAGTAGGAAGATTAGATAGAAATACTACGGGTTTATTGTTATTTACAAATGATGGAGATTTAACAGCGAAGTTAACTCATCCTAAATTTAATGTCAGAAAAGTGTATCATGTTGTTTTAGATAAACGCATTACATCTGAAGACTTTAGAACATTGGCAGAAGGAATTGAATTATCTGATGGGCCAATTAAACCTGATGCAATTGAGTACGTTGGTGAAGGAAAATCAGAATTAGGTGTTGAGATTCATAGTGGTCGTAACCGTATTGTTCGTCGTATGTTCGAACATTTAGGTTATGAAGTAATGAAACTAGATAGAGTTGCTTTTGCAGGTTTAACTAAAAAAGATTTACCTCGTGCTAAGTTCCGTTTCTTAACTGAGAAAGAAGTTGATTTCTTGAAAATGTTAGGATAAGAAACTGAAAAGACTTTTTGACTAAAGAGATAAAAGAGATGTACATTTTGTGCATCTCTTTTTTTATATTTATAGTCGAATACCTCTGCTCCCGATTGCTATCGGGACACTGCGGATTAAAAAATAAAAACATGAATAAAATATATTACCTCTCAACCTGCGACACTTGTAAACGCATCATCTCTGAATTAGAATTGAAAGAAAAAGGATTTGTATTTCAAGACATTAAAACAGAAAAAATTACGTCTGCACAATTAGAAGAAATGAAAAATGCAGTTGGTAGCTATGAAGCTTTATTTAGTCGAATTGCACGTAAATACAAAGAATTAGCACTAGGCGAAAAATCTTTAACAGAAAATGATTACAATAAATTTATTTTAGAAGAATATACTTTTTTGAAACGCCCCGTTATTTTTATTGGGAAGAAAGTATTTGTTGGAAATTCAAAAGCTGTAATTGCTGATGTGAAAGCAGCTCTGTAAGTTATATGCTTAATCCTTTAGATAATTATTATTTGCAAAAAGAGGAACCAATTAAAAGTTGTTTATCTTTTTTGCGAAAATATATTTTAGATTTTGATTCGGATATTATTGAGGCTTTAAAATATGGTATGCCATTTTTTTGTTATAAGGGTAAAATGATTTGCTATTTGTGGGTGCACAAAAAATACAGTCAGCCATATTTGGGTATTGTTGAAGGGGCGAGCATGAAACATCCTGATTTGATAGTAGAGAAAAGGGCGAGAATGAAAATATTTTTAATGGATGCCAATAAAGACATTCCTGTTAAAAAACTGAATGTCATTTTAAAAGAAATGATGGCTTTATATAAATAATTAGATTATAATAATTCAATTAATTTCCTTGTTTTCTCTTGATTATTCATCGATTCAATTAATCTTTTTCTGTTTTCAATATCTTCTAAGGTAAATTCTTTTAGAAATAGTGAATTAATTGAATCAATATATTCCTTAGGTGAGTTGGCAATCGTGCAAGCTTCAGTTAAAAAAGTTCCAACTAGCATGTTTGTATTGGCGATTACAAACCTTCCAGAATATAAAACGTTTAATAATTTTAGTTTCAATCCAGTTGCTTGTTCAGTATATAAGCAATGAATTTGAGCGTTTTCAATCAACGCTTGCATGTCTAGTTCTGAACAGTTTTGTTTTAAAGTAATATTCGAATTCTTATTTATTTCTTCGATTAAATGTAGTGGTGGATTTAATCCTGCAATTATAACGGGATATGTTATTTTAGAAAACACATTATCTATTAACCACAAAGCGGCATTGTAGTTTTCGGAAACGGATAAATTACCGTGATATAAAATGTAATCACCTTTGCCTGTTTTACTTTGTAATTCATCAAATTGATGAAAGCTTGGTAAATAAACGCTTTGTGTATTTGGATACGTTTTTTTGAAATAGTTTAAATCTGTTTCTGAAACTGATAAAATACAATCTGCATAAGTAATTTGCTTTTCAAATCGTTTTAATTTATACGCTTCTAGTTTTAGATATAGCTTTTTTAGAAATGATTTTTCGCCTTTGGCCAATTCTAAAAAATAGTTGTGCTCAATATTACTATGTCTGAATAATTTTTTTCTGTTTTTAAAATCAGGGTCGTTCAGTAAATAGCAAGTGTGTAATACTTCAAATAAAATAGGGTAATTATCTTTTAATAAATTTTGTTTGAGTTCATCATTAATTCTTGATTTAACGTTAAAAGGCAATAATGATAATTGATTTAAGAAAGAAGTATCACGTTTGTAGTAATATACTTTCTCGCATAATTTTTCTAATTCGGGAGAGCCTTTTCTATCGCCATATTCAAAGCAATGTAAGATTACTTTAATGCCCTGCGTATACAAACATCTTATTTTATGAAATACATCTATCGCGCCGCCATAATTGGCAGGGTAGGGAATATCAAAAGAAATAATATGTAAATGACTTTGCACTCAAGCAAAGATAATCTAAAAAATGAATTTGATTATGTGTTTTTCAACCACATAGAAACATAGTTTTATTTGTATAAAAGTAGTTTATCAGTAAGGCATAGAATATTGAAGCGAAGCTTCAATTACAGATGTTCTCTTTTTTAAATAGCACTAACCTTAAGTGCCTATAAGGTTAATTTTTTTCTATTCAAACATAAAACCGTTTGAAATAATACCAGCGTTAAAATTGGTAATAAAACTTCCATTTGGCTTATAAATTTCAACTTTTGATTTTTGCACGTAATCAATCGCGTCTGAAACATAAATGCTATAATCTTTAGGATTAATGCCTAATCCATAATATAGTTTGTTGCCCTGATTGATAAGCGCGCTAGCAGGTAAATTTGTAAATGAAATAGGAAATTGAAACACACTATTGTTTAAATAATATAATGTATCTCTTGTTTTATTAATGCATAATTTATTTGGATTATCTGTATTTGAGAAATTTAGCGTTTGTTCAATTTGTAAGGTCACAGGATTAATTCTACTTAGTTTTCCAGCGATACTTTGTGTGCTATTTCCTGTGCGCAAAATCCATACTTTAGAATGTTTATCAATACAAATATTAGAATTTCCTAAGCCAACTTGTATGCTATCAATTATGGCATCAGTCATAGTGTTTATCACATAACAATAGTTTGAATTAGAACAAGTAACAAAAGCTTTATTGTAAATTAAAGCCATTTGCTCAGTTCCATTCATACAAGGTATAGTGCCAGAAACAATGTTAGAATTTAAATCAATAATTTGAATTGAATTAGCATATAAATCACTAACATAGGCTTTATTGTATGTAATTGGTAAAATATATCTTGGAGAATTTAAACCATTAATCGAGGTAGTTTTTACAAAATCAGAAGAATTAACAACCACTATTTTATGGGAGTTATTCATCACTACATAGTAGTTGTTATTGTATTTGGTAATACTTTGGCAAACGTTACCTAAGGTAGCATTGTTGTTTTGCTGTTTGTAGTAGTCTTCAATTACAGCTCCAGATGATGGATCATATAAAGAGATACTTCCTACACCCCAGCCAAAATTGCCTTCATTAACTACTAAAACTTTTGTATCTGCATTAATAGATACGGCAGTTTTAATAGGCTCTTGCGGTTTGTCTTTTACGCAAGAGCCAAATAGTAATACAATACAAATAGAAGTGAGAAATTTCATTTGAAATTATAGTTTAATAAATTTTATTTTTTTAGAAGAATTTTTGTCATTTAATTCTACGAAATAAATCCCTGCTTCAAAATTTTCAGTATTTAATTGAAATTGATTTGTTCCAATATAAGTTTGAACTTCACCATTTTGCAACTCTTTACCAGCTATGTCATAGATGTGAATATTTAATGTATGTTGTGTTGATGCTTCAATATTCAAAAATAAATTTCCTGTTGTTGGATTTGGGAATAATGAAATGTTTGAAGTATTACTTAATTCTTCAATTCCTACAGTACTTTGAATGGTAAAATT
Source organism: Bacteroidia bacterium (assembly GCA_044238845.1). GTDB lineage: Bacteria > Bacteroidota > Bacteroidia > B-17B0 > Aurantibacillaceae > UBA4416. Next base: position 19,813 of record JBIICN010000041.1, read on the forward strand.
ATCCATTGAGAAAAATGCAGGAGTGTTCATGAAGCCAAATGAATTATCTGATGATTTCATGTCAAAACTAATACTATCTACTTGACCTAAAGAAATACAATTTACATATTGCCAGTTTTTTATCACAAAATCATTAGTAGTACCCGAATTACGATAATCTGCTAAATAATATTCAATACTATCTGCAATCATATTACCACCTCTATATCCTCTTACAATCACTTTAAACCAATCAGGATATTCACCTTGAGGAATACTTGTTCCTGATCCAGTTCCAGTTGTATCTCCAAATCTTCTAGAAAACTGATTTCCTTGTTTAATTATTTTCCATGCATAGGTAGTGTTAGTAATGTAAAAGCCATTTACTGCAGTTGTGTTATTTGAAAATGAAACAACTGCTCCACTTTGCACAGTTGCATAATTATTTCCCCCAAATGCCGTTCCAGTTATGTTACCATATAAATTTGTATAGGTTCCATTTACTGTGTCGTTTATGTTTGTATAAGCACTTCCCGACGACCAATATCCTTGCCATCCATATTGAAAATTAACACCAAAAGATGAGAAATCTGTTCCTGCATTATTTTGATAAAATGAATTTGGAGATAAAGTAAATGTATCAAAAGATACCGTTTGTGCATTTGAGTTTAGTGATATGATTGTAATAAATGCAATAGTTAGTTGAGTAAGTTTTTTTTTCATCTTTTTTTAAATAATTAGTTAGTTGTTTTTTTTTTATTTTGTTTTTGGTAATTAATGATCAGGCCTATTTCATAGTTTCGCAATGGCATTGGATTGTTTGATATGATCGTGTAATTTTTATTAAATAAATTATTAATGTTACCGAAAAATTCAACATTAACACTACTAAATGAATAATTATAAGAGCATTTCATATTGGCAATATAATAAGGGTTTAACCAACTCGTATTATCTGTTGATGTAAATCTGTAGCCCGTGTAGTTATTGTTTAATAATATACTTATGTTTTTATAACTCATTGTTAAGGTTGCTTGGCCATTATAGCGGGGAGTGAAAATTAATTGACGGCCAACAGAGTTATCATTTTGGCTTGTAGCTTTTTGATTTGTAGATAGCACATAAGATGTATTAATAGCTAGTTTTATGAAAGTATTTTTTGTGAAATAAGATAATTCTGTTTTTGTTTCTGTACCTCTGCTATAAACTTCGGCAATGTTTTTTGGTGTCCAAAATGTATTTTCTGACGGTAGCCATATTATCCAATTAGTAACATGTCTGTTAAAGTATGTTCCTTCTACTAATACGTTAAAATTATTTTTTCTGTATTTCATTTCTAATCCACCTTCTATTTCATAACTATCTTCTGGTTTTAAATTTGGATTTCCTCCCGGAGACCAGAACAAATCATTTAATGTTGGTTGTCTAAATGATTTATTGCCATTGATTTTTGCTGCTAATAATTTTGTTAATTGATAATGTATGCCTGTATTTCCTGTCATAGGAATATGTGTTTGACTGTTAAATTCTTGACGGATTGCTAAGTTGTAGTTTAATTTTGATTTTAATAAACTTACCTTATAAGCTACAAATATGGCTAGTTTGCTTAATTTATAATTGTGAAGTGTATCTTTTAAAGCTTCTTTTGATAGTAAATTAGCTTGATGATTGGTGAAATTAATACCGAAATTGATGGTGTGATTTTTTAAATTTAATATGTTATCGCTTTCAGCTATAATTGTTTTTATTTTACTCTCACTTACTAAAACATTTGCGTTACTATCTACATAATTTAATTTGTCATTAAAATATCCTAAACGAATAGTTGAGTTTAATTTTCTTCTTGAATAATTCCAATCGGCATTTAATTTTAAATTATCATCTTCTTGATTTTTTTTACTAACAGTTGTTGTAAATGAAGGTAAATTTCTATTTGTATTATTGTACCAAGCTCTCATGTTTAATGTTTGATTTGAGTTTATTAAAAAAGAGAGTTCTTGTAATAAGCCCTTTGCAATGTAATTAGCATGGGTTATTTGTTTGTTGGGATTTTCTTTGTCAAGAGTATCTTTATATTGATAATTGTTTTCGGAATTAGTATAATATATTTTAGTATTGGATACTATTTTTTTATAACTCAATAAAACTCCTGTTGCTATTTTTTTTGTATTAAAGCTTCCTAAACTCATTTGTAGTTTGGTTTTAAAACCTTTATTAAAGGCTGCTTTATTTTGTAAATGAATGCTCCCACCAATGGCTCCGCTGCCCCACATGGCACTGCCTCCTCCGTACTCTATACTGATGTCATTAAAAAACAGAGTAGGTAAAATGCTTAAATCAGTTTGACCTAACATCGCATTTTGAATATTTAAGCCATTCCATAATAAAGCGGTATGGTTTGAGTTTCCTCCTCTCATACTTGTTGTGGCTATGTTTCCATTACCATAGGTTTTTACGTGTATGGTAGTTTGATTAGATATTAAATCTGCGATTGATGTTGTGTTATATTTAGCAAGAGTTGTACTGTCAATTAAACCTGTTTTTTTTGATGTTTCAATAGTTTGTTGTTTGTTTTCAATAATAGAAACCTCGTTTAGTTGATGAATTAATGTGTCTATCGATTGCGCATGTGCAGTTGAATTAAATACAAAACATATCCAAAAACAAATCAATAGATTTGAGAATAAATGAATATGTGTTTTATAACAGCTCATGTTTTAAATTACAAAATGTTACCTAAGGGAAAATATAAAAAACAGCATGTTGCCTAAACATCCTATTTTTTGTTAGCCTTTGTTTCCCCGAAAGCTTCAAAATGCATATTGGCAGGTCTTCTGACTCGTCTTTTGTTTTTAAGCCTTCCCATCTATTTAACTGACAGTGGCATGTTTTTAAAAACAATTATTTAAGACTTACAGCAGCGGGCACTGTTCATGAATTACACATGATTCCCTTTTAATTTTTGATATTAATTAAAATATCGAAAAACCAAATTGCGTGGCAAATGTAAATAATAAAAAACAAAAACGCACATTTATTTTAAATGTGCGTTTTTATAGTTGTTGAAATTTATTAATTATGTTCCTGAAAGCATTGTCCACGTTACATTTTCGGGATGTTCTTCAGGTTTAATACTTAATACTGGTACTTTTGAATGGTGAATCACTTGTAATGCGTATGGTCCTAAAAAGAATCCACTTAGTTCAGCATCTTGGTCTGTCATTATAGAAATTAAATCACCACCAATGTTTTCACAGTATTTTACAGTAGCTACAGCTCTGTTTTTCACATCTAGAAGTAACTCAGTAGAACATGCAACGCCTTTATCTTTTGCGGCAGTAGCTACTTGATGTAACATCACCTCCATAGCAGGTTTTTTACTAGCTTCATCATCAGCTAGTAATCCCACAGCGTAAACATGTGAGGCAAATTGCTTGGCCAATTCTAAAGTTAAAACCACTTTATGTCTTGTGTGCTCAGATGTATCAATTGGTAAAATAATTTTATGATAACCTAAAGTATCAACAGCTTGACTCATTGTTAAAACGGGGCATGGGCTTTTTGTTAAAACTTTAAGAGTATTGCTTCCTATAGTTAAATCTTCCCATGAGCTATAGCCATGAGTTCCCATCACAATTAAATCTGCTTTAATTTCTTTGGCAACTTTAACTATTTCTGTGGTTGGATTACCTGAATTTACTATTGTAGTAACTTTTACGCCGTATTGATTTTTTATATCAGATGCTAACTCATTTAATTTTTCTTGAACGGCATCAGATGCTTTCTCTACGTTATCTAATGTAATACTAGGGGTAAAGACATTAAATTTTTCCCAATGTTTAGTAATAATATGTACTAAATATATTTCTCCTTTTGTGTATTGAGCTAAAAAGGCACCATGCTTTATTGCTAAATAGGATGTTTCAGAGAAATCAGTAGTAATGATGATTTTGTTAGTGTTTAAGTGTATCATAAGTTTAGTGTTTGTTTAGTATTGTAAATTTAATAAATTTTTTAAATTATCATAATTTAGACCTAGTGACTAATGTTTTCTACTGCTTTAGGGTCGTGCTTATGTTTAAATAATAACGCAAATAAAACGGCAATGATAAGAGCATAAATTGCAAACGTAAGCCAGATATGATGCCAATCTTTTCCAGTTACTGATGTAAAATAATGGTCAATAATATATCCGCTAGACAAACTTCCGAAAATTGCCCCGAATCCATTGGTCATCATCATAAATAAACCTTGTGCAGACGAGCGAATGGTTGAATTGGTTGAAGTTTCGATAAATAAAGAACCAGAAACATTGAAAAAATCAAAAGCCATACCATAAACAATACACGACATAATAATCATCCATAATCCATCGGTAGGATTTCCGTATGCAAATAGTCCAAAACGTAAAACCCATGCTAGCATACTAAACAACATCACTTGTTTGATGCCAAATTTTTTCAAGAAAAAAGGAATGGCTAAAATAAATAGTGTTTCAGAAATTTGAGAAATAGACATGATGATGGTAGAATATTTAACCACAAAAGAATCGGCATATTCTGCTTGGTGTTTAAAATCATCTAAAAACACATCGCCATAAGCATTCGTTAATTGCAAGGCTGCCCCTAAAAACATACTGAAAATGAAAAACAAGGCGAGTTTATAATTAGCAAATAATTTAAAGGAACTTAGCCCAATTAAATCAACAAACGATTGATTATTTTGGGTATTATGTTGTGGTTTGCACTTAGGTAAAGAGAATGAATAAACTCCTAATCCAATTGCTGCAATCGCCGCGATGTAAAATTGATTTTCCGAAGCTTTATTGCCAGATAAATTCGTTATCCACATAGCTACAATAAATCCAATGGTTCCCCAAACTCTAATTGGAGGAAAATCTTTCACCACATCTAAATTATTACTTTTTAAAGCATTATATGCAACCGAATTTGATAAAGCGATGGTCGGCATGTAAAAAATCATGGCTACTAAAATCACCCAAAAAAAACTGGAAGGATCATTTATTTGTGGAACGTAGATTAACGTTAATCCGCCAAGTATATGTAAAATGCCATATAGTTTTTCGGCATTCATCCATCTGTCAGCTATAATGCCACAAAGAGTAGGCATAAAAATAGAAGCAATGCCCATCGTTGAAAAAATTGCACTAAACTGGGTAGCATCCCATTGTTTTGTTCCAAACCAATAATTAGCAACAGTAATTAACCAAGCTCCCCAAACAAAAAATTGCAAAAAGCTCATGATAATTAAACGCAACTTTAAACTCATACCTAGTTTTTTATTTATTACATGAGCAAGATAGAAAAAAAGATTTAAAATGTCACTAAAAATTACTTCTGTATTATAGGTTTAAAATCTAGGAATTATGAATACTAAACTAATTGCTTTCATCATTTTAATGAGTGTTTTTATGTTTAATATCACTCATGCTAAAACTAAAGTTTCGCTTCAAAAAGCATTAGATAAAAAAATGATAACCGCAAAAGCCTTTTGCAAAGGTGGTTTGGAATTGGATTATTCAATTTCCAATTTATTAAAAGACTCAATCATGATATTTATCCCTGCGGGATGGCGTTTTAATTCAAATGCTAGTAATAAAGACTATCAAGATATTTTAGTGGCACACGAAGTAATTTTAGTGTTACGTCCAAAACAAACTAAAAAATTTGACATCAAAGGCTACTGCTGCGAAGCTACAAAAAGTGGTCCTCAAGCTGGTGTACCATATACTTTAGGAAAAATGGCTGATAGTAGTTTGGTTTTATTAGCTCGATATTTAAATTCACACCCTATAGATTCAAATACAGAGCAATATAGTGTTTGGGCTATTAGTGATGGCAAGGAAACGGCTAATATTACAAGTAATAATGATTCGATTGCCGCTTTATTAAGAACATTTGTTGCCACAGTAAAAGGAGAGCCATTGCCTTGGTACACGTTGCTAAAAAGAGCAAGGGTTACAACAGCAGGCGATGTATCCGACCAACCAATCAGATTTAAAGCTAGTATCAATTATCAAGTATCAGAAACTTGTTATTCTTACTGTTATATCCTTGATTCTAAAGGGCAAAAGGTTTCTGAAATATTTGGAAAATGGTTATTAAAGGAGAATTCAGATTATAACGCTAGTTTTAATGTGGCAGGTTTGAAAAAAGGCGAGTATAAATTAGTTTTAGAAGGTAAAAACACCCCTTTATTTGAAAAAACATTTAAAATTTAATGCTTAAAACATTGTTTGTCAATGTATTATATTAAGATTAAGAAATGTGAGTTTTTTAAAGTAAACGTTAGTATAATTCAATTAATTTTTTACTTTTGCAGGAAAATAAAGTATAACATTATGTATTGGACATTAGAATTAGCATCGTGGTTAGAAGATGCGCCTTGGCCGGCAACTAAGGATGAGTTAATTGATTTTGCGATCAGATCTGGTGCGCCAATGGAAGTAATTGAAAATTTACAAGAAATGGAAGACGAAGGCGAAGCCTATGAAACCATTGAAGAAATTTGGCCCGATTACCCAACTAAAGATGATTTCTTTTTTAACGAGGATGAATATTAAAAACAAAAAAGGTTCGCATGGCGAACCTTTTTTTATGTGCCAAAAAAATAGGAACACGGATGAAACTGATGAAACTGATTTACATTGATTTTTATTTTTTTAATTTGTGTTTATCTGCTAAATCTGTTCTATAACCGTTGCAATTAAAGCCACAAATTATATTAAATAAAAAAGCTGCTACTTTTTAAGTAACAGCTTTTTTTTGATGATTTTGAATTTATTAATCTTGATCTAAAGCATTTGGTTTGCCAGCAGCTTTTTTCTCTTTGTGTTTAGCTTTTAATTTTTCTAATTGCTCAGGCGTTAAGATGGCTTTTACACCTTGGCGGTATTCTTTTCTAACTGCTTCAATTTCATTTTTTGCAGTTTCTTTGTTTTCTTTTTGTCCTTTGTATTTCGCTCTAATAGCGTCCACATTAGTAGCACGAGTTGTAGCTAATACTAAAACTTTTGCTTTTTGTTCTTCGGTTAAAGTTACTTCTGCATTTAATGCCTCAACACTTTTTTGTGCGCGTTGTTCAACAGTTTGTTTTTCTTTAATCTCTTTGTTAGTTACTGCTTTTGTATCAACAGGTTTTTTTGCAGTTTCTTGAGCAGTTACTAATGTTGATGTTACTAACAGGAACATAGCCAATACCATTACTTTTTTCATATGATTTGTTTTTTATGTTTGCTTATTGGCAAACTGGTTTTTAAATTATCTGGTATTTGACTTTCAAACTCTTTGCCAGTTTAATAGTAGTATGTTAAAATAACAAAAAATTACTATTTAGTTTTATGAGCAGTGTTTTTGTCTTTTGGTTTATCTGCTATTTTTTTTGGCTGCTCAATTTTACATATTTTACAGGCTTCATAACCTTGTTTTTTTGCGTTCGCTAATTCAATGCCTTTTTTGCCAGTTTTAGCAACATCACAATTTTTTGCATGATATTTTTTTCCAGTTTCAGTTATGTAAACAGTTTGTGCTTTTACTTTATTTAATAAGGTGCATAAAGTAAAAGTGAGTATGATGATTATTTTTTTTAGACACATATTTTTTCTTACAAACATAAAAAAACCGTTCAATATTATTGAACGGTTTAAAAAACATTAATTCATTATTTAATATTGTACTTTTGGTATCATACCTCTAACTCCCATATCAACTGGTTGTTCGCCAATTTCTGGTTGATAATATCCATCATATGGTGCTACTTCTGTCCATTCAAAACTTTTATTTGTAGATAGCGAAACAGTTACAACGATATCTTGTGTTTCGTTACCAGTAATAGTTAGTACTTGATTGGCATTTGACATATTGGTAAATTGAGCAGTCACTACACAACTTCCTGCAGGAATAGGAGAGTTAGCAAAATTTGGATTCACAACCGTTGTTGCTCCAGATGGAGCCTGCCCATCCACTTTCCAATAACCATAACCATTTATAAAGGTTTCAAAACCCCAATATCCTTGAGGATGATTTACATAAGGACCTCCAACCGATGGTTGATTAGAAGGGACATAGTCTTGATCTTTGATTTTATATTTAGTTACATAGGTTTTGTATCCAACAAAAGAGGCAATAGTTCCAATTCCAATATTTGAAGGGTGAATTGGGGTAGAAAGTGCATTTGCTTTATAAGGAATATCATAATTTTGGTAGGATAAAGATAAACGTAGCCATTTATAAGTGCCAGCAGAAACTTGACTTAATGGAATTGAGAAAAAAGTAACATTTTCTCTCACAACGGTTGATTTACTGAATTGAATAGCTGTAGTTCCACCAGCAACGGTTTCAGGAGCGTGGTACAAAATGCTTCCAGCGCCAAGTGCAGTTAAATCACCAGGAGCTAATTCAATATAATGCGCAGCCATTTGGTTAAACTTTGGAGAATAAGCTCCGTGCCCTGCTGGTAAAGTATTTAAAGGATTACCAAAAGCATCTAATCGAGCTTGAGTAGAATCAAACTTAAATTTAAAAATTAATCTAGGTCCAGTTCCAGTAGCTGTCCAAACCGTATCAGGGTAAACATTTTCTGGAGTACCAGTGGTGGTTGGAGTAGGATCTGGAGTAACCTCATCTTCTGTTTTCTTTTTGCAGGAAATCATGATTCCGCACACAAGCATTAAAGCAATTATTTTTTTCATTATCATTTTTTTGTTTAACGAAGATATAAAAAATAGATAATAAAATACTTGATACGTTAAACAAAATAAGCCCTTGTTTCCAAGGGCTTATCAGATATTGTAGTAGTTTGATATTAATTAGGCAATAGGAGCATCATTATTAGGAAGTTGGTTTTGAGCTGCTTCTAATTTCTCTTTTTCTTCTTTTTCCTCAGCGATATCTTTTGCAAAAGGACGTTTGCCAAATATTGCTTCTAAATCTTCTTTAAAAATAACTTCTTGTTCTAATAATTTCTCGGCTAATTGAGTTAATTTTTCTTTGTTAGCTAATAAAATTGTTTTTGTTCTTGCGTAAGCAATATCAATCATTTTCTTAACTTCTTCGTCAATGATTTTAGCTGTGTTTTCGCTATATGGTTTGTTAAAACTGTATTCGCTTTGCCCTGAACTATCGTAATAACTTACGTTTCCAATTTTATCATTCAATCCATAATACACAATACTTGCATAAGCTTGACGGGTGATTTTTTCTAAATCACTTAATGCGCCAGTCGAAATTTTTCCGAAGATAATTTCTTCAGCAGCACGTCCACCTAAAGTAGCGCACATTTCATCTACAATTTGTTCGGTAGTTGTAATTTGTCTTTCTTCTGGTAAATACCAAGCCGCACCTAATGAACGACCACGAGGAACAATGGTTACTTTAATTAATGGTGATGCATATTCGCACATCCAACTTACAGTAGCATGTCCAGCTTCATGAAACGCAATCACACGTTTTTCTGAAGGAGTAATGATTTTATTTTTCTTTTCTAAACCTGCAATAATTCTATCTACTGCATCTAAAAAATCTTGTTTAGTTACTTGTTTTTTATTGGCACGAGCAGCAATTAAAGCCGCTTCGTTACAAATATTGGCAATATCGGCACCACTAAATCCTGGAGTTTGTTTAGCTAAAAACTCCACATCAACTGTTGCGTCAATTTTAATTTTCTTTAAATGTACTTTAAATATTTCCTGACGCTCAACTACATCTGGCATATCAACATAAATCTGTCTATCAAAACGACCAGCGCGCATTAAGGCTCTATCTAAAATATCAGCACGGTTGGTAGCAGCTAAAATAATAACGCCGCTATTAGTTCCAAAACCATCCATCTCAGTTAACAATTGGTTTAAGGTATTTTCACGTTCGTCGTTTCCACCAGCAGCTGCATTTTTGCCACGAGCTCTACCAATAGCATCAATCTCATCAATAAAAATGATACATGGCGATTTTTCTTTAGCTTGTTTAAATAAATCACGCACACGAGATGCTCCAACACCCACAAACATTTCAACAAAATCAGACCCTGATAATGAGAAGAAAGGCACTTTTGCTTCGCCAGCAACCGCTTTAGCTAATAAGGTTTTACCAGTACCTGGAGGTCCAACTAGTAAGGCTCCTTTTGGAATTTTTGCTCCTAAGTCGGTGTATTTTTTAGGGTTTTTAAGGAAATCAACAATTTCCATGATTTCCACTTTTGCCCCATCTAAACCAGCAACATCATTAAAAGTAACGTTTACGTTTGAATCTTTATCAAATAAAACAGCTTTTGATTTACCAATATTAAATATTTGACCAGCGCCGCCGCTTCCACCGCCGCCCATTCTGCGCATCATCACAATCCACAAAACAACCATAATGGCAATTGGTAACATCCATCCTAAGTGATCGCTCCATTCGGTTCTATCTTGACGAGATGGAGAAACACGCAGCTGGCTTGGCAAATTAGCATTAGTTTGTACCAAACGCACTTGCTCTAAAAAATCTTTCACATCCGGAACAGAGACTTTAAAGTGAGGTCCATGTGCCGTTTTTGGATCAGGAAAAAATGGGACTAATTTTCCTTTTTTATCAATTGCTGAGTATCGACTTAATTTTAAGCTATCTTGATTAATGGTAATTTCGGCAATTCTTTCATTAACAATCACAATTTCTCTCACATCACCTTTCGCCAACATATTTTGTTCAAACTGTGTTTGATCAATTTCGTATGTCCTTCCTTCAAAATCTTGGCCAAAAAACACAAAACCCAAAAGACCCACTATGACTAAACCATAAATCCAGTAAAAGCTATTACCGCCATTACCACCACTATTGTTGGAACCACCAAATGGGTTAGAAGATTTTTTTCCAAAACGATCTTTCATTTTTTCAAACTGCTTTTTACGCTCTTCTTCAGGTGTTTGAATAGGAGTGGGATCGCTGTTTTTGTTACTATTTTTTTCTTGTTCGTCGCTCATAATTAAATTATATAACGTATAGTTTTAATTTTTGTTTTTTAATCGGCAATAGTTGTTATTTCTCCATCAGCCCAAAGACCTTCAATATTGTAAAATTCGCGAGTTTCACGCATAAAAACGTGTGCTACGATGTTTACATAGTCAACCAAAATCCACTCGGCATTTTGATGACCTTCGCTATGGTAAGGTTTTTCGCCTGTTTTTTTAATAACAGATTCTTCTAAAGTATCAGCAATGGCGTTAACGTGTGTTGTACTGTCTGCATCACAAATTACAAAGTAATCTGCCACACGATGTTCTAAGCCAATTAAGTTTATAATGGTAATGTTTTTTGCTTTTTTCTCTTGCATGCCTTCAACAATAGCATCTAATAAGCTAGTTGTTTGGGCTTTGCTTGCTGTTTTTTTAGGACGTTTTGCGCCACTCGAAACTTTCTTTTTGTTTTCGGTATTAGCAATGCGATTAGCTTCTTTTTGTAACTCTTCTTTTTCAGTTAAAGGTTTTTTAACCACCTTTTTTGCTGCTGCCTTTTTAGGCGCAGATTTTTTTGTTGGAGTTGCTTTTTTAGTCGCTGTTTTTTTTGCTGGTAATTTTGCCATATATTTTTGTTGCTAATGCTATTCCGTTTTTTACTTTTGTTTTTGCTATAAGCAACAAATTTAACCTTTTTGCCTAAATGGAAACATTGTTTATTGGAAAGAACTCGCTTTTTTTACACGAGGTAGAAAGTACCAATACTTATGCCATGAACTTGTTAAGGAATGTTAACCCTATTGAAGGCACTATTGTTTTTACTGACAATCAAACCCATGGTAAAGGACAGAGAGGGGCTCTATGG
>JBIICN010000142.1:0-2549 GCA_044238845.1 Bacteroidia bacterium
GCTGAATGTCTGCGGCCTGCTCGAACTCGAGCTTGACTTCTCCGAAGAGGATGTCGAATTCGTTGATCGTACCGCGTTGTTGGCTGCGCTTGACGAAGGCATCACTATTGCCGAGCGTTTGGCTGCCTCTGCTGCGTCTGCGGAGATTCTCCGGTCGGGCCTGCAGGTTGCTGTCGTAGGCTATCCGAATGCGGGCAAAAGCTCGCTGTTCAACGCTATGCTCTCCAGGGAACGTGCGATCGTAAGTGATGTCCCCGGCACAACGAGGGACTACCTGGAAGAAACGTTGTTCGTCGATGGCTACTGTATTCGTCTGATCGATACTGCTGGAATTCGATCGTCCGATGACGTTATCGAAATGCAGGGTGTCCGTCTTACAAAGTCGCTTGTCGAGCAGAGCAATATGGTGCTGATCGTGAACGATGCATCGTTGGGACATGGTCATTCTGAGGCTCTTGCCTCTGATCTGGCTTCTGTCACAGGATCCCGGCCAATGTTGACCGTGCAGAACAAGATCGATCTAGTAGCGGATGACAACAAAACAACTGCTGAAGGAGACATCTGTGTTTCCGCAGTCCGTGGCACGGGACTGTCGGCTCTTCGTGACGCGCTTTCAGAAGTAGCCCGCAAGAACGGTGACGTTATTGCCGATGTCCTTGTAAACGCCAGACAGGCCAGTCTCTTACGTTCACTCGCATCTTCTCTGCAGCAGGCCTCTGCGGGCATCCAAGAGGGCCGGAGCATGGATTTTGTTGCCGTTGACGTCCGCACTGCGATCCGCCACCTGGGCGATATTGCCGGTGTAACGTGGAGTCCAGACATCTTGGAAACGATCTTTTCTCGGTTCTGCATCGGAAAGTAATCATGTCATCCACCAACATCATCCGCCCGTTTGAATCCGAGGACTTTGATACGTTCTTCATCATTCAGCGAGAGGCGTTAGAGCGGTCACCCGATCTGTTTGGCTCAGACTATGCGTGGTTCGCTTCGCTATCCCGACTAAGTGTTGAACAGCGGTTTGAACGATATCTGAACTTTCCCTACACGTATCTCCTGGGATGCTTCAGCGCAGACGGCGAGATACTCGGAATGATCGGCTTCTCATCTGACCAGTCCTCGAAGCTACGTCATAAGGGCCTGGTATGGGGTCTCTATGTGCGTGAACAGGCCCGTGGTCGTGGAATAGCTTCTAAGCTCACGGATACGGTTATTGAAACCGCACGCGATGTGCTGGGCGTCGAGCAAATTTCGTGCTCTGTATCCAGCCAAAACCAAGCATCATACAACCATTATCTCAGACTCGGATTCACGATATACGGTACAGAGCTCCATGCCATGAAGATCGGAGACACGTATGTGGACGAGTTCCTTATGGTGAAGTTTCTTGCCTAGGTTCATTGTTTCACGTGAAACATCGTTGATCGATGAAATGGCGTTCGCTATTTCGTCGTACCGTGTTCCACGTGGAACACCGATTTTGCTGCAAGGGATGTTATCGTTTCTGACCAATAGACGTGCCCCGTTTCACGTGGAACATTCTCTGGAATACCGATGAAGTTTGATGTAATCATCATTGGAGGAGGCCACGCAGGTATTGAGGCCGCTTCTGCGTGCGCCCGGATGGGTGTACGGACGGCATTGCTTACGATGGATGCATCAACGATTGGCAGACTTTCCTGTAATCCGTCGATTGGGGGAAGCGCCAAAGGCCACCTAGCCAAGGAGATAGATGCTCTGGGTGGTGTTATGGGTCGTATCGCGGACCTTTCGGGCATTCAGTTCAAAATGCTCAATACATCCAAGGGTCCTGCTGTTTGGTCACCCAGATCGCAAAACGACAAGGACCTCTATCCCCTGTTCGCTCAGCATAAGCTCCGCCAGACCGGCGGATTGACGATAATCGATGCAACGATCAATGAGATCGTTGTGTCTGGGGATAGGGTGAAGGGCGTCAAAACAACGTGTAACCAGTTTCTAGAGGCGCAATGCATCATTTTGTGTGGCGGTACCTTCCTTAACGGAGTGATGTACACTGGCATGAATCCAACAAAGGGAGGTCGTGTCGGCGAGCCATCCTCGGAACGCATCTCGGACCTTCTAACGGCATACGGACTCGAAAAAGGACGCCTTAAGACAGGAACGCCGCCTAGAATTGACGCATCTAGCATCGATTACTCGGTATGCTCTACGCACAATGGTGATGATCAGCCAAAGCCATTTTCTATTCAAACAAGCAGCGTCCGAAACAGCCTAGCGTGTTGGGCAACGGTCACCACCCAACAAACGCACGAAATCCTTCGGTCGGGGTTCGACAGGTCCCCGATGTTCACAGGATTGATCCATGGTGCAGGCCCCAGGTACTGCCCTTCCATCGAGGACAAGATCTATCGGTTCTCTGATAAGCCTTCACACGTTATCGTTCTTGAACCCGAAGGGCTATCGACGAATACGATCTATGTGAACGGATTCTCCACAAGCCTTCCCGCGGATGTACAGGAGGCGGGACTTCAAACGATACCCGGTCTTGAACACGCCTCCATGCTTCGTCT
>JBIICN010000042.1:0-31389 GCA_044238845.1 Bacteroidia bacterium
GAAGCAGCGCCGTTTGTGCCGCCGTTACAAGATATGTTTATTTGCGATAATTGAGTTAACGAGATAGAAGTTGGTTGTGTAACATTGAAAGTTTGTGTTCTTGTACATGAATTTGCATCAGTAACTGTGCATGTCCAAGTACCAGCAGTTAAACCAGTAACGCTTGTTGTTCCATCTCCTGATGGGTTACCAGGTGTCCAGTTATAAGTGTAACCACCAGCACCGCCAGTTGGAATATTGATTGAAGCAGCGCCATTTGAACCTCCGTTACAAGAAATATTTGTTTGTGACAAAGCTGTAACTGAAATTGCAGTTGGTTGAGTTATTGAAACTGTGCGTGAAGATGAAGAACCACAGTTATTTGTAGTTGCACAAGTATAAGTGCCGGCGCTTAGCCCCGAAGCAATTGCAGAATTACCTCCATTAGGACTCCAAGTATAAGTGAATGAACTACCACCTGTTGCTGATACTGTTGCAGCTCCTGTGTTTCCACCATTGCATAGTACATTTGTATTACCAGTTAAAGTAAGTGTTGGTGTTTGACAAGATATTGTTGCATCATTAATTTTTGCAAGGAAAAAATCGGAGCCTCCATCATTTCCCACAGTTGTTGAACCAAAAGGACAGTTTGCCCCCGTAGTGATGCCTGCTACAAAAATGGATTGCGAATAACTAGGGCTTGTTTCAACATAAGAAGCAATACTGCGGGCTTCTTCAGACCCAGTACCTCCTGCAGTTAATACCCATGCAGCTGTTCCTGATGCATTGAAGCGAGTTACAAAAACATCGCTAAGACCTGCATTTGTTGGTATTGAAATTGAGTTGTTAAAATTACAAGGAGCACTTGCTGTAAAACCAGATAATAAAATACCTCCATAACCATCAGCTGCTAAACTCCATCCACGCTCGTTACCAGTTCCACCAAATATTGAAGCCCAAACAAAATTATTTGATGAAATACTATAACGGGCTAACGTAATATCAACTCCTCCTAATCCACTAAGAGCGGCTGTTCCAGGAAACGTTATGTTACCTGAGCAGTATCCCGAAACAAATACATCGCCCGAAAGAGGGTCATAAACTGCACCTAATAATTCATCAGCAGCTGTAGAACCCATAACTAATGCATTTGTAAAATTAAGGTTTAGGTCTAACTCAAGTAGTAAAGCGTCATTTAAACCAAAATTTCCAAGTCCAGTAAACGTACCAAAGTTTGCTGTAGAGCCACTTGTATGACCTGTCACAACTAAGGCAGGGATTGCAGCAGGAACATAACAAATTCCACCACCATTTGCAATCATATCATTTGATGTAGTTGATCCTCCTGAGTTAAAGGCAATCATAGTTCCAGTTGAATTAAACTTAGCAATAAAAAAATCAGAAGCTCCTCCAGGAGCAGGAGCATTAATTGAACCCAAAGTAAAAGCTGAGGAATATGCTCCAACTACATAAGCATTGCCACTTGGATCAACACAAATTCCTTGACCTATATCATTAACGCCTGTGCCACCAAATCCCTGAGCCCATTGAACTGAACCATTACTACAATTTAACTTGGCAACCAAAACATCATTACCAGTACCCGTTGAACTAATTGAAATAGTATTTGTAGAGCTAATAATTTGAGCTGCCCCCACAGAAACGTTTGCTGAACCTGAGATCCATACATGAGTACCGTTGGTGCAAACACCACCCGCAGGTGCTCCAAAATCTGAGCTTGTACCACTTATAATTGTTTTCCATCTAAAATTCCCGTTTTTATCATAGCTAGCAATAAAGCCATCTACTGATGTTGCGATTGATATATTTGTGGAAGATGAACTTAAATCAAAGTCAGTCGCAACGCCAGACCCATTGAAATTACCAACTACATAGGTGTTTCCATTGGCGTCAGTGCAAATGGATCTTGCTGATTCGGGACCAGCACTTCCTGAACCATCACTTGGCGCAGCAAACGACCACGAGCCTTGAGCATTAAACTTAAGATAGATTGAAAGTAGAATAAATAAGTAAAGTAGTTTTGTTTTCATTTTCTTTTTTGATAATTAATATGACATAATACGCATGAATACTTATACATGCGGAAATATAAATATTAGAAAATTTTTAAGTGAATAAGAGTGATACTTAGTAAACGGTTACGATTTTTAGTTTATGGATTACCAATTTAAAACTCTGGGAATTGAACTATACGCAAATTCAATTGAACTATGAAAAAATAAATTATGACGACTCTCTATTTCACCTGATGATACCAATAAAAAATTTAAATACTGAGAAATACTAATTATTTTAGTGTTTGTCCAATATAATCCATTGGTATCAAGCATTGCTAGCTTCCAAAGGCCTTGTGTTTTTACAAAACAGACATTGTATCCATTTAAATTGACATCGAAGGGGATAACATAATTGTTTAATTCTGAAGTTAAAATTACTAGGTCTCCAATGTGAATTTCGTTTTGGCCTTTGAAAAGTGCAATATTAAAATAGTCTTCAAAACAAACAGAATTATCAACTATATTGATTTTTGCAAAAGGGTGTTTAGCATTTTTTTTACTATTTCTATATTCATCTAAAAACTTGTTCGCATAACCACCAAGAGGCAATCCATCGTCAAAGTCATTTATATATTGCCATTCAAATTCCCAATTAGCTATATTGTTTAATGCAGCACAAGAATTTCCATTTAACGATATCGAAATTTTGTTAAATCTATTATTATCAGAATTGCTAAACGAATAATTATTTTTTAATATCTCTAATAATGGAATATTCGTAATTCTTTCAATAATCAGTTCCTTCCAAACCATTAGGTATTAATTTTTAATTAGTTTGAAGAGCATAGATTCTTGATTTTCGGTTATGATTTTCATATAATATATGCCAGAACTTAAGTGGGTAGTACTGAATTCTTTACTATCTCTTGTAATAAATTTTAGAACTTCCTGACCAAGGTTATTTACCATAACGATAGATAATTTTTCATAATATGGATTTGAGATATTAATCACATTAGTAAATGGATTAGGAAAAAAAGATATTCCGTATGAACTTTTATGATTGTCTATTCCAGTGCATAAATCTACAATTTGATTAAAGACAATTGTCGTGTCGCAGCCTTGATCTGATACATAAACAGAATATGTTGTAGATGAAGTTGGGCTAACTACGACGGTATTAGTGGCAGCACCATTAAATAACCAAAGATAATTATAGCCAGATGTAACTGTGAGAGTAGCACTTTCCCCAATACAAAGTAACGAATCTGAACTTATGATATTTGCAATTGGAAGTGGAGTTACAAAAACATTGAAGGTCATTTGAGATGAACAACCGTTGCTATCGGTGCCTGAAAGAGAGTATGTTGTAGTGGAAGAAGGCGTAACCACTCTAACAGGATTTGTTGATGATAAATCAGCCCAATCATAAGATGTAGCTCCTGATGCTGTTAAAGTGGTGCTTTGCCCTGCACAAATTGGATTGCCATTACTAGAATTAATTTCTAAAGAAGGAATAGCTAACACTGTTACTGTAATCTGAGCGGTATTCGTACATCCATATAAATCTGTACCTGTTACCGTATGTGTAAAAACTCCTGGTGGAGAATAGAAAGGATCGCTATCACCTTCATTGTTAGACCAAACAAAGGATAGTGCACCACCTCCTTGTAATGTGATTTGCTGATTTGAACAAACTGTATTACTAGGAAAAGCAGAGGCTGTAACGTTAGGTAATGAATTAACGGTTAAGGTAAAAAATGTAGAAGCACTGCACCCTTGGGAACTTGACGCCATTACCGTATAGATGGTAGTTGCTCCTGGTGATACTAAATTTATTGAGCCAATTGTGCCATCATTTAACCAAGTGTATGTACTTGCCCCATTTGCTAATAAAGAAATACTTTCTAAATCACAAATAGAATCATTTGCGGCAGTAATAGTAACATTAGGTAAAGGATTAACTGTAATTGTAACAGCAGCAGAGTTTTGACATCCATTTATGTCTTCTCCTAACACTGAATAAAGTGTTGACGCTATTGGTGAAGCAGATATTGAATTGCCGACAGATGAATTGCTCCAAGTATATGTTTGCGCTCCACTAGTGGTTAATGTAGAAGCCTCTCCTACACATATTGTATTTTGTGAAGCGGAAATTAAAACAGTTGGTAATGCATTGACATTTACTGTAATATTGCTTGTATCTGCGCATCCCGCAGATGATTTACCTATTACACTATAAGTTATAGAAGATGTGGGCGTTTCATTTCTTACAGGATTTATTGAATTGTCATCTTGCCATTCATAAGTGATGGCACCCGAAGCCGTTAATGTGGTATTGTCGCCTTCACAAATAGTATTTGTATTTGAAGACAAAATGCTAACAGTTGGAGTTGGATTAACAGTAATGATTTTTACAGTTGTTTTCTCGCAGCCATTTGCATCAGTTCCAGTAACGCTATATGTTGTTGTTATACTAGGAGTAACTGCTAACGGTAAATTTTGTAACCCTGAACTCCAAGTGTATGTAGTTACACCACCTCCGCAAGTTAGCGTAGTGCTTTGTCCAGAACATAAAGTATTTGTAGTAGCAAGCACTAAAACTGAAGGTAATGGATTTACTGTAATAATAATGGATTTGGAGTCAATACAAGTTCCATTTGTACCTGTAACAGTATACGTTGTTGTTATGGTTGGAGTAACAACTATTGATGAAGTAGTTGATCCGTTACTCCATGAATATGTCGAAGCTCCAATGGCACTTAATGTTGTTGACGTTCCTCTACATATAGGATTACTAGTTGTATTTACAGACAAACTTGGCGTTGTATTAACACTTACATTGAGTATTGAAGGTAAACTAGCCCCACAGTTGTTGATTGCGGTAACACTTAATTGGCCTGTAGCACTAGGTGTTAATAATATGGTATTTGTAGTGCTTGTACCAACCCAACCTGCAGGCAATAACCAATTATATGAGGTTGTGTTAGGAACTAATGCAATAGAATAAGTTTGAGAACTAGTTGAACAAGAAACGGTATTGCCAGAGATTGCCAAGGGAGAAGAAGGTGGACTTACGCAGTTATAATATTTAGAAACAAAGCCAATGAAGTTTGATAGATTATTTGTTACAGGATTCATTACATATACTGTATCATTTGTGTAGTAATCAAAATCAACTTTTCCTGTAAAAGCCCCACACATTATAAAATTGTCAGCATCATATCTTTCAATATCAAAACTAGAAACATAAGATGTATTGAATCCACCAATAGCGCCTGCACTTAAATAATTACCATTTGCATCAATATTAATTATAAAAGAGTTATTTGTAAACCCTGAAT
The DNA here is from genome assembly GCA_044238845.1 of Bacteroidia bacterium. Taxonomy (GTDB): domain Bacteria; phylum Bacteroidota; class Bacteroidia; order B-17B0; family Aurantibacillaceae; genus UBA4416. Next base: position 5,342 of record JBIICN010000042.1, read on the forward strand.
TACTTGTGGTTATATTTTTAACACCAGCCCCAAAGTCAAAATCAATAGTACCACTGAAAGTGCCCACAGCGAATAATCCTTTACTAGGATCAAAATAAGCGCTAATTAAAGCATTACTTGTAGATGTATTGCCAATTTTTTTTGCCCAAACGCCCTGATGACTTGAATTCATTTTAATAAATCCCATATTATATTCATTAATATTAGAAGGTAATGTAACTGTGCTAGAAGGAACTGCATATGAATCTCCACGATAATTACATGTGATATAATAATTATTTGTTGCATCAAACATGATATTTTTCATAGCAAGAAAAGATGATGATGAGTTTGCTGATAAATTTGGCGTAGCACCTTGAACACCACTAGCATTTATAAATTCAAGTATAGGCGTGTAATTACTACCAATTAACTTAGTATAGCCAAAGCATACATTTGTGCCGTTTGTTTGCGATATAACAGGATCTGTAGAAGCGGAAACACATTTATTTTGATCTGGTGTACTGTTGATAAAATTGCCATTGTTATCAAAAGTGCAAATAAACACACCCTTTGAGAAGCCAGCAACAAAACTAGTAATATTAAAAGAGGAAGAGTAATTAGGCCCGTTATAAGCTTGAAGTGAACAATTAAAACTAGATGACAGGTTCCATACTTCACCTGCCACTCTAATTCTGTTTGAAAAATTATCAATAGCTATTTGACTACAGCCTCTTACCGTTTGAGCATTAGTTCCAATGATACGGTTTACCCATAAATAATTTCCATTTACATCATACTTAGCTATGAATCCTAAATGAGAAGTACTTCCCAAAAGTGCTGTGTTTGATGAAGGGTCAAAATCAATACTTGGAGAGTTAGTAAAACCTCCTACATAAATATTGTTTGAATTATCTATTTTTAAATCAAACGCATCAATACTATATTGATTTTGAGGATTAGTTGTTTGATCAAGCATTTTAGCAAAAATCAGAGAACCCGTTGGAGAATATTTAGCTATAAAAATAGCTCCTCTAACAGATACAAGTTCTGCAGTTCCTGGTCCATTGTCGAAATCGCAGGTATCTTGGAACCTACCTACAACGACTGTGTTGTTTAAGTTGTCTTTAGCTACAGCTTGAGCTAAACTCAAACTTAATTTTCTATCTCCAACTAATAATACTGAGTTAACTTTTGGTTGTGCTTTCAAAACAATTGAAATAGCAATACATACAATGAGTATAAAATGTTTCATAAATATAATTTTCTTTAAAATTACATTTTACAGAAGCTTGATGTATTGTTAGTTATTTAAGCAAAAAGATTTTTAGTTAACGGTAAATTATTTGGAATATAATCGATTTAGCTCATTAATACTTCATAGATGAATTAGAGTGTAATGATGTTTATTGCACAACTTAAGAAATATTCAGTCTCTATAATTATTTTCGATGAAATATTTTCGCCGCGTAAATAACTTCAGATAATACTGTTTTCTCAAAAATTTGTCAGTAAATTTCTATTTGATTATAGTTAAGCTGTTTAGTAAAAAACACATTGTAATTTGCAGCCAAAAAGATTAAATTTTCAATTTTTAAAGCTTGTTCATTTTAGGACTATTTGGAAGGCTTAAGCCTAAACTTTGCGATAGCATAAAGAAAAATTATTTGTTACCATTCCATGCTTTTTCATCGACAATAAAAACAAAGAGCAGTTTGTAATTGCTTATTTGAAAATTATTCATTAGAGTTAATAATTCTAAGAAATATTATTTAACCAATTTGTTTCTATGTTTTCTATATCTTCTATGAACGAACTTCTAAAATTGCATTTTTCAATAGAACTGTACATGAAGAGTGAATTCGAAAGGTTGTTTTCTCGGAAAGTAACGTTAAGAAATTTACCTTTGATAAATTTAGTGTCTTTAAAAATTGGTGTAGTAAAAACAAATTGCATCAATATACTTGCACTTGCGTCAATCAATTCAGGTGTTCCAAAACAACACGAAACAAAATGGCAATTGATAAATTTAGTATTGGTAAAATTAGATGCCCAGAAATTCACGTTTTTGAAATAGCAATCAGTAATGGTCATATCTGAAAAGTCAGCATTTACCAAATTAAATTGAGTGATAAACAAATGACTTAACTCCAAGTCTTGCATTGCAATTTTTGATTGACAATTTTGTGCGTGCCAATTGTTAAAATCTTGACTGTCGTTGTTTTTTAAGAATTGTTCCATTTTTTATTGATATTATAAGCCCAATTTATCCATTTTCTCTTTTTCATAATCTCCATCTTCGCGAGGGTAGCGGAGCAAGTGTTTGAAATTCCCACTTTCTTTTGCTTTGTTCCAAATGATACTTTCTCCGCAGGGAACAGTGGTTGGAAGTTCGTTGTATATTTCATCTTTCAAGGCTTCATTTGCATCCATTAATGTCCAACCTTTCGCTTTAAAATGCAGAATCAAATCATCTAAAAAAAGTGCTGCTGACAAATTATGATGTAACAGTAAAGTATGGGTAATTTTTCTGCCTGTTAAAGCTGTTGCGATAGAGTCGTAAAACATAGCTCTTTCATAGAGGTGATTGATGTAAAATTCTTTGAACTTATTTAAGTCAGCTTGGTTGTTGTTATTTAGCGCTTTAATTAATCGTGCGTTAACGTACCAATCGGAGGCATCAATTGTTACATACCCATTTCTGTATCCTTGTTTTTGAAAAAAGGCTCTTACAGAATCAATCTTTTCTCTTGTGTTTCCTTCTTTAAGATAAGGAAATCGATATATTTTAACGTAGTTGTCGTATTCTTTAATCAGGCTATCATTCTTCAAAAAATCTTGTTTAAACCATTCGAACGTAGCCTTTTCTGAACTGTAGTTTTTATGTGCGAATGAATGATTTCCAATCAGATGCCCATTCTTGTTCCATGAAGTTAAAATGTATTTGCCTAAAGCGTTGGTTTTATTTTTTCCGTGTGTGTAAAGAATGGCTTTCAATTCGTACTTTTTGAGTGTTTTCAAAAGACGAGCGTTCCATTTTTTAACGGGATAATTGGGATAACTACTTGTGTCGCCATCGTCGAAAGTAAAAGAAATTTTAGGTGAATCTAAATTCAAATCGTTGGATTGAGCGAAGCCATAGTTCAGATGAAAAAACAGAAAAAGTAGAAAAAAATAGCGTTTATTCATGTTTTCTATTGAATTTCTTGAGTAATTTTTGGCTGTGTTTCAAGGCTTTTGTGCTTTCAAATGACTAGTGACCTGTGATAACGAAATTCGGATTGGGGAATTTTTCGATTACTTTATTTAAGCTTTTCAACCATTCTTTCGTGTCAGCATCTTCGAGATTTCCAAGGGATTTAGAACTTACGCTTTTAACAAAACAGCCGCCATACAGTACTTTTTCCTTTGGAAACCATACAACAATATTGTCTGGAGCATGACCTGGACCCGGATAATAAATTTCAAAAGTGACGCCGTCAATGGTGATAATGGTATCTTCACTTATGCGATATTCTGCAACCTTTTCTCCTTTTAATAGTGAGTTTTCGTGAATGCGTTTCGTTGAATAGGTAGGGATTTTTACCTTTTTGAAATATACCAAACCCGCAGTTCGATCATCGTGCGAATGGGTAGGCATACAAAAGGAAACTGATTTCTCATGTTTTTTCCAAATGCTATCCAATAAAGGAAAAAATTGGGTGGTATCCCAAGGTGTATCGAATAAAAGAACTGCTCTATTTGTTAGAACATACATTCCATTTGAAGAAAAAAGCTGACCATCATCTAGCGCTCTGAATGTCGTATAAACATAAAAGTTATCACTTACTTTTTTGATAGTAATGCCGTTACCTTTGGGTTTGTAAGTATAATTGTGAATGTAGCTGTATTTGAAATTGAAATATTCGCTTTCTGTTACAGGTTGATTGTTTTGGAAATAGTTGTTACCGATTTTATAGTAGCAACCTTCTTGAGCTTGAAAATTTTCAGGGCTTACATTTTCAAGTTTACCAATCTGATTGCTGTAAACATGCTTTTTATCCTTGCCAAAACAGTAGCCAAGCGTATCAAAATCCTTAGATTTTAGCTTGTTTAAAATTTCAAACCAAGAACCTCCACCAATGTTTCGTTGTAAGTAAACATGCTTTTTGTCTTTGAAAAATTGATTCCCAACCGATATAAAACTACTCGTATCTATCTTATCTTTCAGTTGAAGTTCTGATTGGAAAAAAGTACATACATAGTTTACTATAGTGATACCTTCACCTGTATACTCTACCGATTTAAAACCAATATCTCCATTATTTGCTAGGTACAAGTTATGCTTGATTAATTGCCAATTTTTGGTTAAGTTGATACTGTCTGATTTTTGTTTGGCAATTGTCAATTGTTCCACCTTGGTTTGTGCATGTATTAAAACCGCTAGTAAGGCAATTAGAACTGTTAAAGCAGCTTTTTTCATGGATTATTAGATAATTGAGTTTTTGATAAATTCCATAAATAAAACACATTATTTCTTTTCGATTGGCATAAATTCATCGACTTTGTAATAGCCCCAAAGAAGCTCATTCGTTTGTTTATTACTGAAAGCATACATGTGTTTTTTAATTTTTTGATATTTAGGATCAGCCCTAATTCCTACTATAGCCATCGTGAAATATTTTTTTCTTTTCCGCTTTACTTTTTTTACGACATCCCCGTTTTTTCCAATAATCAGCACCTTTTTTTTACGGATTAAGTGATAAAGATCATAACTCAAAAACCAGCAGTTGGTTTGTTGTCCATACCCATTGAAAGAACGGGTGTTTTCGTACTGAATAAAGTTTTCTGTTATTGAAAAGGTATCTGTTTTTAACGCTTTAAATTGGTCAAGCAAGTATTTTTTTACCTTGTCAAAATAGAATTTTTCATCTTCCTTTTTAAAAGAAGCAAAATGGTTGAAAAGTGCGGTGGTATCTGTAAAGAAAACGACGCTATCCAGTTCGATTTTGATAATTTTCCCAACAGGTTTGTAGTTCAGATCAAAAGTTCGACCAAAGGAAACAAGTTGCAAGTAACAAAAAAGGGTTGTAAGAAATAATATATTTTTGGTCGTTTTCATCGTTTATTTTTTTCAATTTTACACAAAAGCAGATCGGTCATACATCGCAGATTCCCAACTCATACCTTCCGATAAGTGGAAGAGTAATTCACTGTCAAAAACGTCAAACTCAATGAGTGCTTTTGGATAGGAACCGTTGTATTCCTCTTCAATTAATTCAATCCACGAAATTTCATTGTTTGCAGTGCCTACAAATTCTTTATTATTTTCATTTTTCATGAGGTGTTTTTGATTGAAATGAGGTCCTCCGTTGTCGCCAAGACCTGAATAACCAGCAGGAATTGCCTTTTTTTCTGATAAGTAAGCTGCGTAATCTTCTTCACTGATAAGAACCTCTTCGCGTTGCATCAACGACAACCACTTGTCCATTTTCGTTTTAAACGGATGATTTTCAAACGGTCCGAAATCGCGGTATGCTTCCATTATGATTTGAAAAGCAATGTTTTCAATCACTTGAATGCTGTTTTGGTCGGGGTGAATACTGCACAATTCCGCTTGGCATTTATCACCTTCCACTTTTTTGATGTTAACTTTTAAAAGATCTGACATACTTTTTTGTTTTTTAAGTATTTTTACATTCCTCCCATATCATAGGCTGCTGATTCCCAGTTATCACCCTCGTTTAAATCGCTAATCAGACCTAAATCATTCAGTTCAATTTCGTGGATTACAACAGGGAGTAAATTATTTCTTTTTGTTTCATTATAGTCCCAATCATCAGCAGGTGGGTAATTTTTTTCTTCCAATACTTTTACACTTTTTATGTAGTTGGAACAATTTGCATTTACCCATTCCGGGTCGAGAATTTCGTCGATAGAAATGAGCTCACTGATTGCTGAAGGTTGTTCTCCACTTCCCCTTGTTTTCTTCCATAAAGTTTGCAAAATAAAGTTTAGCTTTTCAGGAATATAACACTCATCTTGGTGAATGATGGTAGTTTTTAAAAGGATTCCTTTTTCATCTTTTGACATGAGTTGATGATTAAAGATTGCTGACATGATTTTATATTTTATTAATTCATGGTTATACTTAATTCTTCAAATGCAATCCTTTCAAAACAAATAATTCAAATAACGTTCGTGAACAATAGTTTCAATTTCGTTGTAGTGAATTGGTTGCTCTTTATGTCCATCTAGGAATTCTAGAACGTCCTGCCTAGCTTTTACAGCGCCGTAAGTTTTAAGCAAAAAAGCCAAATAATTATCGAAACTGATTTTTTTGGAGTATAAATAATCCGCGTGATAATCTATTCCTAGAATTAATGGAGGGTTTGTTGTACCGTCCAAGAAAAAGGAAACATCCCAAAAACTGTCGAATAAATCGAAAGGCTGGATGCGTTTACTAAAATCGGGTTCGATGTAGGTTGTACCAGCAAAGTTTATTTCTTCTTTGTTTTCAATGGTAAAATCAAAATAAATATGGTCGTACCAATCGGTTAGAAACGTTTCTTTTATGGGCTCAATCAAAATGGCACCGTCAAAACGATAGTCATCGGTAATTCCATAGCTAATAAATTCCTTGCTGTTTTTGAATTGTTTAAGTTTATCAAAATACGTGTTGTTTGGATGCGTCCACAATAATTGTATTCCATTACATTCTCTAAAAAAATTGGTTATTGAATTGCCCAATTGATATCCTAGTGTATTTTCAACTTCACTAATTTCTTGATCACTTGCCGGAGGATTTACCCAAACATGATTAATAAACATTCCTTGTTCTTCAAGGTGCTTTATAATTTGGTTAAATTGTGGGAGAAAAGTCATTTATTTGGAATTTTTCATTTTATCAATTACCTCATTTCGCCAATCAGTTATGGTTTTAGAGTTGTATTCAGAAACACTTATTTCTGGTAAATTAAAAATTATATCCTTAGTAATCTGTCCATAGTTTATCCCACTAGAATAGTTCAAAACCCTTAGCCTAGCATCAACAATTCCTTTCGATTTGATTAATAAATTAAGATAAGCATCAAAATATATTCTAAAACTATCTTCATAATTGGATTGATAGTCATTTCCTAAAACCAAACACGGATTTTGAGATCCATCTAAAAAGAATGCCACATCGATATCGTATTTCAAAAACCCATACTTATTTATAAAATCAAATGGTTTAAGATTTTTAGCGAACTCATTAAAGGTATACCGTCGTTCATCAATTAAAACGGCTCGTTCATATTTAGCAAAATCAAAATCCCATTCGGTTAAAAATGTTTCTTGTATGCCATGTATCCAAATAACGCCATCATATAAATCATCAAGCGTAAAATCATTATTCCAACCTTGCTTAGTTGACAATCTTTTAAAATCAGGATTTTGAGGATAAGTATAAACTAATTCAATACCATTGCATTCGCAATAAAAATTAACTATTGAGGCGTCTAATTCATATCCCAATTCAATTTGCGTATTAATAACTTCGTTCTCATCAGGTGGAATTATTCTAAAGTGATTGATAAACATCCCTTGTTCTTCAAGGTGTTTTATCATTTTATGAAATTGTTCAAGAAAGCTCATGAAAGATTAATTGGGATTGATGTAATTTTTAAAATTTATATTTTTTGAATGAAATAGGTTTGTTATTAGTAGAATAAAGGAATAGTTTGCCTTTTATTTAGAAAAAACAATGCCTCTTTCGCGTAAATAGTTACGGGTAGTGAATTTAAATCTGCATTTACAGTTTCAGGATTAGTGTAGAATTCATCATTTTGTAAATCGTAACGCAAACCATTCAGTCCTGCTGTTGAGATCAGAAACTGAACATATTCGTTGAATCCAATTGGTAATTCAATCAGTAAATCAATATCGGAATAGAACAATTTATAATCGTTTTCAGATTTAATTTGAATAGCTGTGGCTGCACTCATTCCTAAATGCGGTTCAAACATTTTTAGCTGTTTTCTAAATGCTAATTCTTCCTCTGAATGGTCGTCAAACCAAAGTAATTCGTACATTCCATCTTCGTTATATGGATTTTTGTTGTTACCATAATACCCTCCAAACATACGTTCTAAGGACCAAATATCTATCCATCCACTCAAAGAAGGAAGCTCAGGATTTGTCCAGCCCAATGTTAAGCCATTATGCGTTCTATAAAACTGTTTGATTTCACTAGGAAGCGCACATTGAATTAGAGTTTCTATAAGTTTAATTGTGGATTCTTCAACAGCATTTCCTAGATTAAATTCCGTGATTTTATAGTTAGCAGTTTCTAGTTTGTCTTTCAATTTGATAAACTGCTCTTTAAAGTTGGACGTAGTATTCATTCTAGTAATTTATAATTTCATAATTTTCTCCCTCTACTTGCAAAATCAATTGTATTCCTTTAGTGCTTAAAACTCATGAAGATCATCCCTGACCTTACTTTCCTAACAGGCTTTTGGTAGGAATAATATTAAAGGTATAGATTAAAGACATAGGTTTATTTTAATTGAATAATTATTTTCCATTCCTGTTCATCTTCAAAGCGCACGATCGGTTTACACGAAAAGGAATCAATGTACTGTTGCGCTTTCTGTTGAAGTTCATTGATAAATGTTTCTTCGTATTCGAAAACTTCAAAAGTGAGCTGAGTAGGTAAGGAGTAATCCCAGTAATTGTTGGGTAAGCGCGGCCAAGCAGTCGTTAAGATTTCTAGTTCAACTTCGCGCTGAATTTGTTGCATGATTTTCATGTTCTTTCGTTCGATTTCAAAAACACGTTCTTGCAAAAGGGCTAAGTTGTCATCAGTCATCGGCATTTCTCCATCAAAATGACACGCTTCAAACAATTGTCGGCTAAAGGTTTGATAATCGGGATTGGAGCGAAATTCGTCCATAACGGCTTGGTTGCGTGTGTATTCATCTGCCAAGGGTCTTGAATAAGTAACGTTAGGAAGTGCTACTTTTTTTTCTGCAAGTCCTTGCTGCTTAAATTGTTGATACCTGTCGATTGCTTCTTCGGAAATACCTTTCACTGCACAAAGCGCTTCCATGGCGAAAAGCAAATTAAAATCTTCGGGTTGGTAATCATCAAAACCCATGACGTACATTTCAACCTCCTTTTCCGATTTGCTGATGATTTCGGGAAACCAAACGTGGTGTTCTATTTTCATATCAATGAAAGCGAGTTATTATTTATTGTAAGGAACTAAACTGAAAGGTTCTATAAATACTGTTGAAACCTCTTCAAAATAACCTGTTTTTATAAGTGTTTCAGTTATTTTTTTCATTTGAATTAAGGAACCATTTAAAGTAATAATTGATTCATCAAAGGGATGTGTGTTAAATTCCTCAGATTGGTTGTAATTTTCAAAAGTTAGTTTCAAAGCTTCTATTTTTTTTAAGTATGTTTCATTTATCACCAAATCGTTTTTTAATTTCAAATAGAGGCGGTTGGTTAAAATGGTTTGTTGACCTTTGTCATTTGTACAAAATTTACCATAAGCAAATAACTTTTTTGTAACTTCCCTATACAAATTTGGAGCAATGTATAAAATCCTTTGAAGATCAGGATCAAAAGCGGATTCTTTCACAAATTCTATACGCAAACTATTGGGTTGTTCTACATATTCTTTTAAACCAAAATAGTCAGTATACACTTCATAAGCATAAGTCGCACTCTTTCTTGAATTTCCAACTATAAAATAATTTTCATATACTATTCCTTTTTTCAACTTCGATTTTTCGTAATAATAAAAAATCTGTTTTTTAACAGGGGGAACGGGAGCAATAGTGAAGTTGGGTTTAGGAAGTACATAAATGGACTCACTGTAAAAGCTTGTTACATGCTTTGTAATTGAGTTTAATGGTTGATTAATTAACTCTGGCGCCAATTCAGGTAATACATTTTTAAGTTCTATTACGAAAATACCTGCTCTGTTTTGAAAGCTATTAGCAATATTAATCTGAATAATACTATCATTTAAATATTGTGGTGGTAAATCTAAATCACATCGATTCCAGTAATTCTGTTGGTAGGTTCCTGTTTGATTATCAATTGAATTTACTGTATAGATCAATTCTTTTTTGCAGTGTTGAAACACCAATCTTTGAGGATTTTTTATGGCGACTTTAATCGTATCAAACGGGTGATAATAGAGTTTATCAAACGAAAACTCAATTTGCCCAAACAAATTGGTGCAATAAATCAAGGAAATAATAAGTATTGTAATATGGTTTTTCATTTGTTTAATTACACTTTATTTTGATAGTAGTTGATTCTTTTTTAAAGTAAAAAACATCAACCGATTTAACTGTTCCACCAGTCATAAAAATTGGGATGGTGATCGTAAGCATTTAAAAACAAATCACAAGGAGAATGCGTAGCTTGAATTCCAAGATCGTTTCTCAACGACACACTGAATTTCTTTACTTCTGGAAACTTTTGTTCTATTGCTTTCAAATCACCTTCAAAATCATTGTTTAAATAACTTTCTTTTGTTCTACCTTCGAGAAGATAGAAGTCAATTCTTGAAAAATAGCGGTGCAAATTCCCGCCAAATGGCAAAAGGCTCAAAAACTCTTTAAAATTGTTTGCGCATACAGATGTTGGATTACTTTCACATTCAATCCAAACAATGGGCTGTTGTTCCAATTCCCTATCCGGATAAATACTCCAAATGGCAAAGAAAGAATTACTACCGTCTTCTATCAATGGTGTAAGTAGTTGTTGCTGTTCCTCACTGAAAGAGTGCAAGGTTTCTTTATTATCAATCACCGAGCTAAAATCAGCAATTTGATTGTTATGCTCTGCTAAAAAGTTTTTAAACCAGTTGAATTTTTCCATTTTTTAGTTATTCATAATGATTAGTGCAAACTTTCAAATTTTCTTCGAAAGGTTTTCACTTCTTCCAACAATGAAGTTTCAACGACTTGTTGACAAAAGCTCTCAAATGAGTTAGAAAAAAACTCGTTTTCAGTTAATTCAATCGAAAGTTTGAAATAACTATCTTGCTCAATGAGCTGAACGGATTTTGTTGGGTATTTCAAAAAGTGATTCAATTGTTCTTTTTCCTGAAACATTTCTTCCAATCGTTGCTCATTTTCATCATCGTATAATTCGGAATCACATTCAAAACAAGCAGGTGTATCTTTTTCTTTGCACGAAGCCATTAACCAAAATCCTTCCGCGTTTTTACCGCACTGAAAGGGTTGGTTGTTGTATTGAAATCGGCTCCAGTTATCATTGACTTCCGCATTAGTTGCGAAGTTGAGCGAGGTTTGTAAGTAATTATTGATGTTCATATTTAAATATCATTGTTTAATTGAAATGGTGATTTCTTACTTACAATTCTAAACCAATTAATAATTCACCCATTGCATGATCTTGCCAGAAAAAAGCATAGGCGTTTGGAGAATATTCTTTAAAATCTCCCATAATTTGTTTCATTCTGGCAACTGTTTCAGGCGTTTTAGGTAAAAATCGTTTACCCGTATGTTCCTCCCAAAAAAGTTTTATATCCGAACAGATTTTATACAGTCCTTCTACAGAATCGGCAACTTGGGTGAGTTCTTTACTACTGTTTTCAACAGCAAGACAAAAAACCGCACCCTTGATGTCCTTTTTCCGAACATAAAATGAAAGGTATCCATCCTTTTGACCTATGGCAGAAAAATCTTCATCAATAAATGTGTTTTTTATAATTGTTTGTAATGATTCATGAATTTGTTCCAAATTACAGTCCTGCGCTTCATTGTAAAAGCTGTATGACTTTTGCAGTCCAAATTTGAATTCTTTGAAAGGGGAGAAAGGTTTATGTTTTCCATTTGTCTTTTGTTATTAACTATTTTACCTCGTCGATATCAGCTATCCTAGTTGTTTTTCAATTACTTGATCAATCATATTAGAAATGATTAACAAACTATTGTATTGGCTATCTTCTGTATTTCTACAATTCAAATTATAATATTCACCATTCACTACCAAATTGGCTTTACGTTTGCTACTTATTACATTGCTTAGTAATAATTCTTGCATTTTTTTATTTTGCTAATGTTCTTAAAAATGTGTTTGCGGTTTTATTTAATCAATTATCATGGCTTTTTTTGATACTAATTTACTAACTACTGGATAGTTAAATACAATTGTTTTTTCATTGTCATTTTTATTATCCATTGTTAAACATTCTATTATTTCTCCATCAGTAAAAATCATTTGTCCATCTATGCTAATTATCAAAAACTCGTTTATGCTCATCTTATGAATACTTTTTTCATCACCATTCCAATAAGCATAATAATCAACAGATTGATTCGGTTTAATAGATGTTAATACATTCATTTTAAACTTGTTGATTATTTTAATACTATCCTGTAGCAACATTTTTTTGAATATTAATTGCTCTTCGTCAATTGATGATCTAAAAGGCTGATTATATATGCCCCACTGATTAGGAAAAATCACCTTTGAATATTCCGTTAAATCAACACCAATGGTCTTATTACTCTTATTTTGAACGGTGAATTTCAAAAGAAAAGGCTTCCCATTTTTTGAAAAATAGTTTACCTTTTCAATATATAGATTGACCATTCTTCCATTATAGATTAAAATATTTTGCAAAGAATCCAACTTTAATGAATGTTTTTCTTTTTTGAAATTAATAAAACTATTACGCTCAGAGGCAGTAAGATTTAGCAATGATGTAAATAATAGAATTATAAATAGTTTATACATAATATTTAAATTTGATAATATTTTCTCTTGTAATATAAATTCGCCGAAAATGAAGTCGTATTTGCATTGCCAAAAGACGCAGAAGTTTAATGGCAAAATCTCCATTTACTAGACTCATAGTTATATATCTTGCGATGCTTTTTTTATACTACCTAGCTGAAATAAGCAATCCATTTGTTTTTCAATTACTTGATCAATCATGTTTGAAATGATTAACAAACTATTGTATTGGCTATCTTCTGCATTTCTACAATTCGAATTATAATATTCATCACCAACAACCAAATTTAATTTTCGCTTACTAATCATTTTAATTGTAAAAATTCGTTCATTTTTGCTTCCAGAATTGCTAAGGCATATCTAACTTATATAAACATAATTGGCTTTATATGTCTTCTTCCAGTTTGGTAGTTAAAATAATCTTACTTTCGTTTTACTTATCGTTCAAAAAAAATGTATCAGAAATTTTAATTTCATTAGATACAGTGAAAAGCAACAAACGCATTTCTAAACCTTCGTGTATTAACTTGTCTGTATTGTTCAAAGCAATTTGCTTTACTATTTCATTGACTTCTTCGCTTACATCAAAAGTTGCGTTATCTACTAGTACAAATTGATGGTAATCAAAATTAAACGCAACACATCCTTCTTTTAAACAATATTCATAATTCCATTCGCCATTTTGTTTTTTGTAGTCCACAACAAGATGCGTTCTATTGGCTTTTTTGAAACCTGTATGATCTATTTCTCTTTCAATAATTCCAGTGATTAAAACTGATATAGTATCAGACGTTAAACTATATCTTTTCTTACCCATTTCGAATTTAGTAATTACCTTATTTGTGGGTGTCTTAACAGTTAATTTATAGCCCATTTGTTTTGTTGTTGTGTCTTTCAACTCAATCGTAAATGGATATTCTATTAATAGTCCGCCATTCTCCAAAGTATGCAAAACAAAACTCACATAGATAACTTCCTTTTTAGGAATTTTTAATTTCAATTCAAAAAAGCCTTCATTACTGGAGTATTCAGTATAAAGTGGCATACCCCAATCAAAAGCACAAGTTATGTTTTTTATTTGGGCATTAATGTCAGGAAGAGCATTGTAATATGGAATTTTGATTGTATAAGCTCTAGTGCTATCTACAGCTATACCAAACTGTTGAGGTTTGAATACAAGTTGGTGTGTTGTATTTTGTGCGCTACAAAACGTGGAAAATAGAACGAATAGATTAAAAAAGAGTGTTTCTAGTTTCTCCATATTATAAAGTATTAATTTTTTTGTTCTTTCAATTTTATTGTTTTTCATCGTAAGGTACAGAAGACACTCTTTTACTAATTATGTGACCTGCTATTCCTAATTGATTCATAGTTCATTTAGTTAATGTTATTTCCAAACCCAAACTTGCTTTATTAATGATTACCTCATTAATTAAATTTAAAAAAATATTTAAGGTGTTGTAATAACTATCGGGCTCGTTTCTAACATTTAAATTATAATGTATGCCATCCACTATTAAATTTGATTTTCTCCTACTAACTATTTTAACTTGTTGCAACAATTCGTTCATTTTAGCAGATAAATCTGCTTTTAATACCATTAAAACAGACTCATCTTTTAAAATAATTGTATCAAAGTTTTGTATGCCTTGCTTTTCAAGACATTGGAAAATAAAAACATGCATTGGTTGTCCTTCTGCGAGATAAATGCCACCGTATGTGGGTTCACTAAAACCTTCCAACAATCTACCAAGGACTTCTTGATTGTCTTGTTTTTGATTTTCTTGCGCAATCATAATGGCTAAAGAAGCCGCCATTGTACTTACCTTTTAAAAGGTAAACCGAATTCAATAGCTCGATCGAAAAAATTAGGATAGCTTGTTACTGCTTCTTTTACTAATTCGTAAGGGTTTTTAGAAATTTCGATTCCTTTCGTTTTGTACCAATTGATGAGCTCGAGGTAGGCTTTTCCCTGGAGTTCTAATTCTGCTCGAATCTCCTCTTTTGGACTTTCAAGCGTAAAGGTGTCATCATACATTTTTGCAATTTCTAAGTGTTCATTCAAAGCAATATCGTTTTCATTGCCCGCTTTTTTAATTTCATTATTCAAATATTCTTCGAAATAAGTATCAGTGTATTCTTGTTCTGCCCAACTTTCCAAACAGCTCTGTGCAATTGAGCCAATCATTGATGTGCCATAGGGCAGTATTTGTAGGAAATTCTCAGGTGATTTAGCGACCACCGCGACTGGACTTTGTTCCGAATCTATCATCGCAATGGGTACATTATCAATATTTTTTTCATCTACTATCCAACTTAAAATAAGGTTATCAGCTACTTTCTCGCCCCAACAAACAAACTCGGGTTTTAGTTTTTCAGGGTCTGCAAAAAAATGCATTACCGGTACATGCTCTTCATCATCATGTATAGTAAAATCTATTTGATTGCAACTTAATTCTCTCGTATTAAAACTATCTAACAAGGTTTTTAGCTGGTTAAACTGTGAAGGAAATTGTGTTTTCATTATTTATAATTTTACAGTTGTTATTCCTCATATTTAATTCCACGTTTACGATTTTCTTCAATCTGTTGAATTTCTTCTGGACTCATTTCTGGTTTTAAATCCTTCGGATCATTAACTATTACTGGAAGTATAATATGCACAAAACCATCTTCTATTCTATTCTGAACTGTTCTATTGTCGGTATAAGTGCCATTTCTATATACCTTAAATGGAAGAACAAGAATTTCATTTTCATTAACAAAAGGAGAAATTTTATTTAAAAAAAGTTCAGAAATTAGCTTTAAATGAAAACTGTTTGAAGTACCAACTATAGGCATTTCGCCCCACAAAGTGAACGTGCCATTTATTTTTTTCAGTTTGATGAACCAGTAAATAGGTTTGTTTTTTTGCATTTGAAGCGCATCAACCATTTTTTCAATGTTGCTACTGGCGCAATTATTTACATAAAAGCTGAACAATTGATTAGATGACCGAAGCATTTCTTGAACAAGAAAAATATTTAAACTATCTATATTTTTGGATTTTAATTTAAATGAACTGTCTGCCCTTAAATTTCCATTAGATAGATAAATTGGTTCGTATTTTACTTTTTCATTCAATTTTGTAATGCTATCTTTTATTTCATTTTGATGTTTAATTACTGCGTTTTCGATTTCTTTCTTTTTTTTATTTTCTAATGCGATTAATTTACCTTCTTCATCCTCATCTTTAAGTTGCTTAATGATTTGTTTGCATCCGCATGCCGAATGCGGTATTTGGCTTAATTCCGCATTATTTTGAAGGTAGATTTTTATGCAAATTTCTTTTTGAAAATATTTTGCGAATACATACTCTTGTTCGTATTCATCTTTTTGAGGATAGCCCTTTAAATCCTTAAATTGATAGAATTTCTGATAGTTGTCAAAACCAAGTAGTTGTTTACAAGAACTAAAATTAGGCGATAAGCGAGCCTCAGCCTGATAACATAAAAAATTGAGATATAAGGCTTCTCTGTGCTTTTTTAACCAAGTTGAATCTTTGCTTTTCGCTTCCAAATATAAAGTATCACCTAATTTGAGTTGAAGCTTTTTAATGTTTTCACAAACCTTCATTCTATTCTCATTGTATCTGATAAACTGATTGAAATATTTGATGTTTGAAATTGCACTTGGTTGAGAGATACTAAAAAAATAACTCATTATTGCAAAAAACAAGATATAGTATTTTTTATTCATATATAGTTCTTACTATTTTAGTTATCATAAGGTATAGCTACTATTTTTTTAATATTCATAAGCTCCTGCATCTGGTGAAACAGTTCGTGAGTTAAGATTAATATCAAATGGGTAAAATAAAGCGTCACTAATAGCGGATGGTGAATTAAAATTAATGGCAGATGAACCCTGAGATAATTTGAAATCGTAACCACTAGGATTTATAAATGCAGAAGATTGATTGACACGACACTGCGAAAAATTTGGAGTATTGGTGTTAGTTGTTGTTTTAATTAATGAATTAGAGAACAAATAATTAGCATTGGCTAAGTTACTTAAATTGAAATCAATTTCATTTGAAAAACTACCATCAATAATACAATTTCTAAAATTGCAAGAATCTAAGTCAAATCCTGTTGAACCTGAAAAATTATTAATGTAAAGAGTTGATTTACTTCTCTGACTTTGACTCCAGTAATTAGCAAAAGTACAATGTGTGAAATTGTATTTACCCCCTAAACTCAAGTATAAAGTATATTCTTGCGTGTTACAAATAACATTATTTCCGCCGCTGATATTAAACGCTTCGGCATATAAGCCAACACCGTTTGTATTTTGAATTATAGAGTTAGTTAATGATAATTTTTTTTGAGCCATCATGTCGTAAGAAATTGAGTTAGTATTTGGATTATAAAAAGGGTACAAGCTTGCTTGTATACCAATAAAACCGTTTTTAATAATTGCATAATTGATGGAATTATTAACGCTACCTTCGTTTATGAGTATTCTGTCCCATTGTCCAGGTTTATCTATGTATTCTATCTCTCTTCTATCTCCCTGAAAAATTACTTCGTTATTTTTAGTGCCATTAATTTTTAAAGTGCCGTATCGATACACCCACAAGCTCGCATTTTGATGCATATATACTTTAACTCCTTGGTTAATAATTAATGTTTGGGTTGAATCTACCACGAGCCAACCATAAATTACATGAGGCTTATCATTATTCCAAGTAGTAATAGAGTTATTAGTATTTGAAATAATAGAATACGGCAAAAATCCATCTTTATACTGGATTGCATTTGTAGGAAAATGGTAGTAGGCATCTTGTCCCCAAGCTTCAAGATATATACTTTGCTCGGAATCGTTTATTTGAAATACAATTTTATCTGAAATTATTAAAGGGCTATTTATGTTTGTAGGATTCACATAAACTTGGATAAATATATAAATACTATCATTTGCATCAATTTCAATATCAGAAAATACTTTTCCCGGAAGTCCGTCTACATTTAAAGTAAATGCTGATGAATTACCATTATTTAGGAACAATGATTTAATGTTAATTTTTTGATTGTTGTTATTAATCACTCGTATAGCTTTGGTAGTTGAACCAATAGTTGTAAAAACTGTATCAAATAATACAGAATCTTGAGAAAAAGATACTTGTGCATAAGGGTCTAACAAAAATTTATCTTTCTTACACGACATAAGTGAGCAGAAGATAAATAATAATGATATTTTGAAACATATTTTAGTCATGTTTCTTAAACGGGATAATAGTTGTAAAATTGTTTGCGGTCAACTGATAATAATTAAAATCTTCTTAAACAATTATTTCTTATCGCAAAGGCACACTTCGTGCAACTAAGTCACATTAATGTAATGACTTTTCTCTTTTAAAAGATAGATAGTTAGTTAACGTAAAAGATATTTATTAATCGAAAATTGAAATTAAATTTCCGAGCTTTTTTAAGGCATATATAAACTAGAAACATACAAATATTACATTTATAATCATGCTAATATTAGTTCTAATAATTAATTTTTTTAGGCATTAAAAGTTTTTCGAAACATTTCTTTTAATAATAACCATCTACGTTTAGATACTTCTAGATGCAAACCATTTTTTAGTGTAATGATATTTTTTGCGGAATTTTTTGAAACATTTTCCAAAAATGTAGTATTTATAATATATGACTTATGTATACGAATCATTTGATTAGAGTCATCGCAAATTAACTCCTCTATTTCTTTAAGCGTTTTGCTGACAGTATATGTTTTAGATACACCGTAAATTGTGGCATAATTGGAATCAGCTTTAATATAAATTATCTCTTTAAATGATATTTCCTCTCCTTTGTATTTGTTAATCACAAATACTTTTTCGTTTGAATTTGAATAATGATTAATTAATGTTGTTTTAATATTTTCTTTATAAAATTTGCGAAGTTTCAAAAACTCAAGGCTTTTAATTATTGCTGAATCAAGATCAGTTTTATTTATTGGTTTTAACAGATAGTCGACAGCGCTTATTTTTAAAGCTTTTAGGGCAAATTCTTCATGAGCTGTAATAAATATGACAGCAAAATTTATTTCTTTAAATTTTGCTAATAGTTCAAATCCTCCACCACCTGGCATTTTAATGTCTAGTAAAACAATATCAGGTTGATCTTTTTTTATAATTATTTCAGCGTCAACAATGTTATTGCATACTCCTATTAAAGAAAGTGAAGGAAAGTACTTTTGTATTAATAGACGTAAAACATTACCTCCACTTTCTTCATCGTCAACTATTAGTACTTTAGCCATAAATTAAATGCTTAATCTAATATAATAAATTTAAGTCAAGTAAAGATTTCTATTTAACGGCAATGTTTTTTATTAAACGGTACTTAAGATTATTGGTATAATAATCTCTACAGTAGTTCCTCCTTTAGGATTGTTGCATATCTTAAAAAATATAAATTCTGGCTCTTTTGCATAACAATATTTTACGCGTTCTTTTATTATATTTAATCCAATTGATTTTTCTGACATAATAGAATT
This sequence comes from Bacteroidia bacterium, assembly GCA_044238845.1. GTDB lineage: Bacteria > Bacteroidota > Bacteroidia > B-17B0 > Aurantibacillaceae > UBA4416. The sequence continues at coordinate 24,620 of JBIICN010000042.1, forward strand.
TATACCAACACCGTTGTCAATAACCTGTATTGTTATTAATTTATTGTTTAAGGTAATTGAAATTGATATTTTCTTGTTTTCTGAATAACGTATTCCATGCCATATTGAATTTTCCACAATTGGTTGTAGCAGCATTGCTGGTATTAATACCTCATCGCTATCAATACGATCATCTATATCTATAGCAAATTCAATTTTTGATTTTAGTCGTTGTTCCTCTAATGAAATGTAGGCCTTCAGAAAATCGATTTCTTTTGAAATAGGAATGTATTGGGAACGATTATTTGATAAAAATAGACGAATTAATTTAGAAAATTCGGATAAAAAATGGTGGGCCTGATCATTTTGTTCGCTTAAAATATATTCCTGAATAGAGTTAATTGAATTAAAAATAAAATGAGGGTTAAGCTGCAACCCTAAATTTAAACTTCTTAACTCTTTCTCTTTTCTTAATGCTAATAGTTTTCTTCTAATAATGATGATATAGGATGTAACTATTATTAGTAACGCAGCAAAAAAAAGGATGATAATGAAGTTTTGTTTACTTTGTAACTCAATATCCTTCTTTAAATTTTGATTCTGCAACTCTAATATTTCTTGTTGCTGTTGCTGAGTGGTTAGTTCACTTATTACTTTACTAATTTTTATAGGATTTGAAATCGAATCATTGATTCTGTCATATATTTCATAATGATAGAACGCTTTTTCATATTGACCTAATCTCTTATAACACATCGACAATTCGTAATGTGATTTTGCTTTTAAATCCAATAAATTTAGGCTATCGGATAACTGAAGTGACTCTTGACCGATTGAAATAGCTTGCATGTATTTTTTTGATTGGAATAATGCATCTGTCTTATTTATCATGTAAATAGGTAATCCATAAAGGTCATTTTTTTTATTTGCTAGTTGTATTGCTTTATCATAATAATACAATGCCGAATCTAGTTTGCCTTCTTTTGCAAAACATAATCCTATATTATTGATGTATTTTGTGTAAATCAATTCATTGTTTAATTTCAGAATATATGGTAACTCTAAAGCAAAGTATTTTCTAGCTGAAGGAATGTCAATAATATGATTTGAATATAAAACACCTAAGTTTCCATAAATTGCATTCGCAATTCTTACATGTAATTTAGAATTTACATTTGTATTATATAGCTCGGCTTCATTCAAATATTTTATAGCTTCATCAAATTGCCCAATTTTTCTATATACTTCGCTAATGTTAATCAAAAGTGACGCTACGCTTGCACTATCTTTTAGTTCCTCTTTTAGTTTTTTACCTAATGAAAAGTATTTGATACTATTTAGATAGTCCTCAGTGTTTATAGCAGTTATACCTAGATTATTGTAAGAAGCAGCAATGCCACTTATATTTTTGAGTTTTTTATGAATTGATAATGCTCTCTGAAAAAAATAGTTAGCTGAATCGTAAATTGATAAGTTCAGGTATATAATGCCATACGTATTATATGAATCTCCAAGTTGCTTATCTTGATTTTTTTTAACTGCCGATTTTTCGGCCAGTTTATTATAACTATATGCACTGTCAAGATCTATTGTAACCAGATGCCTTATAATAAAATCGTTTAAGGCTTCCAACCTAGTTGAGTCTGAAAGTTTTTCATTTTTCCATTTCAAATAAAACTCGTTTTTGTAATCGATGGATTGCGCTGATATTTGATTACAAAAAATGGCTTCAAACAGAATGAAAATAAATAGTCTTATTAGTTGGTTATACTTCATTATGATAAAAATAGATTGTTTGCTAATATACAAATCAAGCAAGAGATTTTAATTAATACTTAGTTAAAGGGAAAAGTAGTATGGAAGGTGGATTAACTCCCTATTTTTTGTGAATTCTGTTCTAATATGACGCTTGCCAGATTAGCTCTTAAAACAGTCATATTATTATGTATTTTCTTTTTCGTTACTCTAGCGTAACGCATGGTACTTTTGATTGATTTATGACCAAGCATCTTACCCACTCCACTGTTTCAATTGGCACATCGTTTTCGAGTGTGATTGTTGTAGCGAAAGAATGACGAGCTGTGTGGTGAGTTAAATGTTTTTTGATTCCGCAAAGTGCTGTAATTACTTTTAAATATTTATTGAAGTGAGAATTGTAATGTTGTGGCAGTAATTTATTTTGAATTAATCGACATTTATGATTTTTATATTTTTCTATAATTTGTAGAGGGATATCTAAAAGCATTACCATTTCTCTCTGGTCGGTTTTTGCACGGTCAGTAGTAATGAATTTTTCACGATTTATACTCAAGAAGATATTATCTTCTTCCAAACTCATAGAATCTTTATAGGCATAACCTGTAAACACACAGAATATATAAATGTCACGTATTTCCTCTAATTGTTTGTCTGGCATTACTTTATGCCACATATTTAGTATTTCATGCATTTCTAAAACTTCTACATCCGGTTCTATGTATGAACAAGTAAAAGAATCGAAAGGGTTTGCAGATAATTTACTTTTACTGACTGCAAATTTCAAGACCTGTTTACTGATTTTAATATACTTCATGGCCGAGTTGTTTTGCAATGAATGTTTTGTTGTTAGATAGTGTTCAAAATCGTGTACATAGCTCGGTTTGATGTTTTCTAATAGGATATCAGACACTTTAAGTTGGTCTTTCATAAAAGTTACCAACTTATCACGAGTGTATTTCATTTTATCAAGAGAACCCTGCGCTCTATTACCTTTATCTACTTTTTCTCCAAATTCCTTCATCATCCAATCAAAAGCTTCCAGAAAGGTCATTTTCTTTTCGGTTTTGCCTAAAATCCTGTTTTTTAGGAGTTCGGAGGTAATTTGTAAGCCGTTTTCGACCATTTTATCGTAATGACGAGTTACAATTGATTGAAAATTAGAGAGATACTGATTAATTTCTTTGTCTTCCCTAGTTTTTGCTATCAAACGACCGTGTTGCCAATTTTCGGGGTTTACATATTTACCAGTGGCTATTTCAGTTCTTTGACCATTGATTGTTACGCGGCAATAAACTGGTACGCCTTTAGAGTTTGCTCCTTTAGTTTTTAGCCAAAATAATAGGGCGAAATTTGTGACTGTTTGCATAGTTTTTTGTTAAAAGGTTAAACGATTAAATCGTTCACTTTTTAAGAGTTTTATCAGTATTTACTGGTAACTAACCTTTATTCGGTTACCTAAAATTAGACATAGTTCAGGTAACCTAGGCGGTAACCGAACGGCTTAGTTTTAGTTATACCGAATCAGACGTTTAGTATTATAGAAACGAGGAAACTTGAATGCTTAAAATTCAGTAAAACGCCTTATTATAAAGGGTTTTATGTGTTTTAAGAAAATAAAATTGAAAATGTGTATAAACGAAAAAGCCCACAATAAGTGGGCTATTGCGGTCCGGACGGGACTCGAACCCGCGACCTCCGCCGTGACAGGGCGGCATTCTAACCAGCTGAACTACCGGACCAACACCATTTCTTTCGATTTGGGATTGCAAATTTACAACTTTTTTATTTACAAGCAAATTTTTTTTCAAAAAAAATAAAAAAATACGATTCTTATTAATCGTCATAAAACATAACTATTAAATTAACACATTTAAACTTTTTATATATTTTTGCGTTCTAATTTGGCATGACCATTGATTTGCTCTTTACAGATGATATGTAATCTCACAAATCAAATATTAATATAACGTACTATGAAAAAAATATTCTTATTGATAGCAACTATTACCTTGTATAGTTTAAGATCTTTTGCACAAGACCAAGATCCAAAAGCTAAAGTAATATTAGATGATTTAAGTAAAGTTACTAAGGCATATAAAACAATTACTTCTGAATATGTTTTTACCATTATAAACAAGGATAAAAAGCAAACAGAAAAACAAACGGGTAAAGTTCAAGTTAAAGGCTCAAAGTTTAAATTAGATATTCCTGGCAATACAATTGTGTGTGACGGAAAAACGATGTGGGCCCACAACAAAGATGCAAACGAAGTAACGATTAAAAGTTTTGATGCTAATAACGAAGATCAGTTAAATCCTTCTAAAATATTTACGATGTATGAAACTGGTTATAAGTATAAATATGAAAAAGAAGAAAAAGTAGGCGCTGCTATTTGCCATGTAATTACTTTGTACCCTTCTGTTAAACCAGAAAAGAAAAAATTTCATACTGTTAAAATTTATGTAGATAAAGTAAAAAAGCAAGTTGCTAAGTTAACTATGATGATGAAAGACGGCAGTACCCAAGGATATGAGATTAAGTCATTTAAGCCTAATGCTGAAATTGCTGATAATGTATTTGTATTTGACCTAAAACCTTTCAAAGCAGATCAAATAACTGACGAAAGAGATTTATAATAGATGATGCATTTTGGACTCATTGGCAAATCGTTGTCACATTCATTCTCTAAATCTTATTTAGAAGAAAAATTTATCAAAGAAGATAAAGAAGGCTTTCAATACTCTAATTTTGATTTAGAAAACTTAGATAATTTATTGCAAATTATTATTGATAATAAATTATCTGGTTTAAATGTGACTAAGCCATATAAAGAATTAGTAATTCCTTTTTTAAACGAATTAGATGTAACCGCCAAAGAAATTGGCGCCGTTAATTGCATTAAAATTTCTTGGACTAATAATACGCCTTACTTAATTGGTTACAATACCGATTACTATGGCTTTGCTCAAAGCATTAAGCCTTTTTTAGAACCCATTCATCAAAGAGCATTAATATTAGGAACAGGTGGGGCATCCAAAGCGATTGCTTATGCCTTGAAAAATGTGGGAGTTGGTTTTTATTATGTGACTTCTGGAGAAAAAAAAGCGGCTAATTATTTTCATTATTCTGAATTAAATGAATATGTATTGAATGCTTTTAAACTCATAGTAAATTGCACACCCTTGGGTATGTATCCAAAAGTAGAAGCTTGTCCTGAAATTCCTTTTGAATTTATAACAAGTGAGCATTTGTTATACGATTTAATATATAATCCAGAAGAAACCTTGTTTTTACAAAAAGGAAAATCTCAAAATGCGGTTACAATTAATGGATTAAATATGTTGAAATTACAAGCAGATAAAGCTTGGGAAATTTGGAATTCTTAATTAAACTTACAAGCTAACATTGCAATGTCATCAACAAAAGGCATTTCTCCTTTAAATTCTTCTAAGTAATACATCATTGCTTTATTAATAAATTCACAATTCGAATTTTTATTATTGACTAGGATGTTTTTTAGTTCTTCTATAGAAATAGTTTCATCTTGACTGTTAACAGTATCAGTTAATCCATCTGTATAGGCAAATAAAATAGATTGAGGAGAAATCAATAATGTTTCAGTTTCTAATGAATGTAATGGATTTGTGATGCCTAATAAAGTGCAGCCTTTATCTAATTCAATAGCATGGTTATTATTGATTAAAATAGGAGAGTTATGTCCTGCATTAATGTAAGATAACTTATGTGTGCCAATATTATATTTAGCAATAAACAGTGAAATAAATTTTTCAGTCTTGGCATTATCGCATATTAATTGATTGATATCAATAACGACTTCGGTTAAATTTTGGGTATATTTTAAAAGAACTCTTAAAGCAGCTTGTAAGTTACTCATCAATAATGCCGCCGCCACTCCTGCTGATGAGGTAAGTATAATGCATTCATTTCTAATTCTTCGATATTTGGAAGAGTAGAAGGGAACAGTAATTTTTGCATACTTTGAGCTAACTCTAATTCTTTTTGAATAGCTGCTTTTTGAATGGAGGTTTTATATAATTTTTTATTTTCAATAGCCACAATCATTACATTAGTTAACGTTTGAATAAACGGTAAATGTTTGATGGCGGAACTCATTTCAATTTTTTTCTCGTCAATATCGCCTAATAACACAAAGGCTAAAGGAGTTTGTTTGTGATATACAGGAATAACAATTTCAAATTTTTGACTTAAATTTCCTTTTGAATATGAAATGGTTTCAATTTCCTTAATGTCAAGTAATTCAGGTTCAAATACTAAATGATTATAATCTTTACCAACACCGTATTTTAAAATACATGTCCACTCAGTAGTAAAACTAAATAGCACCAATTTTCCTACTTTTAATCGGTTTTCTAAAATTTCTTGATAAATATCTAGTAATTGCGATGTTGTTACATTATTGTTGATAGCCTTTCTAACAAAGAATTCAGTTTTACATCTTTAACAGAATTTGCACTAGGACGGATATTTTTTTTAGGAGCAGACAATTTATTTATCGTACAATTTATGTATTAATGATGGTAGTTGTTTTAATGCAAATACCTCACGCATTTTAGTTTTTGCTTCAGAAGCTGGAGATCCAAAAAATATTTTCCCAGTTGGCACATTTTCACTAACACCGCTTTGTGCTTGTATAATAGCGCCATTGCCAATGGTAATATCACTTGATACGCCTACTTGTCCCCACATAGTTACATTGTTACCTATATTACAACAACCTGCAATGGCCACATTAGCTGCAAACAAACACATTTCTCCAATCACGACATCATGAGCTACATGTACTAAATTATCTATAATTGTTCCTTTACCAATAATTGTATCAGATGTAACTCCTTTATCAAATGTGCAATTCGCTCCAATCTGAACATTATCTTTTATAATAACATTACCGCAGGTTTGCAGTTGTTCAAAATGTGTTTTGCGATTTTTAAAATAAAAAGCATCAGAGCCAATAATGGTTCCTGCATGTATAATGACATTATTTCCAATCT
>JBIICN010000084.1:0-9251 GCA_044238845.1 Bacteroidia bacterium
TCAATTACTATCATAGCACCGAGAGGCGGTTTACAACCTCCGTATGTTCGGCGATTGTGATAGACCTACTATCATCTTTTATTCAACATTCATTATCCTACAACTGATAATGATTCACGGCACACCAGTGCCACGGCGTAAGGCATTTAATTTTTCTTTTCAATAGTCGTAATGAGTCTTTCAATACTTTGCAGATAAAATTTTCGTTCCTCTCTCATTGACTTTAACTCTTCCATTAATGCAGGTAAAACATCAGCCACACTCGTATTTATATGAGAATTATGAATATTTGAAGCTGAATTTGGACTATTTACACAATTGATTTTATCGTTACTTTGGACAAAATCATCGAGCGTTATTTTGAAATAATTACAAATACAATCAACTACATCATCACTAAAATCAGTCTCACCCCTTTCAAGTTTTCTATAAGCTTGTTGACTTTTGCCTAATGCTGTTGCAACTACTGGTTGCTTTACATTTGCCTCACGGCGCAATTTATAAAGACGAGAGGCATAAATAAGATTTAAATTTTTTCCATAATTGTAAAATACAAGCGCTAAACTACCACTAAATGTTAATAAAAACAAAAAGTAAGTTGTAAATACAACTTACTTTTTATATTTGGTTGTTTTTTACAATTAGGATGATACTTACGATAAAAATATTTTTGTTTTAATGCCATAAGGCAGTAATCAATAAAAACAATTTAATATGAACAAAAAAATGAGTTTAGCTGAATTAAAAGCTAAAGCAAGTGCAGTAACAACTGCTGAGGCGTTAAACGCAATTAAAGGTGGTGTAGCAGTTGTGTGTCACGACGGAAGCTGTATTGGTAAAGAAATTAAAGTTATGGTTCCAGACAAATTAATTATTCGTTTAAATTAATCATGATTATGTAATTGGGAGAGTTTAACTCTCCCAATTATTTTATTGAAAATTTTTTAATTAACAGTTCAAAATAAATAATTATAGTTTTGCGTAAAATTAAAATAATAGCATTAATCTATATTATGGTTAATTATAGGAGTAATACTTTTGCTCAAAATATCAATTTAGGATTATTAAATGATAATCAGCATGAATTAGTTATAAGTCCAACAGTATACAATCAAAACGATTTAATTACAAAGAATATAATAATTTTACTTAATGACTATTTTAATACAATAGATAGTAGTACAACTTATTTAAAAAATTGGTCAATTGATTCACAAGAAAAATATAAGACACCTGATTATATGATACTTAGTTCACTTATGTTTTTTTCGGAATATAAATGTATTCCGAATTTAATATCTGTTGAACAAGAACAAGATTATTATAAGGCTAAAGTTGCATTTTTGTCATTAAATGATTCTTTTAAGCCAAAATTAATTTGTATTTACAATTTTGGTATAAAGAAAAATGAAGGTGATTATAAGCTATTTAATATTTTTGATAAAGCAAAATTGAAATGTATAAAAAAAGAGGGTTGCTATTTTTATTTTGATGACGAGTCAAATTCAGATTCAGCCAGTTTAGACCAAATGATTGAATTCAATAATAGATTGTCTAAAATATTTGGTAAAAAGATATTATTTAAATATGTAAATATTAGAAATGTAAATAAACTTTATAAATTACTGGGATTTGATTTTGAAATATATATGAATATTCCATCAGATATTTCGGGATTTACAGACATTGATAATAGAATTATTTACGCATCAAATAATAGTTTTTTTTACCCGCATGAATTAGTACATATTTATGTCGATGATAAATTTAAACATAATTATCATTCTTGGTTTAATGAAGGTTTTGCAACTTTCTTAGGTGGAAGTATGGGATTATCTTTTGAACAACACATGAGCACGCTCAAATATAACTTAGGAACGAATCATACCATTGATTTAAATAACATTTTAATACTCAAAATGATTGATAGTAAAACCAGTTATAAGTATACAATCGGTGCATTATTCTGCAAAATCGCTTACGAAAAAAAAGGATATAAGGGCATATTTAATTTACTTTCTTATGGTAGCTCAGATTCTGATTTCTACTCAGCTATTGAAAATGAATTAGGCATAAAACAAGAAAATTTAAACGAATTTATCAGAAAAGAGTTAGAAAAATATTAAATGATACAAATTGCAAGTTTAAATATTACAGAAATAAATAAAGGTAAAGTTCATTTTTCAGAACTTATTAAAATACTTTTTTTTAAGAAAAATGAAGAGTTATTTACATTATTAGACATTGACAATGATGAGATATTTTTAGACTCATTTATTTATGCGTATTTTAATGATTCGGAAGCGGATAGTAAAGTTACCTTAGAACAATTAGTTTATGGTTATATTTCAGATGAGCATAAGCCAAAAGCTATAGAAATTATTTTTGATGAAGACGGTATCACATATTTACCGAAAATAGGCTATTTTAAAGCCATAGATGAATTTTTAAAAAACCAACGGTGCATTTTTAAATATAATAATGGTGATTTTATAATTGAACATAATAGTGATTTAGTTAAAGCTACCTTTTTACCCTTAATATTTGCAGATAATAATCATCATGTTGAAATTATACAATTTCAACATCCTTTATTAAAAGATTTTTTTCAAGTACTCAGACCCGATTATTCTAATCAAGGTGCGCATTGTAAGGTTGAGGTAAACTCAATTACTAAATATCATTTAGATAATTTACAAAAAGCATTTACATTCATACAAAAAAAATTCCCAACGATATATGAAACTATTCTTGCGTCAAATAAGTACGTGATGATTTTTGGGAATCAAGCCATGCTCCCTTTTGCTGCTCAAAACTCATTAGGTATTTCATATATAAGTTCATTATATACTGATTCATATTTGTTTTTTGTTGAAGAGATGTTACACCAAGGTTCTCACAATTTGTTTTTTTATATGAACTATGATAAATTCAAATATTTTAAAATAAATGCTGAAAATTCATTTCTTGGCGACTTCCTAAATAACCCCAATGAAAAAAGAACAGTATATAATGTGTTTCATGGCGTTATTACCATCACCCAACGTTTAATTTGTTACAAATATATAATTGAAAATAAATTATTATCAGGTTTAGATTTACATGAATTAATCGGCAGATATTGTGACCAGTATCGTAGACACCATGCTGGTTTAGAGTTGTTAAACCTTGACGAGATTTACACTGAAGAGGGAAAGAAATTGTATTTAGAAATGGATAGCTTGTGTGAAGATGCACTAGAATACTTTAAACTTGAAGCACTTAAATACAATGTAATAAATCAACCGTCAGAATTTAGCTTTCAACAATTTTTAGTTTTAAACCCATATATATAATAAATAATGATGAATAAATATTTTTTCCTATTCGCTATCACTGCAACCTTAAACCTAATGGCTCAAACCAAAAATAGCTTATTAATAAAAGATGTAAATCTTATAAACGTTGAAAAAGGAATAATAACCAAAAATGTAAATATTTATGTTAAGGATGGAATTATCAAACAAATTGAGAAAGATGTAGAAAAAATAAAACTCAATTCAACAGAAATAATTGTTAATGCAACTGGCAAATTTGTAATGTCTGGGTATTTTGATTCATACTCTTTAATGCCATCAAAAAGTAGTCCTATTAATTATAATACATATTTTTTATTTAATTTGATTAATGGTATTACTTCACAAGTTGTGATGAAACATGATGAAATTAATACAATATATAGAGATAGTATCAATGCAAACAAATTTTTAGGTACAAATCTATTTCTTTGCCAACCTGCGATAAAATCATTTAAAGGTTACCAAAATATGGAGAGTGAATTTGCTATAAATAAAGCAAAAGGATTAAATGAAATTAAATATGTTGAAGGTTTAACATCTAATCAACTTGATAGTGTTTCATTAATTTTGAAAAAACAAAAAATAAATTTTAATGGTCGTTTACATAAGCAGGGATTAAACGAAAATATAAAAGTTGGAATGAAGAATATTTATCATGTTAAAGAGTTGGACTTAGCCTTAGAAAAAGATTCACATAGTGTTTATAAATTATTACCAGCAATGGGTAAAAAAAATATGTTTATAACACCTACATTATTTTTCCATAATTACGAATGGGACCAATTTAGTAAAGAAGAACTATATGCTTTTCCCGAATTAAATTTAATTCCTAAATATTTAAAATCATTTTGGGTAAGTCAATATGATGACTACGATAAAACATATATAAAAGCTAAAAATGAGCAATATACCTCAGAAAAAAAAGATTTTAGAAGGCGATTAGACAACTATAATTTGATGTTGCAAAAAATGGAAAAATATAAAATTAGATTTTTAGTTGGTTCAGACGAAACGCCATTTAATGTACCTGGTTACGCATTTCATAGAGAAATACAATTATTAAGTAATGCAAAACTAAGCAACCGAGCTATTTTAAAAGCCCTTACGGTAAATGCTTCAGACGCAATTGGAATGTCTTCAAAAATAGGAGATGTTAAAGTTGGAATGATGGCAGATATAGTGATTTTAAATAGCAATCCATTAGATAATACTGCTAATTTAAAAGATATTAATGCTGTTATAAAATCCGGAAACTATTACACAACTGAACAATTGCAAGATTTATTAAGCAAAGCAATTGAAAATGATATTAAATAGAAATGGCAAAAACATTTCCATTTTACCAGCAGTTAGACCAAATGGATTGTGGACCAACCTGTCTACGAATGATTGCCAAATTTTACGATTTAAACATTACTGTTGATCAGTTACGAGAAAGAGCATTTATTGGTAAAGATGGAGTTTCATTTGCAGGTTTGGCAGAAGCAGCCGAATCTATTAATCTTCAATCATTAGCTTTAAATATTCCGTTTCAAACTTTAAAAGAAGATATACCGTTCCCTTGTATAGCGTATTGGCGCCAGAGGCATTTTGTAGTTGTACACAAAATCGACAAAAAACATGTTCATGTAGCTGACCCCGCCTTTGGATTAATAAAATATAGTCATTCTGATTTTACTAAAAATTGGTTACCTCAAAAAAATCAAACAGAGGATTCCGAAGGAATAGTATTAGTTTTAGAACCATCAGAACATTTTACAAAAGATTTATCAGAAAAAGAAGCTATACCCAAAACAGGTATTAGTTTTTTGTTTGCATATTTTAAACCGTACTCAAAATACATATTTCAATTATTAATAGGCTTATTGCTTGGCACTATTTTACAATTGATATTTCCATTTCTAACACAAAGCATTGTTGATAAAGGAATTCAATTAAAAGATGTAAATTTTATTTACCTTATTTTAATTGCACAATTAACCCTATTTATTTCCGAAACATTTGTTGATGTTATTAGAACATGGATTTTGCTGCATATTACCTCTCGTATAAATATTGCAATCACATCTAATTTTTTGGTTAAACTAATGAAATTAAGCATTTCATTTTATGATAGTAAGAACATTGGCGACATGGTAACTCGATTACAAGATTGTCAGCGGATTTCTAACCTGTTATCGGCAAATTCTTTAAATGTAGTATTTGGTGTCTTCAATATTTTAATTTTCGGAATCATATTAGCATATTTTAAGCTAAGTATATTTTTAGTTTTTTTAGCGGGTGCTTTTTTATATGTATTGTGGGTTTTAGCTTTTATGAAAAAAAGGGCTGAACTAGATTATAAATTTTTTGAGCAGTCATCTGGAAACCAAAGTAGTTATATTCAATTGGTTAATGGAATGCAAGAAATTAAATTAAACAACTCTGAAAAAAAACGTCGTTGGGAGTGGGAAGGCATACAAATAAAGTTATTTAAACTATCCATAAAAAACCTTTCTGTTGCCCAAATTCAACAATTAGGCGGTGATTTCATTAATACTTTCAAAAATATTATTATTAGTTTTTTGTCTGCAAAAGCGGTTATTGATGGTGATATTACTTTAGGTGGAATGATGTCTATTCAATATATTATTGGTCAGTTAAATGCACCAATTAATAATTTTATTGGCTTTATTCAAACGTTTCAAAATGCTTTAATTAGTGTGCAACGTTTATCTGAAATATATAACAAAGATGACGAAGAAAGTTATAATGAATTACGAATTAAAGAATTACCAAAAAATAAAACAATCACTTTTCATAATTTATCTTACAGATATGGAGCATCAACAATGCCTACAGTTTTAAATAATTTAAACGTATCTATTCCTGAGGGAAAAGTAACAGCAATTGTTGGAGCAAGTGGTAGTGGAAAAACAACATTACTAAAAATGCTTCTTAAATTTTACAAACCTATTTCAGGCTCAATTAAAATTGGAAACTTAGAATTAAATAATTTTCATGCAGGCTTTTGGCGCAGTAAATGTGGTATTGTTATGCAAGACGGTTACTTATTTGGAGATACCATATCTCGTAATATAGCCGAATCTGAACCCGATGGTATTATTGATAAAAACAAACTGGCACATGCAGTACAAGTAGCAAATTTGACAGATTTTATAGAAAATCTGCCGCTAGGATATAACACTAAAGTTGGTCCAATTGGTGTAAATATTAGTGGAGGTCAAAAACAACGTGTTTTAATCGCAAGAGCGGTATATAAAAATCCTGATTATTTATTTTTTGATGAAGCTACAAGCGCCTTAGATGCTAACAATGAAAAAATAATTATGGAAAACTTAGGGGAATTTTATAAAGGAAAAACAGTTGTTATTGTAGCGCATAGGTTAAGTACTGTAAAAAACGCTGACAATATTTTAGTTTTAAATAACGGAGAAATTGCAGAAAATGGTACTCATAATGAATTAATCAAGTTAAACGGCTTGTATTATTCATTAATAAAAAATCAACTAGAATTAGGAAATTAATGCCCGAAATAGAAAGTAAAATAAATGAGGTGGATGAACAAAATGAGTTCATAAAAGAGGCAATGACAAAGCCTCCACAATGGATTTTTAGATACGGTATATCTATGTTTTTTGTGTTTATATGCGCAATTCTTTTCTTATCAAACTTCATTAAATATCCCGATATTTTAACGGCAGATATTACCTTAACTACTTTAAATCCACCAGTAACATTAGTATCAAAAAATAACGGCAAGCTAACCTACTTATTAGCTAAAAATAATACCATTGTTAAAGTCAATCAAACTATTGCCGTTATTGAAAATACAAGTAATTATACCGATGTTCTTTATTTATTTGATGTTGGAAATAATTTAATCAATCAATTAAAATTAACAGATACTATTAATCAAGTAATTATAAAAGATAGTTTAAGGGTTGGTGAATTAACGCCATTTTATTTATTGGTATTAAAATCTATTAAGGATTTAAATATTTACAAAATCATAAATCCTTACAATAAACAAATTACACTTTTAAAAAAAGATTTAATTAGCTACAATGATCTTTTAGCAAAATACAAACAGCAAGAGTTTATTAGTAAACAACAATTGACTTTATCCGAAACTGATTATAACAGAGATAAAACCTTATTTGAAAGTAAAGTTATTTCGGCTCGCGAATTTGATGCAAAAAAAAGGGAATATCTAGGAGCATTGAGTAGTTATGAATCTATTAAAATAACTACATCAAATGCTTATATCCAAATTAACTCTATTGAAAAAAACATACTCCAATTGCAAATACAAGATTATCAAGAACAGGCAAAACTAAAAAATGAATTTCAACAAAACCTTAAATCGCTGGTTTCTGAAATCAGTAAATGGAAACAATTGTATTTAATTGAAAGTCCTATTGATGGCAAAATTTCATTTTTTAATGTGTGGTCAGTCAATCAAAATATAAAATCGGGCGATGAATTATTTTCTGTTGTACCAACTCAAAAACAACAATTTATTGGTAAATGCATCTTGCCAATTTTAAATACTGGTAAATTATCTATCGGGCAAATTGTAAATATTAAATTGGATAACTACCCTTATAACGAAAATGGGATATTACAAGGTTTTGTTACTAATATTTCAACAGTTCCAAACAAGGATACTTACGCTATTGATGTTGATTTAAAAAATGGATTAACAACTTCCTACAATAAAACACTTTTATATAAAGAACAAATGAAAGGTAAAGCAGATATTATTACTAAAAACATATCCGTTATGGATAGAATCTTCTTTAACTTTAAAAAGTTAGTTGATAAAAGATAATACTATTCTCCTAATGGAAAATTTGTCTTATCGGCAATCAAAAAATAATTTACTTCAAACTTTTGGCACTCCAAATACTGTCTTTAAAAATTTAGATTATATTAAATTATGATGTAACAAACGATTGGTTTCTAGATACTAGCCATAAAAATAGGTTAAAGCCATTTTTAAGTTTTTCAATAGGCGTTTTAAGTTCTTCAATAGGAGTTTTAAGTTTTTTATATGGTATTTTAACTTTTTTATACTGCATTTTAACTTTTTGAATATGCATTTTAAGAACTAATTACTGCATTTTAATTTTTTTTTACTGCGTTTTAAGTATTTGAATAGGATTTTTAATATCTTTAACCTGCGTTTTAATTTTTAGCGACTGCAATATGTTATCTCTCAACTTACAACCCATTTTTAAAGCTCGCGGTATTGAAAAACCCTTCTCTTACCTCACAAGTGCGGGCTTCCCTTCATATACTGCTCATAACCTTCTTAATGCTAAGACAGTTACATTTAGGTTAAGTCACATCGACAAGCTTTGTTCCTTACTCAATTGTACACCAAACGACTTACTTGTTTGGACTCCTAACCGCAATGAGAAATTAGCAGACACCCATCCTATAACTAGGTTAAAGAAACAGAATACCGACCTAAACTGGCAAGACACAATCAAGACAATTCCCTTAGACCAGTTAAGTGAAATCGTTAAAATCATCAACGGACACAAAAATAGTAAGTAGACCTGTGTTTATTTCCTCCCCTAAGTTTCCAAGCCCATTTGCAAAACGCACAAATCAGCCCTGCAATCCTAATTTTGCAAAAAAGCTTGTAAACTTTGCCTACGCTCTGGCAATTTTTCAAATTGCTAATGGGTGGCATTCGGTTTCTGTCAGACATATGGGTTCGTAATTAGTAACATTGGTTTCTATTGGTACTTTTCTCAAAAAATAGGCTGGCATCAGGTAACACACGGTTTATTCTATTTGGGCATTCGGCTTCGGCATTTGCAAAAGCAGTCGCTCCCGCGAAAGACATTTATTTTTGCTTTGCAAATGTCTAATAAAATTATAGCTTTGTTAGTAATATTT
>JBIICN010000137.1:0-2525 GCA_044238845.1 Bacteroidia bacterium
CATTTCAGGATTTTCCTTTAAGCAGTTTAAAGTCAACCATTGGTCTACTGTAATTGTAAGACCTTCATTCTTTAACTCTCTTTGAGCAAACTGGCGGTAGGTTTTAATCGCTTTTTCAATATAATAGAACAGAACTGAATCTAGTTTTTCCATAATCATATATTTACAATCAAATTTAATTGATATGTCAATTAAATTGAAGTTAAACTATACAAGAGTGAAAATCAAATAGATTAATGGCTAAAAAATAGGATAAGAAAAATAAATTAAAAATAATAATACGAAATAAATGGAAGGATGACGACTATCAAGCCTATTGATATTTTTTCAGTTAATGAGAAATTTTTTCTAAAAAATAACAGAAAAGATAAAACTAATAATACAATTACTGAAATTGAAAAATGAGCTACTAGAGCTCCAGCGAAGCCATTTCCACAAATGATTTCAATAGGAATAGGTTGTGCTAAATAGTAAATTATTCTAAATGATACATACAGATAAACAATTAAAATAAGCATTATTAATGCCCATTTTTCTATAAATGATACAAGTAAATTAAGTTTATTTGTATTATTATTTTCCAATGATTAAATAACTTCTTTATACTTCTCAGGAATCGATAATAGTAACTCTCTTATTTCTTCGATATGATCAGTCGTTACTAATTTCATACGAGTATCTTTAAAATGATCGATTCCTTTAAAGTAATTTGTATAATGCGGTCGCATCTCCAACACTCCTAATTTAGGACCTTTCCATTCTATTGATTTATCAAAATGTGCAATAGCAACTTCTACTCTATTTTCTAATGTTGGTTTTGCTAAATGTTCTCCAGTTTTCATGAAATGTTTTATCTCATTAAAAATCCAAGGATAACCAATACTCGCTCTTCCAATCATTATACCATCTAAGCCATATTTATCTTTGTATTCAACAGCTTTTTCTGGTGTAGTAATGTCTCCATTTCCAAAAATAGGAATATGCATCCGAGGATTATTTTTTACAGCAGCTATTGGTTCCCAGTTAGCATTGCCTTTATACATTTGAGCTCTGGTTCGGCCATGAACGGTTAAAGCTTTAATGCCAACATCTTGCAAACGTTCCGCCACCTCCATAATATTAATCATACTATCATCCCAACCTAAACGCGTTTTAACAGTCACAGGTAAATTAGTTGATTTGACAACTGCTTTAGTTAAGCGAACCATTAAATCCACATCTTTTAAAACACCTGCTCCTGCTCCTTTGCAAACTACTTTTTTAACTGGACAACCAAAATTAATATCTAATAAATCTGGTTGCGTAGCATCTACAATTTTAGCAGACATTGCCATGGCTTCTTCGTCGCCACCAAAAATTTGAATGCCAATTGGTTTTTCGTAATCAAAAATGTCTAATTTTTTACGACTCTTAATCGCATCTCTAATTAAACCTTCGCTACTAATAAACTCGGTGTACATTAAATCAGCACCATATTTTTTGCAAACATATCTGAACGGAGGATCACTCACGTCTTCCATAGGCGCTAATAATAATGGAAATTCTCCTAATTCTATGTTGGCGATTTTTACGATGGCGTAAAGGTACTAATCTTTTTTTGAATTGTATTTGTCATGCTGAACTTGATTCAGCATCTCATGAGACCCTGAATCAAGATCAGGGTGACTGAAAATTATTCTTCTTCGGTTTCTGGTTTTATACCAGAAGCTTGAGGCCCATCAATAGCCGCATAAATACGCCAAGTTGCATAAACACTACTGTTTAATCGATTGCTTAAAACGATAACTGTTAAGCTATCTTTTAATCTTCTATGAAATGATGTTCTATATCCATGCCACCAACCATTGTGAAATACCTCTTTTGCTGAATCATTCATGTTTCTCATTCGCCATCCAAATCCGTAATTATGTGTTTTTATTTCTTTGCTATGAGGAGTGTATGCTAATTGCTGAGTAGTATGTGCTAATAATCTTTTTTGGTATAAGGCGGTACTTAATAAAAATAAATCGTAAGTAGTTGTATAAACTCCTTTATCACCCACTACTCCATCATATCTATCGTTTGGCACACAGCAAAATTTATTAGTATAACCACATGTTAAGTGTTCTTTTGTACTATCAATGTTTAAAGCAGTATAACTATGGTTCATGCCTAATGGCGTAAATAATTCTTCTTTCAAAAAAGTTGAATAACTCTTTTGAGCTATTTTCTCAACAATTAGTGCTAGTAAAGCATAATTTGTATTACTATAATTAAATCGTAAACCGGGGTTTAAATAAGCTTTAGGTTTATATTTAATCATAATATCAAACATTTGTTGATTACTTAATCTACAGACAGTATCTCCTAAATATTCACCGCAGAAATAAGTATAGTTCGGTAAGCCCGAACGATGCGACAATAAATGTTTGACGGTTACATTTTTGTAAGGAAAATCCGCTAAAATATCAGATACTTTTGAATCAATATTTAATCTTCCTTGTTCATACAAAAGCAAAGTTGCCACGCCTGTAATTACTTTTGAC
>JBIICN010000009.1:0-101068 GCA_044238845.1 Bacteroidia bacterium
TGACCAAGTATACGTTAATGCCGATGGACCGCCATTTAATGCTACAGTTGTTGTTGAACAAGTGATAGAATTTGGTGACGTAGCTGTTGGATTTGGTAAAGTTGTATTAGAACCAACCGATGTTACTGCTGTATTGGTACAACCATTGACCCCTGTTACAGCTAATGTATAGCTGCCTGCTGCCGTAGCTGTGGCATTTTGTGAATTTGTTGCTCCACTAATACCTGCACCAGACCATGTATACGTTAATGCCGCTGGACCACCATTTAATGCTACAGTTGTTGTTGAACAAGTGATAGAATTTGGCGACGTAGCTGTTGGGCTTGGTAATACTGTGTTTTGTGTAATAGCCTGTGAACCTGTTGTTCTACATCCATTAGTTGTGTTTGTTATTGTAAAATTATAAGTTCCTCCTTGATTGACATTGATTGTTGCGGTTCCTAATCCAGAAGTAATTCCTGTTCCAGTCCAATTATAACTTACGGGGCTTGCCGTTGTTGTTGCTATAATTTGTGCAGAAGTTGTTGAACAATTTAAAGAACTTGTTGCGGCAGTAGACGCCGTAACAACACTTGTATTTTGAGATACGGCCACTGCTCCAGTTGTACTACATCCTGTACTTGTATTCGTTACTGTATAATTATATGTTCCAGGTGAATTTACTGACGCAGATGCTGTAGTTGCACCTCCTGTAATACTTGGTCCAGACCAATTATATGTAACTGGTGTTGATGTTGTGCTCGCTATTGCTTGAACCGTTGTATTAGTGCAACTTAATGTCGTTGGTGTTGTTGCTGTTACGCTAGGTGGAGTCGCTCCTGAGCCAATATTATATGTTGCAGTAGTGCTGCAACCAGCTGGATTAATTACTAATGTGTAAACTCCTGCTCCCGAAACAGCAGTAGAGGCAGCGCTAGGAGAAGAAACTGTTGAACCGCTTGGTCCTGTCCAAGAATAAGTAGGCGAACTCGCAGAAGTTGTTGCCGTTAATGTGCTGCTTGTAACACCGCAAGCTAAGGTTGGAGAGGTAATAGATACTGTTGGAGGAGCCGCCCCTGTAATTGGTGAAATAAATATATATTGATACTGCGATATACCATAACGATATGGACTAACAGCTGGCAAAGGGCAATTAGTAGGAATATCTTGATTACAATAAACAATGGTAATTTGCTTTATTTGCTGTCCACTAGTTCCAATACTTATTGCTTGATTATCACAATCGCCATTTAACACAATTGCAGTTAAAACTCTACTGTTACCAACCGCTACATTATTTATTGGGCCAGTTGTAACTGCTGTCGGTAATACTGGGTTGTTCGCGTTATCAAGTGCAGTAATTATTACTTTATCTTGATAATATACGTAGTTTGGCGAACTATAATAAATTGCCTGCGTAATATCATAGATATTAAATGTAACAGGAGCGCATAAAAAACTTGGAAAGTTAATCGTAACAGTAATGCTATTATTCCAAACAGCTGTTGGTCCAGTTCCTGAGGAATTACCAGCGCCACTCATTTCTAAACGTAATCCATTGTATGTACTACAGTTTTGGGCAACACTTCCTGGTGTACCAGAAAGAGGAGAATTACCAGCTGCACTGCTAGATCTAACATCAAAAGACCCACCACCTGCTGTTGCTTTCGTTACACTAAAAGTAGGAGAAGAAACCCAACTTACTGTATTTGTTGGAAATGCTGTCCAATTAAATGTTTGTGAAAACACATTTGTAATAATAAAACAAAACGCAATAATTAATATATTTTTTATATATGCCATAATTTTGATAGTTGTTTAAAACACTAAAGTTATAAAACACAAAAACTATTGTATAGAGGGGTGGCACCTTATTAAAAAGGTCGAAATTTTTAATATATTTGATTTACATTCATATATGATTAAAAAACGACTATATATATACTTTATCTTAATTATTAGTTTTTTGTCGAGCAAAGCGCAATACACTAATGAGATAAAAGAATTATTGAAAAATGTAAAAGAAGCGTCTTTTTATGATTCAACTAACCTATTTAAAGTTGGCCGAGAAACCGTCAAAAAAGCATCACAGTTAGAGAAAAACAAAAATGCTATTTCCGAAGTTTATTTATATTACGGAAATTATTTTTATTATACTCGAAACACGGCCAGAGCAAAACAATATTTCACTCAATCAATTCAAGAAGCTTCTAAAACTGGTAATAATCATATCAAAACTCTTTCGAGTATTCGTTTAATTTTCATGGAGCATGAAGAAGGACTTAATCCAAATGCTGAAAACGAATTGAAAATTATATTAGAAGAGACTAAAAAAACGAAAGACTATGAAAACACTGCTGAAATTCTAAATCTTTTAGGAATCATAAAAGAAGAAAAAAATCAATTACAAGAATCTGCTAAATTATATTTAGAAGGCTTAATTTTTTCTGAATCACACAATACACCGCATTATCCTGCTGTATTTAGAAATAATTTAGGATTAATTAAATTATACACAGATCAAATTGACGATGCACTAATTGATTTTGAAAAAGGATTAGATCTTGCAAAAAAAGAGAATGATAGAAATTTAGCTAGTCACATACAAATTAATATATGTTTAATATATATAGCAAAAAACAAAACCAACGATGCCCTAAAACTTTTTGCCGAAGTTATAAATTATGCACGAGTAAATAATCATCCAAGAGAGCTGTCTGCCGCTTTTATAAATTTAGCATCCGCTTTTAGTAAATATAACAAAAATAAATTGGCGCTTTCTTATGCAGATTCAGCAATAAACGTTTTAATAAACAACCCACAAAATTTAGAATTAACAAAAGCTTATTTAGGTAAAACAGAAATTTTAATTGCTTTAAATAATAATAATGAAGCAAGAAAAACATTAACGTTTGCATTAGATTTATCAAATAAAACAGGCAGTTTAGAAGATAAGGCCTCTTACTATTATTTGTTACACAAGATTGAATCCAAAGAAAAAAATTATAAAGAATCCTTATCTCATTTTTTATCCTACAGAGAAATTAAAGATAGTATTGATAAAAATGTAAATGGGAAAATTATTCAAGAATTACAATTAAAATATAACGTTCAAAAAAAGGAAGTGGAACTTGAAAAAGAAAAATCAAAATATTTATTACTTGAAAAAAAGCACCAGGACGAACGTTTTTTTAAATGGCTTTCCATTGGCCTTGCTTTATTTGTTTTAATTATTGTTATTAGTCTTGTATCATACAGATACTCGGTGAAGCTACGAGAAAAACAAGCATCATTTAGTAGACAATTAATTGAAAACATAGAGGAAGACCGTTTAAGAATTTCGATGGATTTACACGACGATATTGGGCAGTCTTTATCAATGATAAAATCAAAAATTTCTCAATCAAAATGCAATCAGGAAGATAAAATTTTAGAAACAGAACTTTCAAGAGTAATTGAACAAACTCGAGAAATCTCAAGAAATCTATACCCATCTTATTTAGAAAAAATTGGGTTGGTTCGTTCAATTGCCAGATTGATGGAAAATGTACAAGCCTCTTCAAAATTGGAATGTAGTTTTGAGGTAACCGAACGAGTTGATGATTTATCAATAGCCGTAAAAACTCATATTTATAGAATTTTACAAGAATGCACCAATAATACTATTAAACATGCTAAAGCCAGTGCTTTAAAAATATCAATATCTGAAAAAGATGATGATTTTGTATTAGTTTATCAAGACAATGGTATTGGCCTAAACACAAAGCAAAAAAATGGCTTAGGTTTACTTTCTATTCAAGAAAGAACAAAAATTATTAACGGAATGGTTAGTTTTGAAAATAAATCAAATAAAAGTTTTAAATTAACGCTAAAATTTAATGCCTCATAATTCGCAAATAAAAACATTATTAATTGCTGATGATCATCCCATTTTCAGAAAAGGTTTAATTGACCTATTAAAAAATGCATTTCCTAATGCTAAAATTATTGAGTGCCATAATGGATCTGAAGCCATTGAAAATATCTTAAAAGAAAAACCAGAAATTGCCATATTAGATATTAATATGCCTGAAGCAAATGGATTAGATGTTTGTAAACGCGTTTTAAAAGAAAATTCAAATTCAAAAATTATTATCCTTACGATGTACAGAGAAAAGGAAATGATTAAAAACGCGATGCTATCTGGTGCATTAGGATACATATTAAAAGATACAGCTGGCGATGAAATTGTTGATTGCGTTAATACTGTTTTGGGTGGTGATAAATATATTGGAACAGCAATGCTTCCTCATCATACCGAACTTAGTATTGAAGATAAAAAGAAACAACAGTTAGTGGATGGATTAAAAAATTTAAGCCAAGCTGAATTAAAAACATTAAAACTTGTAAGCCAAAACAAGACCTCTAAAGAAATTTCTGAGTTATTATTTCTATCTGAAAAAACTATTGAAAACTACCGTTCTCGTATTTGTCAAAAATTAGAACTTCCGCCTCGTAATAATAGCTTAGTTATCTGGATTAGTGAAAACAAAGAACTGCTATCATATATCAGCGAATTTTAATAATTAAAGTTTCATTAGATTCAGATCTCAAAAAACACTTCTTAAAAGATTTTTATCTTTTCTTTTATTTAAACTAATTGAGAGTTTTGATATTAAAATCACTCGCTTCGTCAATAAAAACAACACATCTGTCGATAAACATTTTATTTAACTTCTTGCTAATGTAAGATTTACATTGTTTTAGTAATTTGTTGGCCGTGGCTATTAAAATAGCTCGTGTAAACATTAAAACAGACATCCATGAAATTGCTTAACAATTTGACTATTAAATCTAAATTATACGTAGTGTGTGTTTTAGTCGCATTATCATTTTTAACATTATTGCTAATTGTTATTATATCAAACAAAAAAACAAAAAACATAACCGATCTTAAATCATCCATTCATGCTATAGAAACAATTATATTAAAACTCAGAAAAGACGAAAAGGATTTCTTAATGAGAGACCGGATTTATGAAAAATTTTTTGAAACTGGCAAAAGTAAATACCTAAACTCATTTAAACTAAAGTCTAAAGAACTCGATTCTGTTTTGACGGTTATATTAACCAACAAAGAAATTAATACACTCAATTTGAATGAAAAAACTGATAGTTTACAATTATTGGTAAAGGAATACAATTCTAATTTTTGGTTTATACCAGAACAAATAAGAAAAAAAGGTTTTAAAGATTACGGAGAAATAGGTAATATGCGACAATTTGCACATCAAATTGACTCGATTATTAAATCAGAAAAAATAGATGCTCAATTAACAATTATATATTTAAAATGTAGAAAAGCAGAAAAAGATTATGAAATCAGATTACAAAAATCCTACATTAATGATTTTAATAAACAAATAGAAGATGCTTTAAAATTTTCTAATAATATTCCAAAAGCAAGTACTAAAGAAATAATTACAACCACCTTTACTAATTATAAAAAATCCTTTTTAAGGGTAACCGAAATAGACACCATTATTGGTTTAAATGAAAGAGAAGGTTTATTAGGAGATGTCAGAAAATCAGTCCATAAAATTGAACCGATTTTAGACTCACTATTAAAAGAAACATCAAACAAAATAAATGATGAAACTAATAAAATACGAACCCTGATTCTTATATTATCACTATTAATAATTGTAATTACAATTTGGATAATTTTATATATTGCAAACAGTATTTATAAATCCATTTCCATAGCTCAAAATGCTGTCAAAAATTTAACTGAAGGAGATTTATTAAATATGATTGAAAAAAACTCGAATGATGAAATGGGCCAACTAGTTGAAAAACTATCTATACTTCAACTAAAATTAAAAGATACAATTACAACCTTTTGGGCTACATCAAACAGTATATTTGAAGCAAGTGAGCACTTAAGTTCCAAAGCCAACGAACTATCGTTAACCTCCAATGAGCACACGTCATTAATTGAAACTATTTCAAATATTGTTGAAGACTCTACCATTAGTATCTCTGATAATTCAAAAAATGCCTTATTAACTGAAAAGATTTCAATAGAAGCGCTTCAAAATTTGATAAAAATGTCGGAAATAAGCGAGATTAATTATAACTCTACAAAAGACATAAATACAAAAATTTCAGTTATTAATAATATTGCTTTTCAAACCAATCTTCTTGCTTTAAACGCCGCTGTTGAAGCTGCTAGAGCAGGAGAGCAAGGGAAAGGTTTTGCTGTTGTTGCCTCTGAAGTAAAAAAACTAGCTGAACGATCAAAAATTTCTGCGGATGAAATTATTTCTTTATCGGTTATTGGTCAAAAAAATACATTCGATTTAAATGAAGATATTTTAAAGATGTTGAATGATTATAGGAAAACAGTTGAATTAGTAAAACATATTGCAGACTCTTCTGTAAAACAAAAAAATCAATCAGAAGAAATAAATCATTCTGTGCAAAAATTTACTTCGTTAGCACAGCAAAATGTTGCCATTTCAGAGGAATTAGGCGCTAGTTCGGAGGAACTAGCTGCACAATCACAACAACTTGTTGATCAAATTAAATTTTTTAAAATAACAAACTAATCCTTTACATTAAATATCTAAATAATAAAAACAAACTACATGATAAAATAATTGTAACTGGTAAAGTTAAAACCCACGCCAATGCAATATTTATAATCGTTCCCTTTTGCAAGTTTTTTAACCCTTTTTTTGCTACCATTGATCCTGCAATACCCGAACTTAACATATGAGTGGTACTTACCGGTAAACCAAAAGCCGATGCTACTCCAATTCCACCAGCAGCAACCAATTCGGCACTAGCTCCTTGAGCATAACTCATATGTTGCTTGCCTATTTTTTCGCCAACTGTTTTCACAATTCTTTTCCAACCAACCATGGTTCCTAAGCCTAACGATACAGACACCATAATAATAACCCAATATGGAGCATATTCAATTAATGATTTTGCTTCCTTAATTTCGCGCTTTAAAACGGCTATTTCTTTTTGGCTAAGCGATAAATTACCACTCTTAATTAATTTTTCGCAGGCAGATGTAATATTTACTATGTCTGTTCTTAAACCAAACCGATTAGTTAAAGGCAATTCATTTGGTTTATACTTTCCTTTTGTTTCTTCATTAAAATGTTTTCCGTTTACAAAAACATTAACATACAATTGATATTGTTTATCTGATAAAATACTAGTATCCGCTTTTGACACCAATTGTTGAATATGTTCAACGTTAGCATTAATACTTTGAATATTGACTTTTTCGTCGATAGCAAAATAACCAGGCATCATTGCAATTAAAATAATCATAATTAAGCCTACACCTTTTTGGCCGTCGTTTTGCCCATGAAAAAAGCTTACTAAGCCGCAAGTAATCCACAATAACATTCGAATCCAAATGGGTGGTTTTTTACCAGGAACTGGCTCTTTATAAATAATTTCATTCTTAATGGTTCTTTTAAACAAAAACATCAATAAAATAGATGCTGAAAATCCTAATAATGGCGATATTAATAAGGCTAAACCAGTATCTTTTACTTTATCCCAATTTACTAATCCATTACCTCCTGTATCTGGTAAAAAATAAAAAGCAATTCCTATTCCTAAAATAGAACCAATTAAGGCGTGCGAACTAGATGCTGGTATTCCTAGCCACCATGTTCCTAAGTTCCAAATAATAGCAGATAATAAAAGTGCCAAAATCATTGCAACTCCATGATATACATTACTATCAAGTAAAACTTCCATAGGTAATAAGTTAATAATTCCCATGGCAACTGCAATGCCACCTGTCATTACTCCGGTAAAGTTTAATAAGCCGCTATATACTACGGCTACAGTTGGTTTTAGTGAATTAGTGTAAATCACAGTAGCTACTGCATTTGCTGTATCGTGAAAACCATTTACAAATTCAAAGGCGCACGCTAATAATAAACAGATAATTAAAAGTACAATTAGACCAGTTGTCATATAAATATTATAGATTTTAAAAGTAAATCATTTAAAATCTTAATATGTTAAGGCAGTATTATAGATTTTTTTAAAACCATAACATTAACTCTACATAACAAAAAAACCGAAGATGATTCTCTTCGGTTTTAATTTTTTTTATGATTATTTGGACTATAAAATAGCTCTAAATAATAAGAATAACCCTCCAGACAAAACGATTGTAACTGGTAATGTTAACACCCAAGCTAATAAAATATTGGTAATCGTACTACGTTGCAAATTTTTTAATCCTTTTTTAGCCACCATACTACCCATAATACCTGAACTTAGCATATGTGTTGTACTTACAGGTGCTTTATAAGCTGTGGCCACGCCTATACCAATAGCAGCAACAATTTCGGCGCTAGCACCTTGAGCGTAACTCATATGTTGTTTTCCGATTTTTTCACCAATGGTTTTAACTATTCTCTTCCAGCCAATCATTGTTCCTAAACCTAAGCAAACAGAAATCATAATAATGACCCATGATGGTGCAAATTCAACTAATTTTTTTGCTCCTTGAATTTCTTTTTTGATAGACCCTGCATCTGCTTTAGATATAGCAACATTTTCACTTTTTAATAATTTTTCGGCACTTTTGGTCACCTTAACAATATCCTTACGTAAATCAAATCTTTCGGTAGCTCCAACACCTTCGGCATATGCTTTACCTGCTGTTGCTTCTGCAAAATGTTGTGCGTGTTTTTTTATGCTGTAATAATTTTTAAATTCTTCTTTACCAAACTGAGTTGTATCAGTTGTTGAAATTATTTTTTCAATGACTGCTACATTTGCATTAACGCTTTGTAGGTTTATTTCATTATCCAACGAAAAATATGCTGGCATAATTGCAATTAAAATCATCATTACTAAACCAACTCCTTTTTGCCCATCATTTTGTCCATGAAAAAAACTAACCATACCACATGTTGCCCATAATAACATGCGTATCCAAATTGGTGGTTTTTTACCAGGAATGGGCTCTTTATAAAACAAATCGTTTTTTACAAATCGCTTAAAAATAAACATAATTACAATAGCGGCCGCAAAACCAGCAAATGGAGATATTAATAAGGCCCAACCGGTGTCTTTTGCTTTATCCCAGTTAACGGCGCTTCCGCCCACGCTTCCTGGTAAAAAATAAAAAGCTAAACCAATTCCTAAAATTGAACCAATTAATGTATGTGAACTAGATGCAGGTAAACCAAAATACCAAGTGCCTAAATTCCATATAATAGCAGATAATAAAAGAGCTAAAATCATAGCTATACCATGCATAACGTTACTATCTACTAAAACTTCCATTGGTAATAAATTAACAATCCCCATTGCTACTCCAATACCACCTGTTAAAACTCCAATAAAGTTTAAAATTCCACTATACACCACCGCTACCGTTGGCTTCATGGAATTTGTATAAATTACGGTAGCTACCGCATTAGCAGTATCGTGAAAACCGTTTACAAATTCAAAAGTACAAGCTAGTAATAAGCATATTACTAAAAAGATCATTAGTGTAGTTGTCATATTTAATTTTTTGTAAAAGTAAGTTGTTGTTATGTTAACAATGTTAAGTTAATGTTAATTTAGAAGTTTAATTGGCACTGAACCCTCATAAAAGAACCTGTCTGAAAATTGTCTTTTTTTGCTCTATCTGAGGTCCATTTTTCTGAATGTACCCAACTCACAGTAATCTCAAATTGTTTAAGTGGTTGATATTCTATTCCTCCTTCGAATTCATTTACATCATAAGCTCTTGCATCTAATTCCATTTTTTTTCCGCCTTGATAGGTTGAATATCTTGCAAATGGAATTAAAACGTGTTTTTTTAACTTTATTAAATAGCTTAATGTGACATAACCACCTTTTAAATCTTTAGTAGAAATAGAATCTATTAAATAATCGTACTGAGGGCCTTTTCCTATGTTATATTCTGCTTGGATACCAAACGGTTTAGGATATAATACAAATGAACCCGCCATTCTTTCGTCTAAATATTCTAAACTTTTATTTTTTTTGACTCCAGTGCTTGTTTGATCTAATTTATAATTACCGCTATACATTTGAACACCTGGTTCAATAATTTGATTCCATAATTTAAAAGGATAAGAGACTCTTGCTACCCAATGCGAATTATTATTTATTTCCGGTTTGTTAGCTGTTTGACCATTATATAAACCAAAACCAACAACCCCATAATCACCAGAACCTTTTAATCCGTCGTTAACTAATGATGAATATAAATCTCTTACTTTTTTTGGGGCATAGTAAAAAAATAATCCCAAATCGCGTTCATTTGCTACAGCACTATTTAAGGCGTCATTTCGGTCTAATGGCAAACGATTTTGGCTTGATTGCATGTTTTCAAATCCGTATGGCACTTTACTTTGACCTATTCTAAACCTAAACTCTTTCTTTTTATCAATAGATACGTCAAAATAAGCATCTCTAATTTGTGCAAAGTGCAAGCTTGTTGCAGAAGCAGAAGAGGCAAAATCAGGTTGAATATAAAAGTAAACATGTTCATTTAATTGTCCGCTTAAAATTAAACGATTTCTTCTGATAAAAAATCCGCCCAAGTTTCCAATCGATCTATCTCCTTGATCGCTTTTTAAATCTGGGTTTGTTTCAAATAAACGATTATATCTTACTTGTACATAACCTCTTACTTGTATTTTATCGTACCAGTTAGATTTTTTTTCGGACATTGATACTGTAGGAGTTGCAATCGTCGTCGTTTTCGCATTTTTTAATTCTTGTACTTCTTTTTTTAAATCCGTTAAGTACTTTAATAAAGAATCGTTGGATGTAGATGTTACTTGAGAAGCTAGCTGATTTGTAAACAAAACAGAAATTAAAAGTAAAGTAAAGATATTATTCATGTAAATTTAATATTAACGGCTGCGAAATAATCAACCCAATATTAGTTTTATATATCTTTAATGTTACCAAATTGTTAAGAAAATAAAAAAGCCTCATAAAACAAATATTTATGAGGCTTAAAGTAAAGTTATTGTAACCTAGCAATCTATTTTCTTTATTCTATCAGCGTGTCTTCCGCCTTCAAATAATTCAGCTAAAAAAGCATCGACGCATTTTTTTGCGTCTTCAACACTTATATATCTAGCTGGTAAGGTTAAGATATTAGCATCATTATGTTGGCGCGCTAGCGCCGAAATTTCAGAATTCCAGCATAAAGCAGCCCTAATACCTTTGTGTTTATTAGCACTCATATTAATACCATTACCACTACCACACATTAATATACCAAAATTTACATCATTATTAGTAACAGCTGTTGCAACGGCGTGAGCGGCATCTGGGTAGTCAGCACGTTCTAAACTATAGCAGCCCTTATCAATAACTTCTACATTTTTTGTTTTTAAATACGATATTAGTACTTCTTTTAGTTCAAAGCCAGCGTGGTCGCTACCTATAGCAATTTTTGTCATATCAAAGTTTTGTTAATAGTTTGTAATCAACGTTAATTAACACTCATAACTACAAGTACTGAAAATGAGTGTTTTATATACGCTGCTAATTAACAAAATTACTGTGTATAATTAAATTTATCGTTAATAAGTTTCGGTAATTAATTAGTGATTTGTTAATAGCTAATTTACTTAGTGCAATTTTTCATTTCACAAAATTTACTTTCAATAATTATTTAGTGTTTTGTACAGTTTTACACACATAAAATAAGCGTTAGTATACAATTTGTTATTAACCATTTTCACTATTAACAACTTTGTTCATTACTAAGCATACATCTAAAAACCAAAGCATTATACATAGCAATATCGTTTAATATTTGTTAATAGAGTGTAGATTACCGTAAAAACAAGTAAACAAAAGCTTATTTTTACACAGTATTAACACCCTATATACTATAACCATAATTTAAATATTTAAAATTCTTTTATTATATATTATATGAATTTAGAAAAAGGTTTCCTCGAAAAAAAAATTGATCCATCTCTTGATTTGTTCAAAGAGATTTTGCATCTTAAGAAAACGAAGAATGCCATCATCTTGGCTCACTACTATCAAGATGCTGATATTCAAGATATTGCAGACTATATTGGAGACAGTTTAGGCCTCGCTCAACAAGCCGAAAAAACACAAGCCGACATCATTTTATTTGCTGGTGTACATTTTATGGCCGAAACCGCTAAAATTTTAAATCCAAAAACAAAAGTATTAATTCCTGATTTAAAAGCAGGTTGCTCTTTGGCCGATTCTTGTCCTCCAAACGAATTTGCCACATTTAAAGCCGCTCACCCTGATCATATTGTTTTAACCTACATAAACTGTACCGCAGATATTAAAGCGCTCTCAGATGTCATTGTAACGTCTACAAATGCTGTTCAAATAGTAGAATCATTCCCTAAGGATCAAAAAATCATATTTGCTCCAGATAAAAATTTAGGAGCTTATATCAATAAAGTAACTGGCCGTAACATGATATTATGGAATGGTAGCTGTATGGTTCATGAAATTTTTAGTTTAGAAAAGCTAATTAAGTTAAAAGCTCAACATCCAAAAGCTTTAATATTAGCTCATCCTGAATGCGAAGCAGCTATTTTAGATTATGCTGATTTTATTGGAAGTACAACAGCTATTTTAAATTACAGTAAAAAATCAGATGCACAGGAGTTTATTGTGTTAACTGAAACAGGTATTATTCATCAAATGCAAAAAGCTAGTCCAACTAAAACATTTATACCTGCTCCACCAAATAACAGTTGTGCTTGTAATGATTGTCCGCATATGAAATTAAATACTTTAGAAAAAATTTATATTGCTTTAAAATATGAGCAACCCGAATTATTAATGAGTGATGATTTGATTGAAAAATCAAGAAAACCAATTAATAAAATGTTGGAGTTATCCGCTAAATTTGGACTTTAAACTAAATTTTAATTTTTGAATTATAAACTTTAAATTAGAAGATTAATACGCAGCTATCAGTGAATTCCATAAAAAAATATTTTCTTTTTTTCTTAATATGTTTTGTTACTAAACAATCATTATATAGTCAAGTAACTAATCCAAATGGTTATAATACTTTTTATTATGATAATGGTGCAAAGTCATCGGAGGGTATGATGCGTGATGGTAAAGCAGATGGCTATTGGAAAAATTATTACAAGAATGGTCAAGTAAAAATTGAAGGCAATCGTAAAAATTTTCAATTAGATAGTATTTGGAAATTTTATACCGAAAAAGGAAAAATGACCAAAGCAGTTAATTATTTAGAAGGTAAAAAAAGTGGTTATACATTTAACTATGATACAAATCAACGCGTATCAAGTAAAGAAGCCTTTGTAAATGATATTAAACAAGGTAATTCTTTTATATACTATCCTTCAGGAAAAACTAAAATAATGACTCCTTACGTGAAAGGTAAACCAGATGGAATTGCTTATGAATATTCTGAAGATTCTTTAATTATATCAATCATGAAATATCAAGGTGGTATTTTAGCGAATATTGAACGATTAAATCGTAAAGATGAAACTGGAAAAAAACAAGGTGTATGGAAAGAATTTTATGAAGATGGAAAATTAAAAGAAGAAAAAAAATATAAGGATGATGTTGTTGATGGTTATGTGAAAAATTATGATCAAAAAGGAAATCTAACAAATACCGAAAAATTTAATAATGGAAAACAAGTTAAAAACGCGCCTGAGTTAGCAAAATTAGATGTTTATAAAGATTTTTATGAAGATGGTACCATGAAATATGAAGGTGGTTATATTAATGGGATGCCTGTTGGTACTCATTATCATTATCGTCAAAAATATATGTGCGATTCTTTACCAGTTGCCAGAGATGATACTAGTGATGTTATGATTAAAAAATATGTTTGTAGAAACAGAGCTGTTCCCGATTCGGCGATTATTTATGAAGAAGGTATTAAGTTATCATACGGTGCAGTAGATAGTCTAAGAAATAAAATTGGAATTTGGACAGAATATCATAACTCTGGAGAATTTAGAGCTAAAGGGTTATATTTAAATGATAAACGTATAGGAGAATGGATTTTTTATTATCCTAATAAACAAATTGAACAAAAAGGTAAATATGATAAAAAAGGTCGTGCACAAGGTGAATGGAGATGGTTTTATGAAAATGGTGCTGTAATGCGTGAAGAAATATATTTAGATAATTTACGTGATGGTGTGATGACAGAATATACCGAAGATGGTAAAATGATTACTAAAGGAGAATTTATTGAAGACATGCAAGAAGGAATTTGGTTTTATGAAACACCAGAATACAAAGAAATTGGAAAATATGTAAATGATAAACCAGATAGTTTATGGAAACGTTATTACATGCCAAAAGAAAAATTACGATTTGAAGGTAAATTTTTAAATGGTGATGAAGATGGTTTACATACCTGGTATTATGAAAATGGACGTAAAATGATTCAAGGTAAATATACCGGCGGTGTAAAACAAGATGATTGGAAGTTTTTTGATGAAGCAGGATTTAATTATTTAACTATATTTTATGAAAATGATATTGAAGTTAAGTTTCAAGGTGTTAAAGTAGAGCCTACATATGAAGAAAGCTTGCGAAATTATTCAAGCATCTATAACAAAAAACCAGATAAAACTATTCTGGAAAAGGAAAAAAATAAAACAGAAAAAGTTGAACCATAATATTTAATAAATTTTGGTAAAAAATAATATAGATGTTCAAACTCTTGAGTTGCTTCCTGTAGCAATTATATTATTTGATAATAAACAAATTTATTATTTAAATAAAAAAGCAATTGATTTATTTAAAATTCCAAAGTCCCATTTAAAAGAATTAGATAAACTTTCAGTTTTTTCGTTTATTGACAAAAGTTTACATAAGCGTTTAATAAATAACAATAAGCTAATATTAAAAGGAGTAGAATTTCCACCAATTGAATTACAATGTTATAATCTTAAGAAAGAGGTTATTTATGTTGAAGCAAAATCTAATGTTGTAATTTATAATAATAAAAAAGTAGTGCAATCAACTTTTTTAGAAATTAATGATAGAATTGATAGATACAATCAATTACAAAAAACACAAGAAATTTTAGACAGTATTAGTAAAAGTGTGAGAGAAATTATCTATGAATTTTCATTTTTACCAACACCACATATTAGTTTTATAAGCGATTCAGTTTTTGATATGCTTGGAAGAAAACCAAGTGAAATTTATAAAAACCCACAAATATTTTTAGATCAAATTCATCAAGATGATAAAGAAAAATACGTTTTATGTTTAGAGAGTTATTTAAAAGTAACAAGTAACGCTACTAACAATAAAGAAGTGTTTAGATTTTATCATAAAAATGGTAAAGAGTTAGTACTTGAAGTTGCTGCAAAACCTAAGTTTAAAAACGGTAAAATTGTAAGTTTTATAGGTGTTATTAGAAATATAACTATAGAAAAAAATTACCAACAAGAATTAGAACAAAAATGGAACAATTATAAAAATTTACTAGACACTTCGCCTATTGGAATTTTTATTCATGAAGGTATTTGTTTGTATGCTAATAAAACAGCAGCAAATATTTTAGAGATAAACGATCCAAAAAAACTAATTGGTAAATATTTAGTTAATTATATAATTCCTGAACAACGCGAAAGAGGTATAGAACGTATACGATTAGCAACTAGCGGGAAGGAATTACCCGATTTAACGTATACTATACAAACTTCAAAAGGTAAACTAATTGATGTTGAATTAAAAACAGTACCATTTATTTATAATGGTAAAAAGGTAGTTCAAACAATTGTATCTGATATTTCAGTAGAGAAAAAAATATCAAAAGAAAAATTAAGAGCTGAATTAGCAGAAGAATCAAATAAAAAATTAAAAAAAGAAATTGAATATCGACAAAAAATTCAAAGTGAATTGGTTACTCAAACCACAAAGTATGAAGCTATTTTTAATAATACATCTCATTTAATTTGGACAGTTAATAGAGATTTAAAAATTACATCTTTTAATAAAAATTACTATAACTATATAAAATCTATTTTTAATCATGATTTAAAAATAGGAGAATATATAGGAAGTATTAGTAGAAGTACCAAAGATAAAATAAGATCTGATTTTTGGATAAAAAAATACAATGATTTTTTTAAAAATAAGAAAGATAATAAAGTAGAATTTTTTGAATTAAAAAATGTAAATGCTAGCGGCAAAACGTTTTATAGAGAAATATTTTTGCATCCAATTAGAGGTGCAAATGGTATTATCACTGAGATTGCAGTTATTGGACAAGACACTTCAGAAAGAAGATTATCTGAACAAAAAATTTTAGAACAATCTGCAAAACTTCAAGCAATTTTTGAAAGTGGAACACAATTGATTTGGACTGTAGATAAAAACTATTTTTTTACTTCGTTTAATAAAAACTTTTCAGACGCAATGTATAGCGTTTATAAAGTTAGGCCATTATTAAATAATAAAATTTACAAACCACAAAAAACTAAATCCGGTAAAGCTTACCACGATTGGTGGATTAAAAAATATGACGAGGTATTTAAACAAGAATCTAGTATTGAATTTACTACCGAACAATTAGATTCTAATGGCAAAAAATTATACCGTCAAATTTTTATTCACCCAATTTTTAAGAATGGTAAGGTTGAAGAAATTTCTTGTATTTCTAATGATGTTACTGAACTTAGATATCTACAAGATCAATCTATTAATCAAGCGGCAAAACTTAACTCAATTTTTGAAAGTTCTTCTCATTTAATTTGGACGGTAGATAAAGAGTTTAAAGCAACATCATTTAATAAAAATTTTATTAAGGTTTTTAAATTATATAATCAAAATGAACCGCTATTAAACACTCAATTACATAAATTGCTTCATAAAAGAAAGCAAGCCGAGTATAAATCTTATTGGTATAATATCTATAAAAAAGTATTTGATGGTAATTCTTTAAAACTAGAAAAACAACAAGTATCTCCAACTGGTGAAGTGATTTTTAACGAGATATACTTAAATCCAATTCGAAATGCTAACCATGAAATTATTGAGGTTGCTTGTTTAGCTCATGATATAACTGAAAATAAAACATTTGAAAAGCGTATTTTAGAACAATCTGCAAAGTTGAAAGCAATTTTTGAAAGTGGTGATCATTTAATTTGGACAGTCAATAAAAAATTGGAATTGACCTCTTATAACAAAAATTATTTTAATCTTGTTAAAAATAGTGTTATACGAGAAAAGCTTGAAAACAATAGTCAAGTATTTGTTTTAGAAATAATACAAAGTAAAGAAAAAAAGACTTTTTGGAAGGATAAGTATAAATTAGTTTTAGAAGGTAAACCAAATGTGTTTGTTCACAAAAGTGTTGTTGATAATGTTGATATATATCGCGAAGTGTATTTATACCCAATTTTATTAAATAATGAAGTCGTAGAAATTTCGGCCATAGCTCAAAACATTACTGAACGTATTAAAAATGAAAAGAAAATCATCGAACAATCAGCCAAATTAAAAGCTATTTTTGAAAGTGGAGAACAATTAATGTGGACTATTACTCGAGATTTAAAATTTACTTCACTTAATCAAAATTTTGCAAACGCTATTCATGAATTATATGGTTTTTATCCCGAGTTAGGCAAAACTATTAGAGAAATCGGAAAACATAAAACAACACCATTCGAAACTTTTTGGAACCAAAAATACGATCTAGCTTTTAGCGGAAAACAGGTTGATTTAACTACTGAAAGAGTAACCTTAAAAGGAAAAAAAGTGTTTAGGCAATATTATTTGTATCCAATTAAAAATCATAATAATGAAGTAGTAGAAGTCTCTGGAATTGGTTTTGATATCACAGAAAACAAAATTAATGAAGAAAAAATCACACAATCATTAAAAGAAAAAGATGTGCTTTTAAAGGAGGTGCATCATCGTGTAAAAAACAATATGCAAGTAATCTCTAGTATACTTAATTTGCAATCATCATATGTTAGAGATTCATACGCTTTAAACTTGCTTAAAGAATGTCAAAATCGTATTAAGTCAATGGCTTTTATTCATGAAAGCTTGTATCAAACTAAAAATTTCGAATCGGTTAATTTTTCAGAGTATTTAACCACTTTATCAAAAAATTTAGTTCACACCTATTCCATTAATACAAAAAAAATAAAATTAATTTTAACACTGGATGATTTGATGCTAAGCCTAGATGCATCAATACCTTGCGGTTTAATTGTTAATGAAATTATATCAAATTCGTTAAAATATGCTTTTCCTGATAATAGAGATGGAATAATCTTTGTAACTTTGAGGGTTAATAAAAATAAAGTGCATATTGATGTTGGCGATAATGGTATTGGTATATCAGAATCTGTTGATGTAAAAAACACACAAACTCTAGGACTACAATTGGTTGATACGCTTGTAGAACAGTTGAATGGAACTTTTAATATAATTAGAAAAAACGGAACTATTTTTAGTATAGAATTTAATATTTAAAACATGGAAAACAACAACATTAACGTTTACATTGTAGAAGACGAGAGCATAGTTGCTAAAGACATTCAAAATAGTTTAAAAAAATTAGGATATAATGTTTTAGGCATTAGTAATAATGGCGCTGATGCAATCAAAAACATTGTTGATTTAGAACCAAACATAGTGTTAATGGACATTATGATTAAAGGTAACATGACTGGAATTGATGTTGCTGAGACATTAAAGAAAGACTATAATATTCCTGTCATATTTTTAACTGCTTATGCAGATGAAAGTACTTTAGCAAAAGCTAAAATTACAGAGCCTTACGGATATATTTTAAAACCATTCAAAGAGATTGACCTACACTCAACAATTGAAATGGCTTTATACAAGCATAAAAAAGATACTGAAGTTCAAAAAGAGCGCGATTTTTTATATTCTTTAGTTGAGAATAAAGACGAAGCCGCTAAAGATATTTTATTTGTAAAATCAAATAGCCGCCTTGTAAAGGTTAATTTAAAGGATATCTACTATGTAGAGGCTTTAAAGGATTACGTGGTTTTAAACACACAATACACGCGTTATACAATACATTCTACTATGAAAGACATAGAGAAAAAATTAGATAACGGAGATTTTATCCGCGTACACCGTTCTTTCATAGCTCGTATCGACAAGATACAAACAATTGAAAATCAAACAGTTGTGTTGGAAGAAAACAAAAAAGTAATTCCTATTGGTGGTTCTTACCGCGATGAATTATTAGCTAAATTAAATATGATCTAATAAGTGACAAAAGAGACTGTAGACAGAAAAGACATTCGACTTTTCCCTTCTGTCTTGATTCCCTTAAATCCCTTAAATCAATGTCCTCTCAATATGATGTTATAGTAGTTGGTGCAGGTCACGCAGGATGCGAGGCTGCTGCTGCTGCTGCTAATATGGGCTCTAAAGTGTTATTGCTTACCATGAACATGCAAACCATTGCCCAAATGAGCTGTAATCCTGCTATGGGCGGTATTGCTAAAGGGCAAATTGTTCGTGAAATTGATGCTTTGGGTGGCTACAGCGGAATTGTTTCTGATAAGTCTGCTATCCAATTCAGAATGTTGAATCGTTCTAAAGGACCAGCCATGTGGAGTCCAAGAACACAGAATGATAGAATGTTATTTGCGGCTACCTGGAGAGAAATGTTAGAACAAACTCCTAATGTTGATTTCTGGCAAGACATGTGTCGCGAATTAATTGTTTCTAAAGACGGAAAAAGAGTTGAAGGTGTTATTACAGGGATGGGTTTAGAATTTAAAGCTAAGGCCGTTGTATTAACAAATGGAACATTCTTAAATGGATTAATTCACTTAGGAGAAAAACAAATTGGCGGCGGTCGTAGTGGCGAATCTGCTTCATACGGAATCACTGAACAATTAGTAAAATTAGGTTTTGAAAATGGTAGAATGAAAACAGGAACACCTCCTCGTATAGACGGACGTTCTTTAGATTATTCTAAAATGGAAGAACAAGAAGGCGATGTGGCCATTGACAAATTCTCTTATTTAGATAATACTTCACCATTTGTCTCAAATGATGGACGTCCAGTAAAAAAGCAAGTTCCTTGTCATATTTCTTATACCAACCAAGACGTTCATGATATTTTAAGAACTGGTTTCGAAAAGTCACCCATGTACTCAGGTCGTATTCAAGGTTTAGGACCAAGATATTGTCCAAGTATTGAAGATAAAATTACACGCTTTTCAGAGCGTGATAGACATCAATTATTTGTAGAACCAGAAGGTTGGGATACGGTTGAGATTTATGTGAATGGATTCTCAACCTCTCTTCCAGTTGATGTACAACAAAAAGCATTAAAGTTAATTCCTGGTTTTGAGAACGCTAAGATGTTCCGTCCGGGTTACGCGATTGAATACGATTATTTTCCGCCGACTCAATTACAATTGACTTTAGAAACTAAGTTAGTAGAGGGTTTATATTTTGCCGGACAAATTAACGGAACTACTGGTTATGAAGAAGCGGCTTGTCAAGGTCAAATGGCAGGCATTAATGCGCATTTAAAAATCAACGAAAAAGATCCATTAATCTTAAAACGTCATGAAGCATATATTGGAGTTTTAATTGATGATTTGGTTACTAAAGGAACGGACGAACCATACCGTATGTTTACATCTCGTTCAGAGTATCGATTATTATTACGCCAAGATAATGCAGATGTTCGTTTAACGCCTCTATCCCACTCTATTGGTTTAGCAAGTGACGAAAGAATGAATCGCGTTTCAGATAAGATTAAGAACTACGAAAACTTAATTAAGTACTTTAAGAACACAAGTGCTGAACCAGAAGAAACTAATGCTTATTTAGAAAGTATCAACTCTGCCCCTTTAACACAAAAAATTAGATACTTTAATGTATTGTCTCGTCCGGATGTTTCTATAATTGATTTAGCAAAACATTGCACAGATTTAAGAAACACATTGGCTAATATGGATGCAGATACGATGATGCAAGCAGAAATTTTAATGAAGTACGAAGGGTATATTGAAAGAGAAAAAGAGAATGCAGAGAAGGTTGCTAAATTAGACAACTATAAAATTAAACCAGATTTCGATTTTAAAGCCGTTCCAAGTTTGTCTTTAGAAGCGAGAGATAAATGGACAAAATTACGTCCAACAACTATTGGTCAGGCAAGTCGTATTTCGGGAATTAACCCAGCAGATATTTCTGTTTTGTTAGTTCATTTGGGAAGGTAATTTAATATGAGATTCATCGGTGATTGAGCTTGTCGAAATCGCCTATAGAGATAAATTTAAAAGTTCCACGTGGAACAATTAATTAGAATTATGTCAGTTCGGGCTGTCACTCTGAGCAGAGTCGAAGAGTGAGAACTATAAAAGTATAAAGAATATAATATGTTAACTATAGAAAAATGTTTAGTATGTGGCTCAAATCAGTTTGAGCCTTTTTTAGTTTGTAAAGATCACACCGTAAGCAAAGATAATTTCAATATTGTTTCTTGTAAAATGTGTGGTTTTAAATTTACAAATCCTCGCCCCACAGATTTAGTTTTAGGAGACTATTATAAAGCTGAAGAGTACGTTTCTCACACAAATACTAAAAAGGGATTAATCAATAAGCTTTATCATGTTGTAAGAAACTACACTCTTAAAAAGAAGATACAGTTAGTTTGTTCTTATGTTTCACGTGGAACTATTTTAGATTATGGTTGTGGAACCGGAATGTTTTTGTCGGCTTGTAAAGAAGCTGGATGGAATACTATTGGAATGGAACCAGATGATTCTGCCAGAAAAATTGCTACTGATCTAGACTTAAGTGTTTATTCGAACAAGGATAATGTTAGCACATTTATAAAAGAGAAACAGGTTGAGGCAATCACTCTATGGCATGTATTAGAACATGTAACTGACATGCCTGAGACTTTATCTTTCTTTAAAGCGAAACTTAAAAAAGAAGGCGTATTAATTATTGCAGTTCCTAATCATGTTTCGTATGATGCAGATTATTATAAGGAATTTTGGGCTGCTTATGATGTGCCTCGTCACCTTCACCATTTCGATTTAAAATCTATGAAGTCTTTATTAGAGAATAATGGATTTAAATTAATAGAGACTAGGCCAATGAAGTTTGATAGCTTTTATGTTTCTATGCTTAGCGAGAAATGTAAAAATGGTTCTATTAATCTTTTTAAAGCATTTTGGATAGGACTATTGTCTAACCTAAAAGCAAAAGACTCTAGCTCCTATTCCAGTACAATTTATATATTTAAACATCTTTAAGTTCCACGTGAAACAAAATGCCCCAGTAGATATTTCTGCTGGGGCATTTTTTGTTTTTATACTTTCAGTGTTTCGGTCTATAAATGTGACCAGCCTTTATACACAATAAATTTACTTGTAACTTTAGTTACTGTAATTGTTTATTGCATTAATATGTTTTACCAAGAGTAGCTAGATATACTAAAGTGCGCTTAATAGATTACATGTCGTTCTAGGTGAAACTAGTTTTATTTCTGTTGACTGAGGTTTGAAATTAACATAAAAGAACTAGTTATATGATCTGTTTTTACTGGTATTTATTACGTAAAATACTATTCCATTTTTATACACCTTGTCTTTGTTCCACGTGAAACTTATTCTTTGTGCACATCTTTAAATTGTAGCATGTCTTTTAGCCTAAGCTCTTTTTCGGTGTCAAAACCACAGGTGCCCTTAAATTCTTTTGGGTTTTCGTATGTGCCGAATAACATATCCCACCAAACAATATCTCCGTTTTATTGCTGTGCTTTTCGTATTCATGATGGATTCGATGCATTTCTGGTCTCTGGAAAATGTACCCTACCCATTCGGAGTTTTTACATTAGTGTGGTAAAAGAATTCTCCTAAGGCTGTGCACAAAGTATAGATTGCTCCTGCTTCCATATTTAAACCCAAGAAGGTATAAACGAGTAAAATCCTACTATTAAAATCACCGTCATTTCTATAAGGATTAATTACCCCCAACTGTTTTGTCCATGATGTATTTGGTGAAAGTTCGTCCATAGATAATCTGTTTTATTTCGCCACCAATGCCACCAACAAAACATAAAGGAGAAATAAAGTAGGCAATCATTCCGCCCTAATAGATCCTAGGTTTTTTGACAAACGACATCGCGATGTTTGCTAAAACAGAAACACAAATGATTTTAAACTGGCTATATCATATGACAACTAAAAAACAATTAAACAGACATATGAAGTATGCTAGTTGATGACAACCACTTTTCCCAAGTGTAACCTGCCAAAGTTACAATAGCTAGTTGAACAAAATTGATGGCAATTACTCTTATGGTCCAAGTGGGAACTTCGGGTAGTTTCCATCCTGGAATAATCCGCTCTAAAATAAAACAGAATGCAAATACGCTAAATATAATAATCAACATGTTTTCAGGGTTTAATTGGTTAATCATATTAACGTAAGATTGCTATTTGTATTTCTTAAATTATGTTAGACCTCTGCCAAAAAAAGTAAAAGCAATTTTAGTTCCACGTGAAACTCTTTGGTTTTTTGGAGAGTAGTTTAAAACAAAAAGCCCCTCCGATTTGGAGAGGCTTTTTTGGTAACACATATTCTGTCGTGTTTTTATTTCAATTGACTCAAGAAGATTTTGTCAAATAGCTTGTCAGATAGAATGCTTCTCATAAATAATAGAAGCTTTGCTCCTCCCCCAACAGCATATCTTGTTTTAGGATTGTTGGAGTTAATGGCTTTAGCAATTGTTTTAGCAATGACTATTGGTTCTGATCCCACACGTTTATATGTTTCGTCAATTAAAGCAGCGTGTTTTGTAGCTAGGTTTTTATAAGCTGTATTTCCTGATACTTTTAAAAGGTTTTCTTTTGCTATTCCTCCCCACTCAGATTTAATGGCTCCTGGTTCAATAATAACGACATCTATATTGAATTGCTTTAATTCCATTCTTAAACTA
Source organism: Bacteroidia bacterium (assembly GCA_044238845.1). Taxonomy (GTDB): domain Bacteria; phylum Bacteroidota; class Bacteroidia; order B-17B0; family Aurantibacillaceae; genus UBA4416. The sequence goes on from JBIICN010000009.1 coordinate 23,957, forward strand.
TCGCTTAATCCTTCAACGGCAAATTTGGTGGCATGATACCAAGCTCCATGTGGCTCACCAAATTTTCCTCCCATAGAAGAAATATTGACGATTTTTCCTGACTGTTGTTTTCGCATATATGGAAGCACTAATTGAGTCAATCGAGCGAGTCCAAAAATGTTAACTTCAAATTGGTACTTGGCTTCGGAAATTGGAACATCTTCCAAGGCACCAAAAGAACCATAGCCAGCATTGTTTACTAAAACATCAATTCGTTTTTCTGTTTCAATAATTTTTTGAATACCCTTAACCATTGATTCATCATTGGTGACATCCATTTCTAAAAGTTTTACTCCTAGCTCTTTTAGATCATTCATTTTGTCTATTCTGCGTGCGGCTCCGTAAACAGTATAACCACCTTTAATTAATAGATTGGCTGTTTCTTTTCCTATACCAGAAGAAGCTCCAGTTATTAATACTACTTTTTTTTCCATGATTTTAATTTTTATTGATTTTTTAATTTTTATATTGATTGACTAATCACTCCATTAATGAGTAAATTTTTTTAGGTGATCATATCCCATAACAAATGGAATGACTCATTGATTATTTTCTTTTGCTTAGGTGTTGAAAACTCTTGAGACGATAAGTACTGATTAATGCCAGCGATGTGGCTGTTAATAAGTGTATATAGCAAATCAACAGGCATTGGTTTTATCACAGCCGCTTTAATGCCTTCTTGTATAAAATCTAAATGTGGTTTGGCTTGCTTGGTAATTTCTTCAGGAGTAATTAGGCCATAAAATGGCGAGGTCGAAAACTGCTGAATAAAGTAAAATTCCGCTTTATTTTCCTGGGCCCACTCTATCGTGTTTGTGTAAATAGATTTGAATACTAACTCCAACGATTCATCTTTACTTGCATTTGCATACATATATTCCGTTAAACGAGACTTAGTATGTGCATATAGCGCTAAAATAAGCTCATCCTTAGTTTTGTAATAATGAAATAACGTCCCATTAGCAATGCCCGTTTCTTTGGCTATTTTGCTAGTGGGAGTCGCGTGAAACCCAAATTCTACAAATAATTTGAGGGCCGTTTTTAATATTTCTTCTTTTTTATCCAAAACAGTGATTGACTAATCAGTCTACAAATATAAATACTATTTTTAATACTGCAAAATTTATTTATGGTGGTGGTTTTTTAAAATAAGTGAAAAGGTCTTTTGGATTAAAGTTTATACAGCTTATAAAAGCTATACTTAAGGTCGTTTCCCGAGAAATTGGAATATTATTAATTAAATAGCAAATAAATTGAATCAAACATAGAAGTCCCAAAATGATAGTAAAGAAAAGATTTCTGAAATACTTTAAGTTTCTGTCGCGAACATCAAGTTTGTGTATCTCATCTTTTCTAGAGTTTTCAAGTCTTTTTCCTTTTAAATCTTCTTGATTAGACTTAATTTGGATTCGTTCGTTATCATCTACTTTAAAAGATGATTTAGGTTTATTTAATGGTATTATTTTCCCCATATTAAAGGTGTTTTTATAATATTATACAAAGTTCATTAATTTAGAAGGAACCAAAAGCTTATTGTTACTACTTTATTTACTTTGAAGTAAAATTAAACCATCAAAAAGCGTTTGAATGCTTACTTATTATATAATTTTTACTACTTATTCAATTGTTTTCTAAGAACTATTAATGATTTATACTGTTCTCAAAAAAATAACGCAAAAACATTCTGATTTACTTTCCTTAATATACTATACCACAGAAGTTGTCTTTTTACAATTTATTTTCTGTTTTTTTGAAAAACACCTTAAAGAGAAGGCTTTCATACACTAACCAAAATCATTTCGTTTTTATATATTAAAAACCAACATTTTTAGTAAATTCAACCCGTTAATTAATTAAACTAACCACTATGGAATTCAGAATTGAAACAGACACAATGGGCGAGGTAAAAGTACCTGCGCACGTTTATTGGGGAGCACAAACAGAACGTTCTCGTAACAACTTTAAAATTGGTCCTGAGGCTAGTATGCCAAAGGAAATAATATATGCTTTTGGATACCTTAAAAAAGCGGCTGCTTTAGCTAATTGCGAATTAGGCGTGTTATCAAAAGAAAAATGCGATTTAATTGCTAAAGCTTGCGATGAAATTTTAGCTCATAAATTAGATGATCAGTTTCCATTAGTAATTTGGCAAACGGGTTCGGGTACGCAAAGTAACATGAATGCGAATGAGGTTATTGCTTACCGTGCGCATGTTATGAATGGTGGTAATTTAACAGACGAACCAAAAGTATTACATCCAAATGATGACGTAAACAAATCCCAATCGTCAAACGACACATACCCAACGGCTATGCACATTGCGGCATATAAGCAAGTGGTAGAAATCACGATTCCAGGAATGGAAAAATTACGTGATTCTTTAGCTAAAAAAGTAAAAGAGTTTGAAGGCATTATTAAAACGGGCCGTACTCACTTTATGGATGCAACGCCATTATCGTTAGGACAAGAGTTTAGCGGATATGTGCAACAAATTAACATGAGCATTCGTGCTTTAAAAAATGCTTTAGAAGCGGTTAAAGAATTAGCATTAGGTGGTACTGCGGTTGGAACAGGCTTAAACACACCAAAAGGGTACGATGTATTAGTCGCTAAAAAAATTGCTGAATTAACTGGGTTACCTTTTGTAACGGCAACTAACAAATTCGAAGCATTAGCAGCGCACGATGCGATGATTGAATTAAGTGGTGCTTTAAAGCGTAGTGCAGTCGCTTTATTTAAAATAGCAAACGATATCCGTATGTTGTCTTCTGGTCCACGTTGTGGAATAGGGGAGATTGTAATTCCTGATAATGAACCAGGTTCTTCTATCATGCCAGGAAAAGTAAATCCAACACAACCAGAAGCATTAACCATGGTTTGCGCTCAAGTAATTGGTAACGATGTAGCCGCTACTGTTGGTGGGTTAAATGGACATTTTGAATTAAATGTATTTAAACCTTTAATCGCAGCTAACGTTCTGCAATCTGCGCGTTTAATTGGTGATGCTTGTGTATCGTTTACAGAGAAATGTAGCGATGGTATTACAGCAAACTTACCAGAAATTAAAAAACATTTAGAGAATTCTTTAATGTTAGTAACAGCATTAAACACGCATATTGGTTACGAGAAAGCGGCTAAAATTGCGAAGACTGCTCACAAAGGAAACAAAACATTACGTGAAGCAGCAATAGAATTAGGCTATGTAACTAACGAACAATTTGATCAGTGGGTTCGTCCTGAAGATATGATTGGAAGTTTGAAGTAATAGTATCGTCATCGCGAGGAACGAAGCGATCTCAAACACGGTTAATATTTGTGTGAGATTGCGTCACTACGTTCGCAATGACGAGAGAACAAAAAACCCGTAGTGATGAGCTACGGGTTTTTTATTTCTTCCCAATCTTAAAACCAATTTGTGTTCTTGGTTTGACCTCGCTTACTGAGCTTGTCGAAGTATCTTTTTTATCCAATAATTCATCAAAGTACTGAAATACGACTTCAATATTTTTGGTATTGTTATCTGTTTTCTTTCGCAGTTCTTCAATAAGAAGCCGTAACTCTGTATTATCCGCTAGAGATTGTCTAATTTGTGTAAACACTCGCATAATTTGTATATTAACTTGTATGGCTTTTGGGCTGTTTAAAACGCTTGAAAGCATTAATACGCCGTGTTCTGTAAAAACCATGGGAAGAAATTTACTATGTTCTCCTTTCTTTAAGGTGCCAATTTGGCTCCTTAGAGAATTATATTCTTCTCTTGTTAATTCAAACATAAAATCGGCAGGAAAACGTTCAATATTTCTATTGACTTGTCTTTTCAGTTGTTTAGTTTCAACGCCATATAATTCTGCCAAATCGCTATCTAGCATTACTTTTTGATTACGTATAACATAAATTTTGTTCATCAAAACCTCGTCAGGCAAGGTTTTTAAAGTAGCTTTCTCCATAAAATAATTGTTTTCTAATGGTAAAAGTAAATTATTTTATAGCAGATGATGGCTATAAATTGTAGCAAAATTAAATTGGAGGTCGCAATTTGCGACCTCCAATTTAATAATCTTTGAGGTGCCAAATAAGTATCTCAAAGATTATTATTCCTTCACAAACCTTATTTTTTTAGTTGAATCAAAAGAATACAGTTCAATAAAATAAACCCCACTTTTCAAAGATTCAACATTTATAATATCGCTTTTATCGCCTGATAAACAAAGGTTTCCAAGCACGTCGTAAATTTTGAAAGAATAATTTGTATTCGTGTGTAATACGTTTTGAGCTGGATTTGGATATAATGTGATATTATTATTTGAAGAAACCTGATTCAAACTTGTTATACTGCAAGGGTTATATTTTCCAATGTTCCAAGTCAACAAACTATCATTTACCACATCGTGTGCTATTTGTTGTAAGAAGTTGACATTGGTGGAAGAAACACCTGCTGTGTAAGTATTACTTAATACACTCTTGTGAAATAAGGTTTCGTAAAACACGCAAGCTGTTAAATAAGAACCTTCTATAGAAGGGTGACTTTGATCGGAACTATACAATTCTAAGGTTGGGTTTTGAGCAATGGATTTTCTCCAAGCTTCCCCTGCGGGAGCCATTGCGGATTGAGTGGTATCGGCGAACAATTTATAAGATGCTCTTAATCTGTTTTGCATGCCCAAATAAGTACAAATAGGAGGGTATGAACCACAATTAGAAGCGTCGCCATTCTTTCTTCCCCATGTTTCGTAAAACACCGTCTCAGAGCAAGGATTATTGTTTTTAATTAAGCTATCTAATTTAATGGCATAAGGCAATGTTTGAGCAGCTACTTGTCCCAGCGAAAATGAAGGCTCTTGACTTTGAGCTTGTAAAATTACAACATCCCACGTTTGAGCGTTTATTTTCGCACGACTAGTGGCATTATTAAAATGATTATTAAATGTGTGTCCACCAGGACAATTACTATCAAACAAAAGCGTATCGCCATTTGCTAAAGCAATATCTTTAATCAATTGAGTTAAATTATTAACGTAAGTATAACTATTACCTAAAAACAACACTTTTAAGGTTTTGTGTTGTTGTGCAACAGAATGATTAATTAAGCTAAGAACAAATAGTATAAAAGAAATCAAACGAATCATAAAATTATTTTTTACAAACATCCTAAAAAAAGTAATATCTATAACCTAGATAAAAAAGAATTATAGGATTTCAAAAAAGAAATCACGAGCCTCATGCACCGTGAATGCCTTTAAAATCAAATAATTTAGAAGATTTTATAATATAAATTAGTAACCCATGAATGTTTGTAGCATAATGTTTACTGAGTTAATTTTTTATTTGAAAGAGTAAATTATGACAAAATATATTGCTAAGTATATATTGGTGATTAAGTAATTAAAAAACAAATCCTAATCCAAATTCAACAATTCTAATGGCTGGTTTCAAATCGCCATTTGTTAGCTCACTATAATAAGTTCGTCTGTATGGTGAGACGTAAAAACGAAGAGCATTTCTATTAGTAATATTAATATCTAAACCAATAATAAATAAACCCGATGAAATTGGAGCAATTGTTTGTTTGTACCCAGCTAATATAGTGTAGTCAAAATCTTTTTTATAGTTACGATAGTAAACATATTGAGGAAAATCAAAGAAAACTGATGAGAAATTTTCTGCAACGATACCATATTGGTAGCCAACACCAGCATTTATTTTTGCACCAACACTCCAACTATTTGTTCGGTAAAAAGGAATGTTTAGTCCACCGTGTATAATTGGGTTAAATCCATATACCCTTTTTTCTTGATATTTATAATTGGGTTCAGTAGTAACCTCTTTGTTATTAATTACTGTTAATGAGCTACTTGAAATATCAGAAACCCCCATTAATTTAAAAGATGAAAGAGAAATTGTAATATCTCCATGAAGTCTAAACCTATCTACTTTTTTCTTTTTTAAACTATCTGATTGACCGTAAATCTGTTGAAATAATGACACAGACAACACAATAATTAATATAATCTTTGTTTTCATATTTTAGCTTTCCAAATTAAACCATTATTACCACTAATAAAAAATGTATTTGAATTAAAAAAACGAACCCTGAAAAAAGTTTGTTCAAAACCATTTCTATCTTTATCAAAAACTTCATTCCACCGTTCGTCGTTTTTAATATCAATATTTGATGCAATAGTATGGTAACCAACGGCAATCATTAATCCATTATACCCATCTATTGAGTAGTATTGATAAGTATGACCATAATAAGAACGATCAAATGCAGCAATATAATATGGGTTTCCAGAGCCTGATGAATTTGATATAAGGCCCTTTCCGCCCACAGCAGCACCTGACCCATTTTTGTAATAGATGTCTTTTGGGTTTTCCTCAGCAGTTGCTTTCGTGTTTAATCTTACTATTTTATTTGAATCGGCTAGGTTTACACCACTAATTACATCATCTACATAGGATTTATCATCATTGATATAAGCAATATCTCCAAAAACTCTTAGTCCAATTAAATGACCATCTAATGATAAGGTTTGAACTGTATTAAATGTGCTACCAGAATTATTACTCACTTTTATGTTGCCTATAAATGTTGTTTCTTTTGCTACAACTATTTGTCCGTTTTGTGATATGGCAACATAATCTGCAGATACATTTGATGCCCACGTTTGACCACCATCGATGGTTTTATATAAATATCCCCCAGAGGTGCAAAATCCAACATTTTCATTAACAAATTCTATACTTTTCACAATGCCAGTAAAATTTAATTTTGACCAAGATTGGCCACCATCAGTAGTTTTATATAAGTTATTTCCAGCAGCGTAACCAACAGATAATGATGGAAACGAGAACGCTTTTACATCACCGCCATCATTTAGGGATATGTTTTCATATTCAATTACTGGAATAGTTTCAATGATTTTCTTTTTACAAGAACTTAGAAAAAAGCTAATTGCTAAAACAAAAATTAAAGTTTTGTTAATGGATTTCATTTGAAATTAGTTTTGTTTAATTGTTAAAACTAATAAATATTTTTAAGATTGTATATTTTCATTTAAAGTTTGCTTTATTGTTTATTTAATCAATTATCTTTGCAAAGCAATGTGGTGGAACGGTAAGTTTTGGGGAGAATTAAAACAAAAGCAAGCAAACCTTCATACAAATGTATTTATTTCGGGTTTGCGAGGGAGTTCTTTTGCCTTTTTGGTAAATGATTTATTTCAAAACACCTCTTCTAATTTCTTTATTGTTTGCAACGACAAGGAAAAAGCGGCATACGTCTTAAATGATTTACAAGCGCTACTTCCCGAAAAACACATTCACTATTTTCCTGAGAGTTATAAAGTTCCTTATAAAGAAGAAAAAACAAGCAACGCATCTGTTCAAGAAAGAGCAGAAACATTAAGCCAATTAAGTAAAGAAAATTACTCTGGTATTGTGGTGACTTATGCGGCAGCTCTTGCCGAAAAAGTGGCTTCAAAAACAAGCTTAAGTAAAAATACGTTAGTTATTAAAAAAGGAGATAAACTCAGTATTGATTTTATACAAGAGTTTTTGTTGAGCTATGATTTTGAGTTATGTGATTTTGTTTCGGAACCTGGGCAATATGCTATTCGTGGTGGAATAGTGGATGTGTATTCCTTTGCGCATGAATTACCGTATCGTATAGAGTTGTTTGGGAATGATGTAGATGCGATTAAAACCTTTGATCCAGCGTCTCAATTATCGAATCATAATTATGATTTTGTAACCATTATTCCAGATATACAATCCAATCAAGTGATTGAAGTTCGTCAATCTATTTTTGATTACATCACCGAAGATACTTTTTTATGTTTTGATGATGTGTTGTTTTCAAAAGACACGATTGATAAGTTATATGAGAAAACGGAGAAAGCTTTTTCTAATTTATCTGGTACCATTGAACATTTGCCTCCGCACGAATTATATATCAAAGGCGATGACTTTTTATCTTTCATTAAACCTTTTAAATTAATAGAGTACGGCGTTAATAAACATATTGCTTCGCAAGAAGTAGCGTTTAACCAAAGTATACAACCAACCTTTAGCAAAAACTTTGAGATGTTGATTAACGACCTCAAAGCCAATAAAGCCAAAGGATACAAGAATTATCTAACAACAGATAATAACAAACAAGCAGAGCGATTACACACCATCTTTAATGATTTATTATCGAAAGAACATCGCACAGCAGACGGTTTAATTGAGCACGTGAATATTAATATTCATGAAGGCTTTATTGATCACGATTTAAAAGTTGCTTGTTATACCGATCATCAAATTTTTGAACGTTACCATCGTTTTCATTTAAAAGAAACTAAATATAAAACAGCTGAATCGTTAACGCTTAAAGAAATTTTATCACTTAATCCAGGAGACTTTGTCACGCATATTGACCATGGTATTGGGCGTTTTGGAGGCTTGGTAAAAATTAATGCGAACGGGAAAGAACAAGAAGCGGTGAAGTTGGTGTATAAAGATAATGACTTCTTGTATGTGAGTATTCACAGTTTGCATCGCATTAGCAAGTACACAGGTAAAGAAGGAAATGTTCCACGTATTGATAAAATTGGTTCAACCACTTGGAGTACTTTAAAACAAAAAACAAAGAAAAACGTTAAGGAAGTTGCTTACGATTTAATTAAATTATATGCTAAACGTAAGGCGCAACCCGGACACCGTTATCCTTTAGATAATTATTTACAACACGAATTAGAGGCATCGTTTATTTACGAAGACACACCTGATCAAATAAAAGTGACAGCAGATGTAAAACGTGATATGGAGAAGCCACATCCAATGGACCGTTTGGTTTGTGGAGATGTTGGTTTTGGTAAAACAGAAATAGCGATTCGCGCCGCCTTTAAAGCGGTGTGCGATAGTAAGCAGGTTGCTGTGTTGGTACCAACGACTATTTTGGCATATCAACATTATAAAACATTTAAAGAGCGTTTAAAAGACTTGCCTTGCAATATTAGCTACATCAATCGTTTTCGAAGTGCTAAGGAAGTGAAAGAAGTGATTTCGAGTATTGGAGATGGAAAGATTGATATTTTAATTGGCACCCATAAAATTGTTGGGAAGGATGTGAAGTTTAAAGATTTGGGTTTATTGATTATTGACGAAGAACAAAAGTTTGGAGTTGGTATTAAAGATAAATTAAAAACATTTAAAACCACCGTTGATACTTTAACACTCACAGCGACTCCAATTCCAAGAACACTTCAATTTAGTTTAATGGGAGCTCGTGATTTGTCGGTGATTTCAACACCTCCAGCCAATCGTTATCCAGTGCAAACGGAATTAATTTCCTTTAGTGAAGAAGCCATCAGAGATGCAATTTCGTATGAATTAAATCGTGGTGGACAAGTGTATTTCGTGCATAATAAAGTTCAAAATATACAAGAAGTAGCGGGTATTATTCAGCGTTTAGTACCTGAAGCTCGTGTAACTTTTGGGCACGGACAAATGGATGGCGATAAATTAGAAGAAACCATGTTAGCCTTTATTGAAGGCGAATACGATGTTTTAGTTGCGACAACCATTATTGAATCTGGTTTAGATATTAGTAATGCGAACACCATTATTATTAATGATTCGCAAAATTTTGGATTGAGCGATTTGCATCAAATGCGAGGTCGAGTAGGGCGGAGTAACAAAAAGGCATTCTGTTATTTATTAACGCCTCCGTTTATTAATTTAACTTCCGAAGCTCGTAAACGCTTACAAGCTATTGTTGAGTTTAGTGATTTAGGAAGTGGTTTTCAAATTGCGATGCGTGATTTAGATATACGAGGAGCAGGAAATTTACTAGGTGGCGAACAAAGTGGTTTTATTAATGATATGGGTTTTGATACCTATATGAAAATATTAAACGAAGCCATTGAAGAATTAAAACAAGAAGATTGGTATAAAGAGGTGGTGGAAGATGGAGAAGGTGCAAGTGCTGATAAATCTGTCTTCTCGCGTCAGTTTGTGAAGGATACAGTAGTTGATACTGATTTACAATTATTAATCCCAGATTCTTATGTCAGCAATCTCACAGAGCGTTTATTATTGTATAGAGAATTGGATAATATTAGTAAAGAGGATGAGTTAGCATTGTTTCAATCAAAATTACGAGATCGTTTTGGTCCTTTACCCATTGAAGTATCTGAATTAATTAACGTGGTGCGCATGCGCTGGGCAGCAATGAATTTAGGTTTTGAGAAAATTACCTTGAAGAATAATAAGATGTTATCTTATTTCTTAAGTAAGCAGGATAGCGATTATTATAATTCACCCATGTTTAAGGCTGTATTGTCATACGCACAAAAAACACCAAAACAAACTGCTTTAAAAGAGCAGAATAATAAACTATGGTTAACTATCGAAAACATTAAAAGTGTGGATGAAGCTATTGTGGTATTAGAAAAAATTACCACTATGATAAAGCCTGTTGAGGCATAATCTATATTTTTAGGTTAACTATTGTTTATAGAAACATGTTATGAATTTTATTTCTAAGGTTTTTTACCACTTAAAATAGTTTCATTTTTATTAGCATTTTGTTATATATAATTGCATGTTTGTAATTACTTATTTATTTTAAAACAACAGTATTATATTTATGAAACACTTATCTTTTTTTTCTTTAGTAACAGTTACGTTAGGCATTACTTTATTATCAGCTTGCAAAAAAAAGGAAGATAAGGCTGTTACAGCAGAACCAATTCCTTCTTCTACTTGTTTTAACGCTCAATATAATGGTTTATATATTGGAAGTGGTATTTTAACATCTGGACCATTTACATATGGTACTTTATCTTTATCAAAAACAAATTGCCAAGAGGTTAGCTTAAATTTAAGTGTTAATACAGGAGCTGGTATATCTACTCAAGCAACTCAATTACACATTAATGCTGCTAATAATGATTATGAGGGTAAATTAAGCAATGGTAATAACGTTACTATTTCTTTGGGAGGTAAAAATATTTATATAAATGCTGTTGGATCTTTTACGTTTAATGGCAATAAAAACTAGATAATTCCATAATAATAATTAACTCAATAACTTTTTATTTTTCGGAATTGATATTTATGGCATAAAAAAAACCCGCTTCAATTTTGAAGCGGGTTTTTTGTTTTAATAAATAAATGATTATTGAGCAATCATTTTTTTAGTAGTTACATTACCATCTACATTTAAAGAGTAGTAATAAACACCTGCAGCATAAGTACCTAATTTAATTGTATGTTTTCCAGATGTAGTTTCAACGTTTTCAGAAGAAACAATACGACCCATAACATCAGTTACAGTAAACACAGCAGAATTAACATCTTTAGCTAATTGAAAGCTTACAGTTGAACCATTTGCAAATGGATTTGGAGTGTTTTGACCTAAAGCAAAACCTTTTTTCTCTAATTCCTCTACTCCAACAGTAACAGCAGTAAGATGGAATTCCATAATTACATCTTGTAATAATTGGTGTAATACTAATGTGTTATTAGTACCTTGGTTATATCTATTCTTTTTAGACCAACCTAAAGTATGGCTAGTTCCATCAGGGCAATTAAAAATATCTTGAACATCTGCAGCAGCAGCTACTGGAGCTGTTTGTTGTGCAATTAAACCACAAAAACCGTTTTGTGTTTCAACAGCACCACCTTGGAAAGAAAAATAAACTTCACCATTAGTGTGAGTACCACCCGGTACATAAGTGTAATAAGCAGCAACGTAGTTACCAGCTGGCACATTTAAAGGAGTCGTTAATTTAACAGCAACCCCATCCGTAGGAGTAGATGCACTCATTAATGTTTTTACTCTGATTGTAGATGCAGCAGCAGCAGCAACTGGCTGAACTGGACGACCAGCAGGGAAAGGAACAGTAGCAGTACCAGTACCAGTACCTAAAACTACTCTCATTGCAGCTAAAGTTCCTGTCCAAGTACTCATTGGAGCAACCCAAAGTTGGCCATGTGTAAGGTTAAGGTTAATTGCAGTATTAGAAGGCGTAGCCGCTGCATAAGTTAAATAAGTATATAAAGTATCTACTGCTGTAGAACCAGCAACTCTTCTATATACTCCAGGAATAAATAAAGAGTCAATAGTATATGGTGTAGCAGCATCTAAAATTGGATTAGCATCACCAGAAACAAACGCCGATTTTGGATCTAAAACATATCCTAATGCACAGTCTGGTTTATTTGCACCACTTGTTTGCGCAGGAGAATAAACTAAAGTAGAATCACATAAAACAGGAGCAAGAAACAAATCATATTGAGTATCAAGAATTCCTTTTGTTTCTAAAATACCATCAACTGGGCTAACCATCACATCAATGTTTGCTGTTGTTTTTTTAACTTGATTTGATTTGTTCAAAGAATATGGTCCTGTATATCTCTGAAACTGTTTTTTCGTAAAATCCTGAGCAAACACTGCTGAAGTAACAGCAATAGCTCCAATTAAAGTGTAAATTTTTTTCATGTTTGTGAGTTTAATAATTAATAATGTTTACACAAATATAATCAATTGATAACATAAAAAAAATTTTTATCCCATTTTATCTGTAATTTAACAAAAAAAACAGCCACCACAGAGTTTTTAATGAAATGCGATGATTTTACAGAAATTATACCTTTTTTCGCTATAAAATATATAGAAGAAAACTATAACTTTGGCATATGTTAAAAAACACCACTGAATCAATTATTAAGTTTAGCGAAGTTGATTCGTTAAGAGTTGTTTGGCACGGCTACTATGTTAGATATTTTGAAGATGGCAGAGAAGCATTTGGCAGGCAGTATAATCTTGGATATATGGATATTTATCAACACGGTTTAGCGGTTCCATTAATTGATATGCAGGTAAATTTTAAACGTATTTTAGAATATGGAGATACTGCTATTATCGAAACCACCTTTATAAATTCGCCCGCAGCAAAACTTATTTTTGAATATAAAATCACAAGTGCAAAACATGGTTATTTAGCTTGTACTGGTAAAACTACGCAAGTGTTTATGAACCCAGTAAATAAAGAGCTTTTTATTACAGTGCCTCCTTTTATGGAAGCTTGGAAGAAAAAATGGGAATTATCTTAGTTTTTCTTAACACTATTCTTATTTCCCTGCAATAAATTATTTTTAATTTTGATTTATGTATAAACTATTAATCATATTGTTTTTTCCATTTGTATGTTTTTCACAAACATTTAAAACAGTAAAAGACACTGCCGCCTTAAAACAAAAGATAGAAAGCATGAGTAAATCAACTACTTCTATTGAAGCTGATTTTATTCAGGAAAAAAATTTAAGCATGTTGTCAGAAAAAATTATTAGTAAAGGACATTTTGTGTTTAAAAAAGAGAATTTACTTCGCTGGGAATACGCTTCGCCGTCTAAATATTTAATCGTGATTAATAAAGAAAAGGTAATTATTAAAGACGAAAAAAAAACCACTAAGTACGATATGAACAGCAATAAGGTTTTTAAAGAAATAAACGATATAATGCTGTCTTGTGTTCAAGGAACAATTTTCAAATCCAATAAATTTAAAACGAGTTATTATGAGAACGATAAGGGATATAAATTAGAATTAATCCCGCAAGTTAAAAACATGAAAGAAACTTTTAAAAAAATCAATTTGTATTTTGATAAAAACGTAACTTCGGTGTCTAAAATGGAAATGATTGAAAACAATGATGATTTAACTTCACTTGATTTCACCAATAAAAAATTAAATGCTCCAATTGCTGAAACCATATTTACTGTTAAGTAGTCTTTTTCTTTTTTCTGGCTGTCATATTTCAAAATATAAGCATTTAAGTTGTGATAAAATTGTATTATCAGAATCTCACATTTCACCTATTCTTAAAGGTAAAACAGCATTAAAATATAATGCATCTATCGATATTCTTAATAATCATTTAACAGGTTTACTTGTAGTAAAACAAACCGATTCTATTTCAAAACATATTGTTTTTGTTACAGAATTAGGAATGAAAATGTTTGATTTTGAAGTAAAAGGTAATGAAATTAATGCTATTTATGTTTTTGAACCATTAAATAAACCTAAGTTAATAAACGTATTAAAACAAAATTTTAGTGATATGCTTTTGTTAACGCCTTATGGTTACAACGATAGTAAGTGTGAAAACCAAAACCATATTGTTTATATTTCTAGTAGAGATAAAACTAAAAGATGTTTTACGATTTCTAAATCAAATGAATTAATTTTGCAGGAAACATTTCGCAAAAATAAACGTATTTCTAAAATCAATTATACATATAACGCTGCGTCGCAAACATTTTCTCAAATTAAATGTAAACAATACGGCCTTATAAAATTTTACTTCGAACTAAACGAACCCACACCATGAGCAACATTTTTTTATTAAATGATTTTTATACGATAGAGGCTTTACAAAATGATGAAGATGCCATATCTGCAAAAATAATTTTGGATCCATCACATTCTATTTTCAAAGGCCATTTCGAACAAATGCCAGTAGTGCCAGGTGTTTGTCAAACACAAATTATAAAAGAAGTTTTACAACAAGAGTTAAACATCAATTTAATGATGCTGAAAGGTGATAATATTAAATTTACAGGAATGATTATACCTACACAACATCCTAGTTTTTTATTAAACCTTAAATATAATTTAGTTGAAAACAACTATGTGGTAGAGGCTAGTTTGTTTTTTGAAAACACTATTTTTACAAAATTTAAGGGAACATTTATAAAAATTTAAACATGAGCACACAAACACTATTAAATAAACAAAACGATAAAACCGTTTTTAAGATTGTATTAGCCGTTAGTATTTTAGTATGTCTAATCATTGTGGTTTTAAACCAAAAGTTAATTCCTGTTCCCGACAATTTTCCTCACTTTATTTATAAATTACCTTTGGTAAATGCTATTTTAAATGGGAGTTGCAGTATTTTGTTAGTATTATCGTTATGGGCAATCAAAAAACGTAATATTCAATTACACAAAAAGTTAAATCTAACCGCTTTTCTTTTATCAGCCCTGTTTATTATCAGCTATGTAACAGCGCATTATTTTATACCTGATACTATTTTTGGAGATGTAGATCATAATCATTTTTTAGATGATGCTGAAAGAGCTGCTGTTTCGGGAATTAGAACACCCTATCTTGTTCTTTTATTAAGTCATATTTTTTTAGCGGTGGTTGTATTGCCTTTGGTATTATTGTCATTTTACTATGGCTTAAAAGACGATAGAGTAAAACACAAAAAAATTACTCGTTTTAGCTACCCAATATGGTTATATGTTACTATTACTGGGGTTGTTGTATATATTATGATTTCTCCATATTACAACTATTAGGTCGTGTAAAAAATTAATTAAGCCTCGAAAAATATTCAAGGCTCTTTTGTATATTTGCTAAAGATATGGCTCTTAAGCAAACACAACATTTAAAGTTATTACAAAAACTTTCTCCGCAACAAATTCAATTAATGAAATTGTTGCAGCTTCCAACTGTTGCTTTAGAACAAAGAATAAAAGAAGAACTAGAACTTAATCCTGCTCTTGAAGAAGATAATAATGAATCAGATAGCGAGGAACTTGAAAATGAATATGATGAGGTTGATAACTCTGACAACGACGACTCTGGTGATTTAGAAGATAAAGAAAAGGAAGTTGATAAAATAGATGATGGTTACGAGTTAGAAGATTATATGGATGCCGGTGATTTAGATGCATATAAATATGAAATCTCGAATCGAAGTGCAGATGATGAAATTTTCCAATCGGTAGTAGTAGAAGGCCCCGATTTTCATTCACAATTAGAAGAACAATTAGGTTTAAGAGATTTATCCGAAAAACAATTTTCGATAGGATTATACTTAATTGGCTGTATTGATGAAGACGGTTATATTCGAAGAGATTTAGATTTAATTGTTGATGATTTAGCGTTTTCACAAAACACACAGTCTAGTAAAGAAGAATTACTAGAAGTTTTAAAAACAATTCAAGAGTTTGACCCAGCTGGAGTTGGGGCAAGAACTTTACAAGAATGCCTTTTAATTCAGTTAGATCGTAAACCTATAAAAGCTAAAGAAACTCATTTAGCCATTGAGGTTGTAAAAACCATGATGGATGAATTTTCAAAAAAACATTATGACAAAATCATCCGTAAACTAAATATTGAAGATGATGATTTAAAAGATATTATTTCTGAAATCACTCATCTTAATCCTCGTCCAGGAAATTCAGAGGGAGATAACAAGGGTCAGATGTCGGAAGTGGTTCCTGATTTTAATATTAGTGTTAATGATGGCGTTCCCGAGTTAAGTATTAATCAGCGTAATTTACCTGAATTAAAAATAAGCAATGATTATATCGAAATGCTTAAGGAATATTCCCGAGCAAAAGAAAAATCTATAAAAGAGGCCAGTTCTTTTGTAAAGGGAAAGATAGAGTCTGCTCAATGGTTTATTGAAGCCCTTCAACAACGTCATCAAACCATGTTAGTGTCGATGTATGCTATTATGGAGTATCAGCAAGACTATTTTTCAAGTGGCGATGAATCAAAATTAAAACCAATGATTTTAAAAGACATCGCTGATAAAGTAGGCTTAGATATATCAACGGTTTCGCGAGTGGCAAATAGTAAATACGTTCAAACACCTTATGGTACTTTCTTATTAAAAACATTTTTTTCAGAGTCGTTAAGTACAGATGGAGGAGAAGAGGTAAGTACCAGAGAGGTTAAAAAAATACTTCAAGAGTGCATTGCTAATGAAGATAAGAAGAAGCCTTTAACAGATGACGCTTTATGTGAAATTTTAAAGGAAAAAAAATATAATATTGCTCGTCGAACAGTAGCCAAATATCGTGAACAACTTGATATTCCTGTGGCACGGATGAGAAAAGAGATTTAATACCTGTAAATATTCTAAAATTTAACAATTATTTGTTAATAAACCAAAGCTGTTTAATTGAGCGAAACCTGCTAATGGTTTATTAAAAAGGGCATATTTTAAAGTTTTATACAATAAATTTACAGAATACAATTTTTTATATCATGAAAATATTTAATACTTTATTTTTGATTTTAATAGTGGCGGTATTGGCACCAAAGTCAATTTTTGCTCAAGGGGGTGGTACTTGTGCTGCTGCTGCTCCGTTTTGTACAGGAACAACTTATCAATATGATAATAACGTCAACACTAGTTCTCAATCAGGACCTAATTATGGTTGCTTAGTAACAACGCCCAATCCATCTTGGTATTGGATGCAAATTGGTACAGCTGGAAACATAGATATTGGTATTAGGCAAACAACAGGGCCAAATAATACAGGTACAGCTATTGATGTTGATTTTATTATGTGGGGACCTTTTACATCTGCTACTGGTGGTTGTACAAATCTAACAGGGACTAATGATGTTGATTGTAGTTATAGTCCTTCTGCTACAGAAACAGCAAATATTACTGGTGCGGTTGTTGGACAATATTATTTATTATTATTAACCAATTATTCTAATCAAACAGGATTTGTTACATTCTCTCAAACTGGAGGTAGTGGTGCAACTAACTGTAGTGTAGTTTCTGGTTGTACGGCAACAATTAATAATACAGGTCCTTTTTGTACTGGCACTTCAATTACTATGAGTACATCAGGCCAAGCAAATGCAACTAATTATGCTTGGACTGGACCAAATAGTTTTTCACAAAGTGGAGCGGCTCTTACAAGTATTTCTATACCTAACGCAACACCTGCCATGGCAGGAACTTATACCTTAACTATTACTCGTTCCCCTGGAACTCCTTGTATATTAACAACTGCCGTCGTTGTAAATTCTGTCTCGGCAACATTTTCTTCACCTTCTACTACCCAATGTTTAACAGGTAATAGTTTTAATTTCACCCATACCGGAACCTCTGGGGCAACTCATACTTGGAATTTTGGCGGTGCAACAGCAAATACATCAACCGCAGCAAATCCAACGGGTGTTACTTATGCTGCTGCAGGAACATATGTTGTTACTCATGTAGCCACAGCAAATGGTTGCGCAAGAACAGAAACCATGTCGGTGGTTGTAAATCCAATGCCTGCATTAACAGGTGTTCCAGCTAATGCAAGTTGTGGAGCTAACAATGGATCCATTGTAATTAATAACACGTCGGCTGCTGGCCAAGGCCCTTTTTCTTTTACCAATAATGGTACAGCAGTTGGTTCTCAAACAATCACTGGTTTAGCGCCAGGCACCTATAATATAGGAATTACAAACACATTTGGTTGTACGGTTACAACGCCTGTTACCGTTGGAACTAATGCGGGTCCATCTAATATTACATTAACACCAACTAATGCTTCTTGTGGTTTAAGTAATGGAAGTTTTACATTTGCATCTCCAATTGGAGGAACAGGACCTTATACATATGCATTTAATGGAGGTGCTTTTACAGCAGTATCACCAATCACAGGTTTAACTGCTGGAACGTATTCAGTTTCAGTGAGAGATGTAAATGGCTGTATATTTACAAAAACGGTTGCTGTTGCAAGTAGTGCAGGTCCATCGGGTATTGCGGGAACAAGCACACCTGCTGGTTGTGGCTTAACAAATGGAACATACAATGTAACAGGAGTAACAGGTGGTACTCCCGCATACACATTTAGTGTAGATGGTGTTGCTACAGGTAGTTTAACATCTAACTTAGCACCTGGTACGCATACTATTAGTACTTCAGATGCAGTTGGATGTACATTTAGTACAACATTTATTATTGGATCAACAACAGGGCCAACTTCAGCAACCATTAACTCTACGAACGCAAGTTGTGGAAGTGCAAATGGTACATCAACAATTAGTGCTGTAGTGGGAGGAACACCAACCTATAGTTACTCATTTGATGGAGGCGCTTTTACAACATCAACAATTGGAACAGGATTAACAGCAGGGCCTCATAACATCACAATAAGAGATGCAAACTCTTGTACGGTTACAGTAAATTACAATGTATTAAATAATGGTAGTCCAAATGCAACTATTGTAGGCTCAACAGCGGCATTGTGTAATGGAGCAAGTAATGGAAGCTTTACAGTTAGCGCTTCTGGTGGAAGCGGCGGACCATTTACATACACATTAACAAGTCCTTTTCAAACAAATTCAACAGGTATTTTTAATGGTTTAGTAGCATCTACATATACCGTTATAGCAAGAGATAATGCTGGTTGTACAACAACCGCAACAGTTAGTATTTCTCAACCAGCAGCAATTACACTTACAGCAACGTCTATAGCAGCTAAGTGTTTTGGAGCTGCAACTGGTACCATAAATGTAGTTGGAGGAGGAGGAACACCTACTTATTCTTACAATTTAAATGGAGGAACTTACCAAGCATCAAGTAGTTTTAATTTAGTAGGAGCAGCTATTTATAATATGGGAATTAGAGATATTAATGGATGTACACAAACTGCTTCAGTTCAAGTGACTCAACCACCTGCTTTGGTTTTAAATACAGCATCTCAAAATGCAAATTGTACAGCGGCTAATGGTATTGCAACTACAACAGTTTCAGGAGGTACGCCAATTTATACATACACTTGGACCGGTGCAGGTGGTGCTGGTTCAACTAGTAATGGATTAGTTTCAGGGAATTATAGTGTGACAGTTACTGACGCAAATGGATGTTCATTAGTTGGAGCTGTTACTATTGGAAATACACCAGGAGGCACAGCTATTATTACGGCTTCCACAAACATTACGTGTAATGGAGCTAACAATGGTAATCTAACAGCTAGTATGACTGGCGGAACACCTAATTTTTCTTATAACTGGAGTCCTGGAGGACAAACAACAGCTGTTGCTTCTAATTTAGCCCCAGGAACCTATACTTGTACAATTACTGATAATTTTGGATGTATTTCAAATGTTTCGGCAACATTAACACAACCAACAGTATTATCTGCTATCATGAATTCTAATAACGTGAAATGTTTTGGTACTGCAACAGGAACGGTTTCTGCAGCAGGAACAGGAGGAACGTTTCCATATACATATTCTTGGCCGGGATTAGCAAGTACTTTAGCTACTGTTCCAAATGTAGCAGCGGCTATTTATACATGTAATATTACAGATGCTAATAACTGTACAATTACTCAAAGTATAACAGTTACACAACCTACATCTGTTACTTTAACTTCAACAGTAACAGCTGCTACTTGTAATCTTTCTAATGGATCTGCTACAATTAGTGCTTCTGGTGGAATTCCTGCATATACATTTACATGGTCAACGGGATCAAATTTATCTAGTATATCTAATGTTCCTGCAGGAACATACACCGTTCAAGTTAAAGATGCGAATAATTGTATTGAAATACTTGCGGCTACAATATCAAATAATTCTGGTCCTAGTATCAGCAGTATTAGTTTTACAAACACTAATTGTTTTGGTTCAAATACGGGTTTTGCCACTGCATTTGCTACAGGGGGAGTGCCAACTTATACGTATAATTGGAGTGGAGGTCAAGTTACGCCAACAGCATCAAATTTATTAGCTGGAGTTTATACAGTAACTGTAACAGATGCTAATGGTTGCGTTGCATCTGCAAGTGTAACTATTAATGAACCACCAGCGCTTTCTGTAAACTTAATTGCAACTAACCCAAAATGTTTTGGTTTAACTAATGGTGGAGCTACAGCTGTAGCCTTAGGTGGAACACCAAGTTATACATATGCTTGGACAGATGGAGGTACTAGTTCAATTAGTAATCCTTTGGGTGCAGGTGTTTGGGGTTTAACAGTAACCGATGCAAAAGGATGTGTTGTAATAACAACTATGACCTTAACTAATCCTCCTCAAATGTTTGCAAGTATTACTTCTACGAACGTAAGTTGTTTCAATGCTTCTAATGGAGTAGCGGTAGGGACTACTACAAATTCTGTTGGAGCAGTAAATTATTATTGGACGGGAGGCCCATCGGCTATTACTGGACAAACAGTAACTTCTCTTGCTGCTGGAACATATACGTTATTAGCAACAGATCAAAATAGTTGTACAGCAGGGGCACAAGTAATAATTACACAACCAACTCAAATTACTGCAAACATTACCTCTAGCGGAAGTGTTACATGTAATGGTGGTTCAGATGGCTTTGCAATAGTATCGGCTACTGGAGGAACACCAACATATACTTACACTTGGTCGGGTGCTGCATCTGCAAATGGGAATAGTTCGAATGCAAATGGTTTAGCAGCAGGTGTTTATTCGGTTACTATTTCTGATACAAAAGGATGTTCTGTTACAGCTCAAACAACTATTTTGCAACCAACACCTTTGTCAACTACATTAACTACGACCAATCCAATTTGTAATGGAAATAATGACGGTACTGCTAATATTTCTTATTCTGGTGGAGCAGGTACAACACATTTTTTATGGGAACCTAGTTTACAATCTGGATTTGGTGCAAATGCGGTAAATAATTTATCAGCAGGAAATCAAACGGTTACCATTACCACCAACGGATCATGTGCTACAGTTTTAACATTTACACTAACACAGCCTGCGGCGCTTAATGCAATTGTGACATCTACTAATTCAAATTGTAGTCAAAGTAATGGTAAAACATGTGCTACGGTTAGTGGTGGAACAGGAGCGTTATCTTATTTATGGAGTAATAATGTTACAACTTTATGTAATAATAATATACCAGCTGGAGCATATAATTTTGTAGTCACAGATGCAAATGGTTGTACAACTAATGCTAGTGGTTTAATTAATGATATTGCAGGTCCATCAGTTGCTGTTATAAATTCTACTAATGTTAAATGTTTTGGAGATAATAATGGTACTGCTATTGCCAATATAACTGCAGGAACGGCACCATATACTATTTCTTGGACAGGAGGAGCAGCAACTCAAACAGTTACTAATTTTAACGCAGGGATTAAAAACATCACGGTTATAGATGCAGCAAACTGTATAGGTACAGCTTCTGTTGTTATTACTGAGCCAGCAGCTTTAGCAAGTGCCATTACTAGTTTTACTAATGTAACATGTAATGGTTTAACGAATGGTTCAGCTGCTATGGCAGTAAATTTTGGAACACCTAATTATAATTATACTTGGATTCCTGGTGGACAAACATCAGCAGTTTTAGCTAATGTAGCGGCAGGTACTTATACTTGTAATGTGCTAGACGCTAACGGATGCTTAACTTCACAACAAGTCACTATTAGCCAACCAGCACCATTAGTTATAACTAATTCATTAGTTACTAATATTACTTGTAATGGATTAAGTAATGGTCAAATATCAACAACAATTCAAGGTGGATCTCCTGGATATATTTATACTTGGGTTCCAGTACAAGGCGGAAACAGTGGGGTTATTGGTGGCTTAGCTGCTGGACCAGTTGGCTTAACAGTTACAGATTCAAAAACATGTTCAATCAGTGCGAATTTTAATATTACTGAGCCTCCTGTTTTAACATCAAACTTTACATCTTTACCAGCTAGATGCGAAGTAGCAAATGGGTCGGCTAGTGTAACAGTAAATGGAGGTACTCCTGGTTATAATTTATCTTGGAATACAAACCCTGTAATTAGTGGTAGTGTTGCTGTAAATTTAGGCTCTGGAAGCGGTTGGAGTTGTGTGATTACTGATAGTAAAGGATGTTCAATAACACAGGCTGTGAGTGTTAACAATGCTCCAAGCCCTTTAATTTCAGGATTTAATGTTGTTCAGCCAACATGTTTTGGATTACAAAACGGGTCAATAGTTATTAATTATACATCAGGAACACCAAGTTATTCAGTTTCTTGGTCTAGCCCAATATCACAAAGTCAAGTTACATCAGCTTTATCACAAACGGTTGTAGGTGTTGGTGCGGGTGTTTATACAGCAACTGTAACTGATAGTTATGGTTGTGTAGCGTCTTTACCTGTGGGTGTTGCTCAGCCAACTAAATTAGTAATAGCTCCAGTTATTAATTCAAAAATTTGTTATGGATCATCTGCACAAATTTTTGCAACGGGTACCAACGGCACACCTCCTTATACGTATACTTGGAGCCCTAATGCTTTAACTGGTGCTGGTCCGCATGTTGTAACGCCAACATTAACTACAGTGTATAATGTTGCAGTAAGCGATGCTAATGGTTGTACTGCAACTCCAACTGTTATTACAGTTAATGTAACACCACAATTAACGGTAGACGGATATTCAGTTGTTGCTTGCGATAAATCCTCGGTAACATTAGTTCCAAACATTACAAGTATTGGTAATGGAGGCCTTTATGATTTTATTTGGAGCAATGGAGTTACTAATCTTGGAGCTTCAACTAGTTCGATAACTGTGGTTGCAAATTATACGAATTCTCCAAATACTTATTCTTTAACAGTAAAAGATAATTGCACATTGCCTGATGGACAAGCGGTGTTCGCGATAAATGTAAATCCTTTACCAATTATTAGCTTTACTGCACCAGTAGTTGGTTGTGCACCTTTAAGTTTTTCATTAACAGGAACATCAAATGGAGCAAATGATGTGTTTACTTGGAAAGACACCACAAATATAATTGGAACAGGTTCGGTATTAAATCATGTGTATCAAGATTCTGGAAAATACAGTATTACATTAAGTGTGGTTAGTGCAAATGGTTGTGAAAGTAAATTAACTAAACAGAACTATATTGAAGTTTATCCACAACCAATAGCATCGTTTTATACAGATCCACCATTAACTACTATTTTAGATCCAAATTTTAATTTTATTAATACGTCTCAAGGAGCAACTACTTATTACTGGGATTTTGGAGATCCTGAAGCCCAAAATGGCACAAACACTTCTACTCTTGTGAACCCAAGACATTCATACAGTTATGTTGGACAGTATAAAGTAAATTTAGTGGCCATATCTGACAAAGGTTGTAAAGATATTGTTTCTAAATTAGTTGAAATTACTCCTGATTTTGCAGTATATATTCCAAATACCTTTACACCTGATGGTAATGGAGTAAATGATATGTTTCAGCCTCTTGGAGTAGGTATTGATGAAGAAAATTACCGTATGGACATTTTTGACAGATGGGGAGAAAATATTTTTTCAAGCAATAGTTTCAAAAAAGGATGGGACGGTACAGTAAAAGGCGGCAACAAAATGGCTACACAAGGCGTTTACGTTTATAAAATAATGATAGTTGATACCCGAGGAAATAAACATCCATTTGTGGGTCACGTTACTGTTATAAAGAAAGATAACTAATTATTACTTAAATTTAAAAACGTCGTATGCTAGTTGCATGCGACGTTTTTTATTTTAGATATTCTTATAATTACGCTCAATAATGTATCTTTGCAAACTTATTTTATTTTAAATGAAAAACATACGTAATTTTTGCATCATTGCCCATATCGATCACGGTAAATCAACATTAGCCGATCGTTTATTGGAATATACCAAAACTATTACAAGTCGAGAAATGGAAGCCCAAGTGCTGGATGATATGGACTTAGAAAAAGAGAGAGGTATTACTATTAAAAGTCATGCAATACAAATGGATTACACTTATAAAGGTGAAAAATTTGTACTAAATTTAATTGATACACCAGGGCATGTTGATTTTAGTTATGAGGTGTCTCGTTCAATTGCTGCTTGCGAAGGAGCATTACTAATTGTTGATGCAGCACAAGGGATTCAAGCTCAAACTATTTCTAATTTATATTTAGCACTAGAGCATGATTTAACGATTATTCCTATTCTTAATAAAATGGATTTGCCAAGTGCAGAGCCCGAAATGGTAACCGATCAAATTGTTGATTTAATAGGTTGTGAACGAAGTGATGTTATTCCTGCTAGTGGTAAAACAGGAATGGGAATTGAGGAGATCTTAGCAGCTATTATTGAGCGTGTAAAGCCTCCTGTGGGCGCCCCAGAAGCGCCATTACAAGCATTAATTTTTGATAGCGTTTTTAATAGTTTTAGAGGAATTATTGCTTACTATAAAATTTTAAATGGCACTATTAAGAAAGGCGATAAAGTAAAGTTTTTTAATACAGGTTCCATATACAATGCTGATGAAATAGGTGTATTAAAATTAAAACCAGAGCCACGCAATGTGATGAGCACTGGCGATGTAGGGTATATTATTTCGGGTATTAAAGAAGCAAAAGAGGTAAAAGTAGGAGATACGATTACACATTTTGATAGACCTTGTACTGAAGCTATTCATGGTTTTGAGGAAGTTAAACCAATGGTATTTGCTGGAATTTATCCTGTAGATACAGAAGATTTTGAAGAGTTACGTTATAGCATGGAGAAGCTTCAGTTAAACGATGCTTCTTTAACTTGGGAACCAGAATCATCGTTGGCATTAGGTTTTGGTTTTAGATGTGGATTCTTAGGGATGTTGCACATGGAAATTGTGCAAGAGCGATTGGAGCGTGAATTTAAAATGACTGTTATCACAACGGTTCCTAACGTATCATATCTTGCTTACCAAACAAATGGAGATGTGGTAACGGTTAATAACCCTAGTGATTTACCAGACCCAGCTCGTATTAATTATATTGAAGAACCTTATATTAAAGCAAATATCATTACCAAGTCAGATTTTATTGGACCCGTAATGAGTTTGTGTATTGAGAAACGTGGACAAATTGTGACTCAAAATTATTTAACGGCAGATAGAGTAGAGTTAGTGTTTGAAATGCCTTTAGGTGAAGTTGTATTTGATTTCTTTGATCGATTAAAATCTATCTCAAAAGGATACGCTTCATTTGATTATCATCCAATTGGCATGAAAGAATCTGACTTAGTAAAATTAGATATTTTATTAAAGGGAGAACCAGTGGATGCTTTATCTTGTTTAATTCACAGAAGCAATTCTTACCATTTTGGTAAAAAGATTTGTGAAAAATTAAAAGAGCTAATACCAAAACAACAGTTCGAAATTCCTATTCAAGCGGCCATTGGTGCTAAAATTATTTCTCGTGAAACTATTAGCGCTATTCGTAAAGATGTAACAGCAAAATGTTACGGTGGAGATATTAGTCGTAAACGTAAATTATTAGAAAAACAAAAAGAAGGTAAAAAACGTATGAAACAAGTGGGTAATGTAGAAATTCCTCAAAGTGCCTTTATGGCTGTTTTAAAACTAAACGATTAATACTTATTAAAAAACAACTTATATTAAAGAGCTGTGATATTTATCACAGCTCTTTTTTGTTTATATTATTTTGGTATTGAGCGGAGGCCAACCACAAAAACAAAGTTTGAAAGAATATGAAGAACGTTACTCCCGATTGTGTTTCTAGAGTGTCTTCTGTTACAAAAGATAGTAAGGCGATTAAATAGAAAGGCCAATATAAATAATGTAATTTTTTTCTTAATATAATAGCGGGATAAATTAAGTAAAATAGAAACAAGATTAGACCAAAAAAACCAAATGCAACAGTAATGGCTAAATATTGATTATGGCATCTTAATCTCCAAATCATATCAAGTTTGGAATTAGTAAAGGTATACATAGCATCAAATGAATCTTGTATATCGCCAGTTCCAACACCAAATAAAGGATTCTCATAAATTATATAACTTGCATTTTTCCAAAACTCCAACCTCATAATTAGTGAGTGACCAGAAGGGTTTTCACCTTTTTTATATTTAGTATATTCCCAAACAAATTCTCGCCATTTTGAGCTTAACCCACTATTTACATTGTATTTATAATTTGTTATGCCATTTTCAATACGTTTTATATCATCTATATTTAATTTTGAAAACCCTAATGAATCCTTAGTAAAACCTTTGCTTGCAATATATCTTTTCAAGGTATAACACAATTCATTTCCTTTATTATCTTTTCCATTATAAGGTATTTTACTTTTTTTATTCCATTCTTTTTGTAGCTCTAGGTCATTAATATTAATGATGATTAAATTTCCATTTTCAGAAAAAGAGGATGCTGTATCATTGTAATAGAAGTTTCCGTTTTTTGTTTTTTCTAATATTACATTTGCAGGATTGTTATTTGTTTTTTCAAACATACTTAAGCTTAACATGGCTTTATTAACTATAAAAATTCCAATTATAGATAAAACAACTAATAATATAAGCGAAGCCGCTTTACTAATCCAGTTAAAAACATATAATACAACCAATAACAAGCCTACAACGATTAACAGTAAAAACCCAGTCGCCATCTCAAGTTTATACATAAAAAACAGCAACCATAAGGTTACTAAAACACAAATAATTTTTAATAGTTTGTTTTTTTCAGTTAGGGTAGCGTAAATTAAACCAATAATGGCAAAGGATATAAATAATGAAAATCGAATGTGTGACATAAATATGGATGCCTTTCTTACATCTACAATAATTTTTTTTGTGAAACCAACATACACAAAAAAACAACATATTGAGCTTACAAAAACACTTACAAAGAAAGTCCCAAAAAGTAATTTTAATTCTTTTGTTGAAAGGGGTTTTGTTGAAAACAACATGAGCGGTAAAATTAATAATGGAATTTTGTTTCGCAAGTCATCTAACCCTTTAGGGATGTTTTGGGTATATAGCATTCCCATCACATGAAGTAAAAACAGAGAAAATAAAATCCAAAAGACACCATGATGGGACGACTTTAATTGCTGCCACTTTCTGTTATAATCAAGTTCTAATAACCAATTTGCACCTAAAATAATTTGGGGTATGCTTGTGGGAACAGTTCCAAACATCATTCCCGCTGCTAATCCAACAATTCCAAATAAAAATATATAGCGATGCCAGAGTGCGGGAAGCATAGAGTTTTGTTAGTGTCAATAAAACGCAAAATAGGCTATTTTATTGTTTCCTAAATGTAATTTTGAAACAAATTATTAAAACCACCCACTCTTTTTCTTACCACCTAAACCTAATACACCTAATAAACCTCGTGCAACTTCTTTCATAACGGTTCTTCCAACTTGCCGTACCATTGTATTTTCACTTAATTTTTCGATGGTCGACTTTTCTTCTTTAGTTGCTTTTTTACTTTTCGGTTTTTCATCCTCTTCAGTTTTTTCAAAGTCTTTTAGTTTCGCAGTTAAAATCTCAAAAGCACTTTCTCGGTCTATTACCTCATTATATTTTGTTGCAATTGAACTAGCAGAAACAATGTGTTGTATTTCGTCTGGAGTTAATACTCCAATTCTACTCATAGGTGCTCTTAGATGTGTTGCCGCTAAAGGTGTTGGTATTCCCTTTTCGTTTAATGCCGATATAAGCGCTTGACCGATTCCAATGCTCGTTAGTAATTCATCTGTTTTATAAAATTCGGATATAGGATAATTTTCAGCAGTTTTTTTAATAGCTTTTCTGTCTTTTTCTGTAAAAGCCCTCAACGCGTGTTGTACCTTTAATCCAAGTTGAGATAATACAGCTTCTGGGATATCATATGGATTTTGAGTACAAAAATAAATGCCTACTCCTTTACTTCTAATTAATTTAATAATAGATTCAATTTGATCTAATAAAGCGTTAGAAGCCTCTTTAAAAATCAAATGGGCTTCATCAATAAAAATACAAAGTTTTGGTTTTTCTAAGTCGCCTGCCTCTGGAAATGTTTGATATACTTCTGCTAATAAACACAACATAAACGTAGAAAATAGTTTAGGCTTGTCTTGTATATCAACTAATCTAATAATAGAAGCAATACCTCTTCCATAAGCATCTAATCTTACTAAATCGAGTACTTCAAATGAGCGTTCACCAAAAAAAGTATCTGCGCCTTGCGATTCTAATTCAATAACGGCCCTCAATATAGTTCCAACGGATGCTGACGAAACGTTGCCATAATTTTTTTGAATCTCTTCTTTTCCTTCTCCAGTTAAATGATTTAATAAACTTTTAAAATCTTTTAAATCTAATAGTGGTAATTTTTTATCATCAGCATATTTAAAAAGGATGGCTACAATACCACTTTGTGTATCATTTAAATCTAATACTTTCGAAAACAAAACAGGGCCAAATTCAATAACAGTTGCTCTTAATTTTGCTCCATTTTCTTTCGACAGAGTTAAAAACTCTACACTACTTGCGTTTGGTACAAATGGAATTCCAATGGCGGAATGACGTTCTTCAATTTTTGGATTTGTAGTTCCTGCTTTTGCAATACCACTTAAATCACCTTTTAAGTCCATCATTAAAACAGGAATACCTTTTGCACACATGTTTTCGGCAATTACTTGTAATGTCACTGTTTTACCTGTACCTGTTGCTCCTGCAATTAAACCATGTCTATTTAAGGTTTTTAACGGTAATTTTATTTGCGCCTCTTTTTGTGGAATACCATCAAATAATGCCGAACCTAATACTATAAAATCTCCTTTTGAGGAATAGCCATCATTAATTGTTTGAATAAATTTAGATACGTCTGCCATGTTTTAAATTTTTTATAAAAGTAAAAAAAAAGCTCTACTAATATATTAGCAGAGCTTTTAAACAATTTATTTTACTTATTTACGTAGTAAAGAAACATGTCCTGTTTTTTCATAATGTTTCTTTCTCTCGTCTTGGAATTCAATCTTATAAATATAAGTATCTTGTTTTAAAATTGGGCCTGAATTGTTTTTTGCTCCAGTCCAAGATTCATTGACGTCATTTGTTTGATAAATTAATTCTCCCCATCTATTAAATATAGTTAAATGAAATGTCGAATAGTCGACGCCTGATGGAGGTAAGAAAATTTGAAATACATCGTTTAATCCATCTACTCCTGGAGTAAATGCATTTGGCACATATAATACAACATCTGGATTTACAACAATTACAAGTGAAGTGTCATCAACACAGCCTTCGGCAGTTGTTGCAAACAGTGTAACTACAAAGTTTCCTGAATTACTAAATAAGTATGATTCGTTAATATTATTACTAGTATACATTCCGTCTCCAATATTCCATTCATAAGTATTATTACCAAGTACTGTTGATTGATTTGTAAACTCTACTTGACCATCAATAACGGTTGTTTGAATTAGTGAAGGATTAAAAGAGGCCACTGGTAAAGCATTGACGGTAATTCCATTTACAGCAGTGGTCGTGTCTTTACAGCCATTGAGATCTGTATAATATAAAGTAGCGGTGTAAGTTCCAGGAGAGGAATAAATGTGGGTAAATATTAATCCAGTTTCTCTTGGAGATCCATCACCAAAATCCCAAATAGCAGTTCCAGTATTCACTGTATTTGTTGAATAATTTATTGTAACTGGATTACATCCTACGGTTGCGTCAGGTACAGCATTAGCTTCTGGTTTTGGATTTACAACAATAGTAAGTGTTTTTGAATCACCGCATAAAGTACCAGGGGCAGGGTCTGTACTATATGTAATCGGGTGAACCCCAGCGCCTGCTGTAGTAGGATTAAATGAAGAGCCATTTACGCCCGCACCACTCCAAACACCACCAGTAAATTGTGCCGTAGGTTGTAAATTTACTGGGGCATCATAATTACAGTAAGGTCCCAATGCACCAGTTATTGTTGCGGGAATAAAATGAATAATAGTTACGTTGATTGAATCCTGTTTAACACAAGGCGCATTTGTTAATGTATAAAGAATTTTATTTGGTCCTAATAAACTCGAACCAGGAGAAAGTAAACCAGCTGTGCTAACGTTTGTGCCTATTGTTCCCGCGCTCCACACACCACCATTTGGATTTGCTACTAATTGTTGAGCAGTGAAGTTATCGCAGAAAGGACCAGTCGCCGTAATTGTTGGTTGTACAACCGAATTTACTGTTACTTCAATTGTGCTTGCATCAGGACATAATGCTGTAGTTGGAACTGAGTTTGTACTATATGTTAATGTATGAGTACCAGCACCAGCTACGTTAGGATCAAACATCGCTCCCGTAACCCCATTTCCGCTCCAAACACCAACGCCTAAAGGAGAAGTTCCTAAAGCCGTTGATAAATTAATTGGTTGATTAGTGATACAAAGTGCGTTTATAGCACCAGTAATAGTAGAAGGAACAAATTGTTCTACAGCAATTGTAATAGTATTAGTTGCTGAACAGGCTGAAGCCCCAACGGTATATGTATAAGTATTATTGCCTATTAAAGCTAATGAAGGTGTAAAAGCACCAGCAGTGTTTACTCCTGGTGAAGCGGCCCATGTTCCACCAGTTGGTGAAGCAGATATTACAACCGAAGGAGTGTTGGTACAAAAAGGACCAATAGCTGAAATTGTTGGTTGAATAGCTGAGTTAACAGTTACAGCGATTGTACTAAATGTAGGGCATAATGCAATTGTAGGAACTGAATTTGTACTATACGTTAATGTGTGGGTTCCTACACCAGCACTTATTGGATTAAAGGTTGTTCCTGTTACACCGTTTCCGCTCCATGTGCCAACACCTAATGTTGAGGTGGTTAATGCTGTAGATAAATTAACGGTAGATCCAGGTAAACAAATAGGATTTATTGTTCCAGTAATAGTTGAAGGTACATATCTTTCAATTGGAACAATAGCAGTTGTTGTTTGCAAACAACCCGCTCCACCGTAAAGGTAAGTAACAGTATTGTTTCCTATAGCCGCTAGTGACGGAGTGAAAACCCCTGCAGTAGATGTTGATGCCGTTAAGCTCCAAGTGCCTCCAGTTGGTAATCCTGTTAAAGTAAAATTAGGAGCGTTTGAACATAATGCAGAAACAGCTGTAATTGTAGGAGTTGCAGGAGTAATAATGGTTAGGCTTGTAGTACCAACATTAGAACAAGTTGGTGCGGCAGTTGGTGTAACTATCACAGAATATTGTATAGAAGCAGAAATATTTGCAGTTGGATTTGAAACACTTGTACTACTTAAGCCGGTTGCTGGCGACCAACTATAAGTAAAAGCAGATGCTGCTGGTGTAGAAGGACAATTACCAAAACGAACATTTGGTCTGTTTACATCAGTACCATCAACTGTTGTAACTGGACATTGATCATTATTATCAGCATTTACATATTTGGTAGAAGTAAATCCAACATTTGTATATTGAACTGAAATATTACCATCCCAATTTTGATTAAAAAAGCAAATATCCACCAAAAGATTGCTAACACCATCCCACTCATATGCTTGAGTAAAATTATAAGTATTCCAACCTACTGAAGCATTAATAGTTTGTGGCCCATATACTTGAATTAAACCTGTATTGTCCATGGAGGTAGTTGACACAACAGAATATGTTACACATTTTATTTTGATTGTAAAATTTTCAAAGGAATTTGCATTACCGTTTAAATTTGTGACATTAAAGGCTAACTTATCAATTTTTCCTGGAGAAATGCCAGCTGCAATTAATTCACTAGCTCTAAATAAATATTGATTTCTTGCGCTTTCAAATAAACCACCATAAGGAGTATAGACACTTCCTGAGCCCTGTGTCGTTGCACTTCCTACTTGAATATTATTAGGAGATGTGCATCCTCCCGAAGTAGATAAGCCACAGGCAGGAGCTCCGTTGCCAAAAGTTAACGAAAGAGGAACAGCACCATTTGAACAAATAGTTGTATTAGTTGGCACTACAGTAAACATTGGAGTGGTGGCTAAATTAACTGTGATTACTGTTGAGGCAGAACAATTGTATTTATTTGTAATAGTTACAGAGTATGTTCCTCCAGAAGCCGTTGTAGTTTGTGTATTAGTTGGAGAAGGTGCCGGACTTCCTGCCCACGTATATGTATACGGGGCTTGAGCCGCAGAGTTTAATGTATTTGATGCAGTTAAAACTGTAGTTGAATTAGTGCCTGAACATAGAGAGGTATTTCCAGTAATGGAGGCAACAGGAACTGGTTTTACATGAATATAGTTTTTGATAGTTTTTTGACATTGGCCAAATTTTAAGGTTACAAAAACTGTTGAATCTAAAGAAGGTGTAACGGTAAAATTTGTTGATGTTCCTGCACTATTATCGCTCCATAAATAAGAGCTTGGAGTGCCTCCTGTTGTTAATATACTTGCGGATGCCGCACCTCCTGGGCAAATTCCAATAGTTGGTGTAATAATAATTTGACCATTTAAATTATTAGTTGAGGTACGATCTACAAATACCAAAAAAGTTTGTGAAGAGGTTAATGATGGAGTTCCATTATCGGTTGCAGACATGGTAACAGTATGATAGCCAGCAGGAGCAGAACTACCGTCAACCATCATATTAATATCTGTACTGTTTCCTGTTGTAATAGTAGTAAAAGAAAATGAACTTCCTAATGATGGCGCACTAGCTGTTATAGATACAGATTGCGTTAATTCAGGCCCAATGAATGCATTTTTGATAATTAAAGAATCGTTACCGCAAACTTTTATTGTATCACATGGTCCAATTAAAGTTGAAACAGGCGATTGATTTGTTCCTATTGGTGGGCAAACATCAAAGAAAAATCGTTTACCATCCAACCAACTTATTCCGTCGCTGTTGCCTAGTGGTCCGTCATATACCGAACCAGGTACTCCAAATCTTCCAATTAAAAAATAATCAATACCATTGCCTTGATTTGCTCCAATTGTTGCTGGTGTTCCTGGTTGTGTTGTAGGAAAACCATTTGTTCCTCCTGAAGCACCTCCAGTTGTCCACTGCATTTTTTTATAATAAAAGCCTACATTTTTACCGACAGGTAAAATTGGATCTAAACCATTTGTTAAAACTAATTGAAAAGAATTTAGTTTGTCAACCATATTGTTAAAATACCCCATACTATCCCATGAAATAATCATATAGGTTGGATGAGGATCAATATAAATTTTACCGTACGTAATTCCACCAGAAGATACCATCGATTCCCCATCTGCCCAAAAAGGCGCAATCATATTTACTGTAGAAGAAGGAAAACCAGTTGAGCTAAAAGCAGTTGAGTTTGTTGAAAATTGAACGTTGCCATTGGCTGATAATCTTAAAGAAGTATAATTAGTTCCATAAAAGCAAAAATTAAAAGGGATAGGTATTGTTAATAAAGGAGTATCATCCGTTTCTACGGAATAACCGATACTTCCTTGAACAGGTAATGGGTCGCATTGGGTAAGAATTGTGGTAGATTTAGCTAAATTTATGGAATAAGAAGCAACAGGCATATTGGCGCCATGGTCAATTATATATTCGTATTGGTCAGATAAAGCGCCTTGTTTTTTTAGCGTTTTATATTCAACATTTGTAATGTTTTTGATAGGTTTAATAACGGCACCTTTGTTAACATGATTGTTTTGTAATTGTGCGTATGAAATTTGAAATGCTAAGGCAAAAACAAAAGCTAGAATACCTTTTAAAAAGAGTAAATTTTTCATGTTAACTAATTAATACCGCAAAGTTACGGCATAATCAGATAAAAAACGAGTGATTTACTCGTTAAAACTGTACTTCTACGAACTTTTAAACAAGATTTAAACAAATTTAACTAAGAAATTACAGGAGGTGGCTCCATAATGTGGCCACATTGCTTACATGTAGTAAGTTCTTTAGAGGTATAAAATTTTTGAAAAACACCTTGAAATTGAGAGGCAATGTCGTTTAACACAAATTTTTCTTCGTATAATTTATGGTTACATTTTTCACAAAACCACATTAAACCGTCTTGTTCTCCTTCTCTTCTTTTTCGTTCCATTACTAAACCGATGGTGTTTTTAAATCGAATAGGATTGTGAGGTATTTTTGGAGGCAATAAAAAAATATCACCCTCTTTTATCGGCACTTGAACTGCTTTTCCATCTTCTTGAATCGTCACAATAATATCGCCTTCTAATTGATAAAAAAACTCTTCACTTTCGTTGTAATGAAAGTCTTTGCGAGAGTTTGGTCCACCAACCACCATCACAATAAATTCAGCATCCTTATAAACTACTTTATTGTTTACGGGCGGCTTTAATAAATGACGATTGTCGTCTATCCATTGTTTAAAATTAAATGGTCTAGTTGTCCCCATAATTTAGCGCTTATTTAAGTTTTGAAATAAGATTTAGTTTCCTTGGAAAAGAGCTTTTCTTTTTTCTAAAAATGCTGCTACGCCTTCTTTAAAATCGCCAGTTCCAAAACTTTTTCCAAATTCTTCTATTTCAACTTCATACCCGTTTTGTTTATTGTTGTAGCCAGCATTAATTACTTTAATGGCTGTTTTAACAGCAGTGGGAGATTTTGAAACTATTTTTGAAGTGATTTCGAAACATTTATTTAATAATTCTTCTTGTGACGTGACATAGTTTACTAATCCCCATTTATAAGCATCTTCTGCGTTTAACATATCTGCTGTTACAATCATTTCAAAAGCTTTGCCTTTTCCCACTAATTGGGCTAAACGTTGAGTTCCGCCGTATCCTGGAATAACTCCTAAACTAACTTCTGGTAATCCCATTTTAGCATTTGAACTTGCTACACGAATATGACAAGCCATTGCTAATTCTAATCCTCCGCCTAAAGCAAAACCGTTTACGGCAGCAATAACTGGTTTAGAATAATTTTCGATGAAATTGAATATTTTAAAATGACCAATAGAACTTAATTGTTTTCCTTCCTCAATACTAAAGTGTGCAAATTCAGCAATATCAGCGCCTGCAACAAATGCTTTTTGGCCAGAGCCAGTTATAATAAGTGCTCTGATATTTTTATCATTTTCAGCATCAACAAACGTTTCGTGTAATTCTTCTATGGTTTGTTTATTTAATGCGTTTAATTTATCTGGACGATTGATAGTAATAACCAAAACATCATTTTTTAATTCAGTGGTAATATTTTCTAAAGCCATTTCTACTGTCATTTTCATTTATATTTTATTGCAACAAATATAATGCGATAACCATCACACCTTTAAAAAGTTATTAACCTGTAATAATTTAACATTTGTTGGTTTTAATAAAGTAATTAACACTTAATGGATGTTGTTACCTTTGTTTTATGGTTATTTATGCTATTCCTGGTTTAGGTACAACAGAAAAATTATATGTAAATACTAAAATCACTGGTGTTGAAATTATTGTTTTAAGTTGGCCTACTCCTAATAAAAACGACACGATGGAAACATATGCTCGTAAATTTTTACCACAAATAAATACAACTATTCCTTTTTGTTTATTAGGAGTTTCTTTTGGAGGAATGCTTTGCACAGAACTTTCAAAAATCATTTCTCCTCAAAAAACGTTTTTGATTTCAACTAGTAAATCACGTCGCGAATTGCCTTGGTTTATCAAAACACTAAAGCATTTTCCATTACATAAAATAGTTTCAGAAAAGCAGCATCGCCAAATGGCATACCAAGGTCGTTGGATTATTGGTTTTGGTAAAGCGTATATTCCTGAGTTTTTAGGAATGGTAAATAGCATGACGCAAAACTATTTTAAATATTGTATTAATATTATTGCAAATTGGGATAGACAAGAAGAACCTAAAAATGTGATTCATATCCATGGCACTAATGATAAGCTGTTGTGGTATAAATATGTTAAGTCACATTACAGCATACAACAAGGCTCGCATGCGATGATAGTTTTTAGAGCTGAGGAAATAAATCAAATTATTGAAAAGGAAATTAAATTATTGCGAGATTAGCAAGAAACAGAAAAATTACCTTTTTGCAATAAACCAATTGTTTAATAATTTTTCTCTATTGTATTTCATGGGTTGCTTTGTTTCAAAATCAATCAAACTAGCATTTGATTCTTGTAAAATGGCTTGGCCAGCGGCAGTATCCCATTCCATGGTTGGGCCAAAACGAGGGTATTCATCCGCTACTCCTTCCGCTACCCAACACATTTTAATACTACTGCCTGTTGAGGCAATTTCAACATTTTGATGAACCAGTTTTAGGGTTTCGATATGTGCGTAAGTTTCGGAGCTCATATGTGAACGACTTGCAACAACGACGTAGTTATTTCTATTTAAAACAATAGGCAATTTTTGGGCAATACTTAATAAATCTTCAAATCTTAGGGTTTCGATAGAATTAACTAAAGAAGAAAAAAATCTTCTATCAATTTTATAAGAACCAATTCCTTTAGCAGCAAAATATAAGTCTTTAAATACTGGTGAATAAATAACACCAATACTTGGAAGGTTATCTTCAACTAGAGCAATATTTACTGTAAATTCTCCATTACGTTTTACAAATTCTTTAGTACCGTCTAAAGGATCGATGATCCATAATTTGTTCCAATTTTTTCTGATTTCAAAATTTTCATGAACGCCTTCTTCGCTTAATACAGGAATATTAAAAGGCTCTAATTTTTTAATAATAGTGTCACTTGCTTTTTTATCTGCTAATGTTAAAGGCGATTGATCATCTTTATATTCAACTACAAAATTAGTATCATATATTTTCAATATTTCGTTACCAGCCAAAACAGATGCAATAATAGATTGATGCAATAATATATGATAGTTCATTTTAAATTAATAGACTAATATTTAATAGTGTTATTAGTAAGATAGGCTTCAAGATTTTTATTTTTTTGAAAATTATTGGCAATAATTTTCGAATAATATTCTTTTATTTTATCAGGACGAGATAAATTGAAGTAACAAGCACAAATATTATTTAAAACAGATTCATTATTAGGATTTAATGTTTCGCACTTTTCAAAAAATTTCAAAGCATTTACATATGCTTTTTGATTAAATAATTCTTTACCCGATTGAATCAGTAGATTGAAATCATTTGAATTATAACTCAAAAATTTTGCACTAACCAAATTCGTTCGATCTGTAAATTCTTTTATTACTTCTTTTTTTGTTCCAGTTTTTTTTGCCAAATTAATATTGGTCATAGCATCTATTACATTAAACTCTCCAATGTTAATTTTTGCTTTCATTTCATAAAGCATATTTGCACAGTATGGATTAGATGACAACAAATTGTCTGTTTTTTGTAAAGCTTTTTCAAACTCCATATTGTAAAGTAAAAACCCTATATCGTTTACTTGAAATTTAATAAACAAAGGGTGTTTTTGCATCGACACATTATTTAGTTCAATAGCTTTGGCATACATTCCAAATTGAGAAAAAACAATGGCTTGATTAGAAAATTGATTTGCCGTTTTTGGTTTTAATCGTAAAATATGTATGAGTTCTTTTTGCGCTTTTTCGTTTTCTGAAAGTGCTTTGTAAGATTTGTACAAAGAAAATCTTGCTAAAATATTTAAAGAATCAGCGGCAATAGATTTTTGTAAGAAGGGAATCGCCAAGTTAGGCTGTTGTTTGGCTAAATTTAATTCCCCAATATTTTGTAGAACATCTGTATCCTGTGGATAATTTTTATAAGCATCTTGCCAAACGCTTAGCCCATCTTTCCATACAGGAACCCTTAAGAAACTTAGTAATGCAAAAAACGATAAATAACTAAGTCCAATGTATTTTATAATATTGGCTGATTTAATTTTTTGACTGATATAAAAATATGCTTGAGCCATAATAATACAAAAGCCTAATGATGGTAAGTAGTTATATCGGTCGGGCATAAAATTTTCGGCAATTGGTATAAATCTTAACATGATAGATACTGTAATAAGATAAAATAGAATTCCAAAAAAATAGATATACTGTTTTTTTATTAGTGAAAACAATAAACTAATTAATAATAAAAAGGGAATTAATAATAAATAGTATTGCTTACTTATTTCGGTAATTTTTGGGATAGTGTATTGGGCAGATAAGTTTATGGGAATAAAAAGTTTATATATATAGCTCGATAATATGTTGCTTGGATAAAATATCATTTGAGCAACTGACACATCTTCGGTTTGGCTTAAATAACCAGTAAATAACTGGGCTCTATATGCTAAAAAAGCAAATGCAATACTAATAGGGATAAAGTATGATACTGTTTTAAAATCTATTTTTGTATTTTCTATTTTGTGTAAATAAAATTCTATTAATACAATAATTAAAGGTAAGATTAGTGCCTGTCCTTTAGATAAAAGAGATAATAAAAAGGCTACCATGGTATAAATTAAAAGTTTATTATTGTTACAACTTTTATATTTTATATAGTTAATAAGAGCAATTAAAAGAAAGAATACATATTGTGTATCTTTTCTATCAGTAATTCGCGCTACCGACTCTACATGAAGCGGGTGAACAGCCCAAACTAAAGCTACTACAAAAGCAAAATCTGAACGTTTAAATAGTAGTTTTATAAAAATAAAAATTAACACAACGTTGCTAGAGTGAATCAATAAATTTGTGATGTTATAACTAATGGCGTTGTCGCCACTCATAGCATAATTTATTGCCAAGGATAATAATGTTAATGGATGATAATGCCCATCGAAATAGGATAGAAACATTAATTTTATATTTTCAAATGAAAAATGTTTTACGATTGGATTTTGTAAAACATAAGTGTCATCACTATAGAAAGTAAAATTATTTTTAAGCATTAAAATATGAACAGCTATTGTTATAAAAAATAACTGCCAATATTTTTTTTGTTCTATTTTCTCGAAAAATTTAAACATGCATGAAAGTACAAAAAATTATTTCACCGAAATAAAAAATGCTTTTAACTAAATACAGAATAAATTACAAAAGAAGACAGATAGGCTAAGCCGGTCATAAATACTAATTGAAGGGCAGGCCATTTCCAGTGTTTGGTTTCGCGGTAAGTGGTTGCAAGAGTGCTCATGCATTGCATTGCAAATACATAAAACACTAACAACGACCAACAAACAGCGTTAGAGTATGAGGGCTGTTGAGTTTCAAAATTTTTCTCAGCAATTAATTTTTCTCTTAATGTTTCTGTGTTTTCAGAATCACCACTACTATATATGGTTGCCATGGTACCAACAAATACTTCTCGAGCGGCAAATGAAGTAATTAAAGCAATCCCTATTTTCCAATCAAAACCCAAGGGTTTAATAATTGGCTCCATTTTTTTTCCTAACACACCAGCATAAGAGGCTTCTAGTTTTTGAGATTGCATTTGTGCTTCATAAACAGATTTTAAACTATCGTTATCTGTTTGGTTTATAGCAGCTGTATATTCAAGGTCTATTCTTTGAAATTCGCTAGAAGAGGTATGTGTAGTTAAAAACCACAATACTACCGAAATAGCCAAAATAATTTTACCAGCGTCAAATAAAAACACTTTTACTTTATCTAATACTAACAAGGCAACGGTTTGCCATTGTGGTTTTCGATAAACAGGTAATTCCATGATGAAATAACTTTTTTCCTCTGTTTTTAATACGCGTTTTAAAATATACGCAGCTATTAAAGCAGCTACAAAACCCATTACATACATGGCCATTAAAACCAATCCTTGATAATTAAAACCTAGAAAAGTTTGTTTGCCAGCAAACATAATACTGATGAGTAATGTATAAACTGGTAAGCGTGCCGAACAACTGATTAATGGTGTTACTAAAATAGTAATGATTCTATCTTTCCAATTAGTAATGGTTCTTGTACTCATAATTGATG
The DNA here is from genome assembly GCA_044238845.1 of Bacteroidia bacterium. Taxonomy (GTDB): domain Bacteria; phylum Bacteroidota; class Bacteroidia; order B-17B0; family Aurantibacillaceae; genus UBA4416. The sequence continues at coordinate 64,395 of JBIICN010000009.1, forward strand.
GCACAGCGCAAGCTACGCTGCTAATCATTGGTATAACTGATTTTCCATTTAAACCAAAACGACGCATTACTTTATCTAAAATAAAACTTGCTCGTGCCATATAACCTGTATCTTCTAAAATAGCTATAAAGAAAAACAATAAGGCAATTTGCGGAACAAAAACCACAATACCGCTAATACCAGCTAAAATACCATTTACTATCATGTCGTTAAATTGCCCTGGCGGTAAAGCATTTGCTGTTAAACTCATTAGTTTTGCAAAGCCTTCCTCTATCCACGTCATTGGATATTCGGCCACATAAAAAATAAATTGAAAGATGACAAACAACACAAAAAAGAAAAAAGCGAAGCCGAAAAATTTATGTGTAAAAAATGAATCTAATTTTTGAGTAATGCTTTTGCTTAACTGTTGAGGTTGTTTAATACATTTTGCTACAATGTAATTTATTTTGGTAAATCGATGAATGTTATCTGCCAACTCAAAAGCTTTTATATCGCTCGTGTTTTGTTTTTCTGTATTAAATTGAGAAGTAATTAATTGCTCATAAGAATTAGCTTGAGGAAATAATTGTTTTTGTTTCTCAAAATTATAAAAAATCGAATCAGATATGTTGGCTCTTGTAATAGCTTCTTTCAACTCATTTATTCCTTCTTTTTTTCGAGAGTTAGTTGTTACAACTTTTATACCCAAAAGCTTTTCTAACTCTTCTTTATAGATGATGATATTGTTTTTTTCAGCTTCATCAATCATATTTAAAACCATGATGCATGGTTTTTTTAAATCAATTACTTGAGTTGCTAATAGTAAGTGACGCTTTAAATTAGAAGAATCAGCAACAATAACTACGACATCAATTTTTTCAGCTTCACTCATCAATGCTCTGCAGGCCACTTCTTCATCCATTGATTTTGGATATAAACTATAAGTGCCAGGTAAATCGGTTAGTTCATATTCAATAGCATTAAAATTATATTTACCGATATATTTATCAACTGTAACACCCGAATAGTTACCGGTTTTTTGATGAAGGCCAGTTAGGGAATTAAAAAGCGTAGATTTTCCGCTATTGGGATTTCCAATCAGTGCAACAGAAATATGAGGCATTTTAGATGGCACAGGATTCAATCGTGTTTTCGGAATTTAATTTTACAACTATAGACGCCGCCTCTTCTTTTCTTAGACTTAATATATATCCAGATACCTCAATTGCAATAGGATCTCCTAATGGTGCAATATTGCATAATTTTATTTTTTCACCTGGTAAACATCCCATTTCAATAAATTTTAACGACAAAAATTCATCAGTAAATTCTTGAATTGTAGCTGATTGTCCTAGCTTTAAAGTATCGAGTGTTGGCATAATTTAGCAGATAAAAATACTATTTTACTAGCTTTTTTGCATACCTTAAAAGTGGTATATAACGTTTAATGTAGTTTTAGATGAGTCCTAAAGCGTGTAAATAAATTATTATAAATCCTCCAAAAAACAATATTAACAAGGTGTTAGCAATTTTTAGTTGTTTTATTTCAGACATATAGTCACCAATGATAATACTTAATGGAACAATGCAAGATAATAGTACCATATCCGATATTTGCTCAAAAAACACCATTAACAAGCTTAAAGTAAACATCCATAATAAAATATATTTTGTTTTTTGAGTTTTAACTTTTCCGCCAAAACCTTTACTTATGTAATGGATAATAGCAAAAATAAAAGCAAGCACGGTGATAAATATAAAACCTATATAATATTCTGATATAATAGGTTTTTGTATCGTACTTATAGCTTCTCTCATCATACTAAATACAGCAAAAGCATTATCAGTTACTAAGTAACAAATGCTAACATATATATACAAAGGTGTTAAAAGGCCTAATAGTAAAATGGCCCATTCTCGCCAATTAAAAGGGCGTAGTATTATTAAGGCAAATAAACTTAGCGGAAAAACAATAATATAGTTTATACAGAAAAAAGAGGCTAATCCCATAAATACCCCCGCTTTAAAAACATCAGTTAATGCCTCATCTCGCCGATAACTGTTTATTAAAAAATAGATTGATGGTAAAAGAAATAAATTGGCAACTAAAATTGGTTCAATAATTCCCTTAGTTGAAGCAGAAAATGAAAATAAAATATAAAAAAATGCAGGTAAGAAATTAGTTTTAGAGGTTATTTCTTGTTCTATAACTAAAAAATTGACAAAAAACGCACCTGTTAGTATTATAAACAGGGTAATAATTTCATTATAAATAAACGAAAATCCATTACCAATAAATAATGAGTATAAAATATGTTCTTTGTGATTAATTAATGAAACCTCAGTGTTTACAAAATAAAACGAGCAACCACAAGCTGCAATACATAGCAATAGCAAAATTATTATGGATAATTGAATATTACTTTTTAAGAGCCCCGCAATCATTTTTATAAAAAATCGTTTTTTTTAAGAAAAAATTCTATTTTTGTGGCGTAAACTTACTAAATTTAGATTAATATGGCTTCTTTAATGATTACAATGACAGATGTTTTTTACGGAATTGGAGAATTTTCAAAATCTGTATTTAAAGGAATGGATGTTTTAGGTCACGGACCAAACATCATTTTATGGAGTATTATTGCTTTTTTATTGGTTTATCAAGTAAGACAAATACTTAAGCAAAATAAAGAGGCTGATAAAAACGGAACATTAAGATAATTCTTGTTTTATATAATATTGAACCCTGATTTTTTAATCAGGGTTTTTTTGTGTAGTTTAGTGTATCTTAATGTTTAATTTAAGACGAATGACTAAAAAACTACTACTATTTTTTTTCTTATTATTTGAGTTGCTGCTATCATTTTCTGCAAAAGCAACACATATTGTAGGAGGTGAGTTAAATTATAAAAATTTAGGGTCTAATAATTATGAAATACGTTTAACCGTTTATCGTGATTGTTATGTTGGAGTTCCTCCATTTGATAATCCAGCAAGCGTTGGAATTTTTAACAGTAGTAATGTTTTATTACAAACGCTTGAAATGACTTTTCGAGGATTAGACACATTATCGCCGGCTATTAACGATCCATGTACGATTCCTCCCTTAGATTTTTGTTATGAGGTAACAACTTATATTGATACGATTAATTTGCCACCATTACTAGGAGGCTATCAAATTTCATATCAGCGTTGTTGTAGAAATCAAAACATTTTAAACATTGTGAACCCCGAGTGTGTTGGGGCAACATATTATGCAACTATTCCAGGCCCAGAAGTTGTAGCCATCAATAGTAACCCGGTAATTAAATTTTGGCCGCCGCCATTTATTTGTGTTAACAAACCATGGGTATTTGACGATTCGGCTATTGATTATGATGGAGATTCTTTGGTATATGAATTATTTCAGCCATTTGATGGTCTCACCGCTTCGTGTCCCGTGATCGGAAATTTTGCGCCTCAAGTCACCAGTTGTCCAAACACAGTTCCTTCTTGTCCATCAGTTCCAGTTAACCCCCCATTTACACCTGTTGTTTGGCAGGCGCCTTATAATACAGCTAATATGTTAGGAGGAGTTCCGATGCAAATAAATTCTTCATCGGGTTTGGTAACAGCAACTCCAAATTTACAAGGCTATTTTGTAATAGGAATTAAAGTAAAAGAATATCGAAATGGTGTTCTTTTGAGCGAAACGAAACGGGATTTTCAATTAATTGTTAAGCCTTGTCCAAGTGTTGTAGTGGCAGCGGCTCAGGCACCTCAAGCTATTTGCGGCACAACATCTGTTTCTTTTTCAAATAATAGTACAGGCAGTGCTGGTTTAAGTTTTAATTGGAATTTTGGTGACCAAACAACTTTAGCAGATACCTCTCATGTAACATCGCCAACATATAATTATCCTGGCACAGGAAGTTATTCCGTATCACTAGTGGCTTATGTAAGTAATAAACCTCTTTGTAATGATACCGTTACAACGGTTGTTTCTATTAGCGATGCATTTAAAGCTTCATTTACTTACACGCCGATAACTTGTTCCGAAAACCTTGTAAAATTTGAAGGTTTTGTTCAAAGTCCTCCTGGGACTGAGCCTGAATGGACTTGGACTTTTGGCGATGGCGAGTCATCCTCTGTTCAAAATCCTAGCCATACTTATATTACAGTAGGCGATTTTCCCGTTACGTTAATTACTCAAATTCCTAATTCGATTAACTGTATTGATACTTTGGACGCTCAAACAATTAATGTGATTACAAACCCCGAATTATATATTCCAAATACATTTACACCAAATGGCGATGGACACAATGATATATTTAAAGTAAGAGGACCAAATTTTGGTGTTTTTTATTTTGCAGTTTATAATAGATGGGGAGAGTTAGTGTTTGAAACAACTGATCCTGTTCAAGGTTGGGATGGTAATTTTAAAGGAAGATTATCAGACCCTGGAGTGTTTGGATATTACGTAAAAGCTAAGTGTGGAGAGCAAAGCGAAGAAATTTTCAAAAAAGGAAACGTTACTTTAATCAGATAAATGAAATACAGATTTACATATATTTCGTTTTGTAAATTAATACTTTTGGTAGTTTTAATTTTTAATTTTAAACCTTTAATTTCTCAAGACGTACATTTTTCTCAATATAACGGTTCGGTTATTAACCTAAATCCTGCTTTTACTGGCTTTTTTGACGGAGATTATAGGGTAAATGGTATTTACAGAAGTCAGTGGAGTAGTGTGCCTGTTCCGTACCGTTCTTTTTCGGTTGCAGGAGATGCGCGCTTTAAAACAAAAAAAATGAAAAGCGATTGCTTTGGGGTTGGCATTCTATTTAATAACGATAAGGCAGGCGATACATATTATGGAACTAATCAATTGTACGTATCAGGCTCTTATATTCATAAATTAAACAAAGACTCCACACTACTTTGGACTAGCGGCATTATGATGGGCATTTCAAATGTTGGATTTAATTATAGCCGAATGACTTTTGATGATCAATATCAAAATAATAGTTATAGTTCAAACAACGGCACTGGCGAAAATTTTGCTAAAAATGCATCTACTTTTGGAGATTTTAATTTTGGTACTGCTTTACAATATGCTATTAAACAGAGAGCGTTTGTACAGTATGGCATTTCTTATCATCATTTTACAAACCCTAAACTAACGTTTCAAAATAATAATAACATTAAAATTGATGCTAAACTAAATAATTATTTATGTTTTGCATATCCTATTGGCGCTAAAACAGATATTGTTGCAGAGGTATTATATTCTCATCAAGGTAAATATAATGAAATAATTTCTGGAGCACAGGTTAAATTTCATTTAGATGAAAAAACAAATCAATCAGCTTCTGTTGGATTATATTATAGAGCTAAAGATGCGGTTATTGCAAGACTGGGTTATCAAATAAAAACCCTAACCGCAGGCGTAAGTTATGATGTCAATACAAGTAAGTTTATTGCTGCAACAAACCGTCGAGGAGGTTTTGAAATTTACGTAACCTACATTTTCAAAAAAATTATACCGTTTGTTCCAAAAACTAGGGTATGTCCAATTTATATGTAGTATGCAAATAGTAAGAAAACTTCATATTCTGTTTTTTGTATTTTGTTTCTTTATAGCAACAAGTTTATTTTCTCAAAGCATTAAGCAATATTTAAAATTGGGAGCCGAGGCAACTTCCAGGAAAGATTATTCCTCAGCAGCACAATACTACAATCAAGTGATTTTAATAGATTCTTCAAAAATTGAATATCAAGTATTGTTTGCCGATGCTTCTCGTTTAAATTATGATAATTCTGTGGCGCTGCATTGGTACGAAAAAGTATTTAAAAAAGACAATGGTAAAACTTACAAAGAAGTTCCATTTTATATTGCTTCACTTTTAAAAGGAAATGGTAAATACAAAGACGCAAAAAAGTATTTTGATAAGTATTATAAAAAACAACGCAATAGTAAAGATAAAGAAAAAGTGCGTTTAGCCGCTAAAGCAAAACAAGAATTTGAGTCATGTGATATAGCTCAAGTATTAGTTAAAAATCCTGTAGACGTAAAAGTGGTGCATTTGGACAGTGCCGTAAATAGTAAGGTAAGTGAGTATGCGCCTTTTGAATACGATAGTTTATTGTATTTTTCTTCATTAAGAGATAAATCAAAAACAGATGCAGCTGGTGTTGGATTTAATAAGTTATATACAGCAAAAAAATCGGCGCGAAAAGAAAATAAATTTTTAAAAGCAAAAGAACTTGATTCGCTATTTAATAAAAGTGGAATACACAATGCCAACACAAGTTTTAATGCAGATTTCACAAAAGTTTTTGTATCGCGTTGCGGAGCATTAAATGCTACTCAATACCGTTGCGAAATTTATGTATCTGATTTTAAAGAAGGGCATTGGACTGAATTACAAAAATTGCCATCGCCGATTAATGTGAGCGGAAGCAACACCACACAGCCTTGTTTAAGCGAAATAAATGAAAAGCAAGTGTTGTTTTTTTCGAGCGATAGAGGGTCAGGTGAAGGCGCCATGGATATTTGGTATGCCTTTATGAATGAGGATGGAACATTTGAAGTGCCTATTAATGCTGGTAAAAAAGTAAATACTATTGAAGATGATATCACACCTTGGTTCGTCAAAGAAAACAAAACCTTATACTTCAGTAGCACGTGGCATAAAGGTTTAGGAAACTTTGACATTTTTACTTCTGAATTTAAAGACAACGCCTTTACAGATGTTCAAAACATTGGATATCCAATTAACAGTAGTTATAACGATATTTACTATAGCGTAAATTCTAAAAAAGATAAAGCCTATATTTCATCTAATCGTTTAGGTTCTTATTTCGAAGACAAACCAAATTGTTGTAATGATATTTATAGTTTCCCTATCACTCCATTAACCGAACCACCAAAACCAATTGATACAACCGCTTTACTAATTAATCAAATGAAAGTATTGGTGCCATTAACACTGTATTTTCATAACGATGAGCCTGAGCCAAAAACAAAAGTCATTGTGACTAAAAAGAATTACAAAAAAACCTACGAAGATTACATTGCTTTAAAACCTAAGTATTTAGTTGAATACCCAAAAGGACTGGATGGCGAACCAAAAGACTATGCCGTTAACCGAGTAGAAAACTTTTTTGAAGATAGCGTAGACGCTGGTATGCAAGACTTAGATAAATTTGCTTTACTACTTGACCAAGTTTTACAACGTGGCGAAAAAGTTAAAATCACTATGAAAGGCTATTGTAGCCCATTAGCTAGTACCGATTATAATGTGAATTTGGCGAAACGCCGTATTAGCAGTTTACGCAACTATTTTATGGAATACGATAATGGTAAATTTGTTAAATACGTTGATAATACTAATGAAGCCGAAGGACGTATTGAATTTTTTAACGAAGATATTGGTGAATTACCAGTCAGTAAAGTGAGTGATGACGTCAAAGATGTTCGGAATTCTGTTTACAGCCCTTATGCAGCTGCTGAGCGGAAAATACAAATCATTGCTATTAGCTATTTAAAGTAATCTTACTGTCTTGGAGTAACGTCACCATGAACTCGTTTCAGGGTCCCATGAGACCCTGAAATAAGTTGAGCATGACATCCGCAATAAACACCTTTTAACTCTGTGCCTCTGTGGTGAGACCTAAAAACTAACCACTTATTGCCCAAAATCAACCAGTTACAAAATCACTGTTTTTGTTAAACAAAAATTGACAATATTTGTGGTAGAATAAGCGTCATTAAACAAAAAGAGGGGTTATCAAACATTAACAAAAAGATAGCACAAGAATATTGCTATTTAAAAACCTTTTTATTATGTTTGGCGTCATTCTAAAAATTAGAAACTAACTAAAAAAACAACTATTATGAGTAACAAAAAAACATCAGGCGGTTTTCCGTTCATCGTTTCAGCATTAGCAATAGCTATCTGTTTAGTAATTGGTATCGTGGTTTATAAATTTGTATTAGGAGATCCTGGTAATTTCGACGCAGAAGGTCCAGAAAAAGGACATCCACACAATTTCTTCGGTATCATGTATAAAGGTGGATTTATTGTACCTATCTTATTAGGAACATTATTTACTGTAATTACTTTTGCATTAGAACGTTTTATAACTATTCAAAAAGCAAATGGTGCTGGTAACACGGATAAATTTGTATCAAAAATTAAAGAATTAATTGCAGCTAAAGATTTTGACGGAGCTATTGCAGCTTGCGACAAACAGAAAGGATCTTTAGGAAACGTTGTTCGTGAAGGTTTAATGAAATACCAATTCGTACAAAACGATAATACTATGGATAAAGAAGCTAAAGTTGCTGCTATCTCTAAAGCATTAGAAGAAGCGACTGCATTAGAATTACCAATGTTGTCTAAAAACATGAGTGTTATTTCTACATGTGCTTCAATTGGTACCTTAGTTGGTCTAATCGGAACGGTTGTAGGTATGATTCGTGCCTTCGGTGCCTTAGCTGCAGCTGGTACTCCTGATACAGCAGCATTAGCAACAGGTATTTCTGAAGCCTTAGTAAACACATTAGTAGGTATCTTATCTTCTGCATTAGCAATTATTTTCTACAACTTGTTCTCAAATCGTGTAGATCAATTAACTTATGCAATGGATGAAGCTGGTTTCTCAATTATTGGAGAGTTTCAAACTTCTGGAAAATAGTTTTTATTCCTTTATGGATATTAAAAATAAATTTCATCTATTAATTAGTAACTAAAAAATAAGTCATGCCAAAAATAAAACCAGCAGCACATGCACCGAGCATAGATATGACTCCAATGGTGGATTTAGCGTTCTTATTGGTTACCTTTTTCATGCTTACTGCATCATTTCGTATGGCAGAGCCTGTGATTGTGGATCCACCATCATCAGTATCTGACAAAACATTACCTGAAAACACTGTATTAATTACAGTAGATAATATTGGTAGAGCGTTTTTTGGAGTAGGAAATGGCGAAGCTAGAACTAATACTTTAGCAAAAATGAGCGAAAAGTATGGCGTTAAATTTAACGCCGACCAAATTAAAAAATTTGGCGGTTTATCTAGCTTTGGTGTTGAGATAAAAGATTTACCAAGGTACTTGGACGCTACAGAACCTGAGAGACTTAAGTTTCAACCTCAAAAAGGTGTTCCTTTAGATTCAATGAATAACCAATTGAGAGACTGGATTCAAATATCTGCTACTGAATTAAATGCTATCTATATGAGAAATAAAGATAAAGCAGCAGAAACAGGACAAGAGTTTAAAGGAGAAAAGCCTCGTTATGCTATTAAAGCTGACGGTAAGGCTAAATACATTTTTGTAAAAGATGTATTTAAAACCTTTACAGATATGAAAATTTACACTTTCAATTTGATTACATCAATGGAAGGTGGGTCGTCAGTTCCAGCAGCTGAACCCAAAAAATAATATTAATTAAAAAACTTATTTAACATGGCAGAAATAGCAGATAGCGGCGGCGGGCATGGTAAAGGCGGTAAAAAACGCGCCAAGAAACAGAGTACCCGCGTGGATATGACTCCAATGGTAGATTTAGCGTTCTTGTTATTAACGTTTTTCGTTTTAACATCAACCTTTAGTAAACCAAAAAGCATGGAGTTAAGCTTACCAGCTGAACCACCTCCTGGAAGTCCACCACCACCAGAAGTTAAAAATGGTGTTACTTTTTTATTGACAAAGGATGATAGAATTTTTTATTACGTAGGTCAGTTTTATGCTGCTGGTAATGAAAAAGGCCTTCCGCCAACAGATTTAAAAGAAACAAATTTTAGTCCTGAGGGCTTGCACGCTTTATTAACTGAGCAAAACAAGTGGGCCATTGAAGAAATCAAAGGCTTAACTGAAAAAAACAAAAACAAACTTTTAGCAGATACTACCTTCAAACGTATGGCGGTTGACGCAACAGCGGATACCAAAGCAATTACGGTTTTAATAAAAACTGACGATCAAGCAACGTATAGAAACGCGATTGATATGTTAGATGAGTTAAAAATTTGTAATGTTGGTAAACGTGTTTTGGGTGTTGAGATGATGGCTACTGAGTATGCACTATTACAAGAAAAAATTAGATAATTATGTTGTGGATTTTAGTAATACTAATCGGAGCAGTTTCACTTGTACTATATATAGAACAATGGAACAATGTGCAATCAGCAGATCGAAACGAAATTGTTTTTGCTGACAGAAATCAAGCATACGGTGCATATGATATTAGAAAAAAGTATGATAGAACAATCATGCTTATATTATTTAGTATGATAGCAGCAATTGGCTTAGGCTTAGGAGTAAAGTTTGTGTTAGGTTTAAAAGGTGATGAGATTGCAAAAGAGCCAGTGTTGGATATGACCACCATTGATTTAACTCCACCACCAGCGGACAAAAATGAACCACCACCACCACCGCCACCACCGCCACCACCAGTAATGGAAACGGTAAAGTTTGTGCCTCCAGTTATTAAGGATGATGCTGTGGAAACGGATCCGCCACCACCACAAGATAAATTAGCTGAAACAAATGTAAGTACCGTTACTCAAGAAGGTGATGGAGATGCAGTAGTAGTTCCATCAGAAGGAAATGGCAATGGCGTGATTGAAGAAAAAGCACCAGAGATCTTTACAGTAGTAGAAGAAATGCCAGAATTCCCAGGTGGAGCAATGGAGATGATGAAATATATTCAAAAAAACATTCAATACCCTCAAATGGCTAAAGAAGCTGGTTTAAGTGGTAAATGTTTCTTGAAATTTGTTGTTAATGGAAGCGGAAACATTACAGATGTACAAGTGTTAAAAGGTGTACCTGGATGTGGAGAATGCGACAGAGAAGCAATTCGTGTTGTGAAATCAATGCCAAACTGGAAAGCTGGAAAACAAAACGGTAGATCGGTATCGGTATTCTTTAACTTACCTATCAATTTCCAATTAAGATAATTGAATCGTTCATTATAAAAATCCCTCTCCTAATAAGAGAGGGATTTTTTTTGTCATGCTGTCCGCCAGCTGGCGGATCAGCATCTCACAGACCCTGAAACAAGTTCAGGGTGACTAATCATTAAAATATAATACAAAAGCTTATGAAAAAATCACCAATAGAATTAATTAATCTTGTATTTAGTGGCATGATGGTAATACTAACGTTTACAGGTGCCATTGTGTTTTTGTTTACTGATTTAATGAGCGACAGAGCTTTTGGAAACAAACGTATTGTTTTAGGGTTTGTGTTTTTAGCATATGCGATATATCGTTCATATAGAATGTATGCAGCATTTAAAAGCGAAAAAAACAGTAAAGAATAAGTAATATTGATTTTAAAAATAAAGGCTTCACAATTTGCGAAGCCTTTATTTTTTTAGTTTTTCTTTACAAATTTGCAAAGAATAACAATAGTTTGATCGTTAATTTTCCCTTCAATCTGTTCAACATTATCGTGAACTAATTTTATTTTTTTTACAACAGTTCCTTTTGATGCTGTAAAGTTGGTTCCTTTTACATTTAAGGCTTGAGTCAAAACAATGGTGTCACCGTTTTCTAAAGTGTTTCCAAAGGCATCTTTGTGAATATCTGCTACTTCAAATGCACTAAGTGCCCATTGAGTAACACTTTCATCTAAATCAACAGAGCTAATTAAATTGTTTGCCCAATCTTCTTCTTTATAATTTTGTAAAATTCTAAAACTCAATGCTTGTACGCTAGGTTCTGGGCTCCAAATACTACCTTCTAAACAACGCCAGTGAAAACTTGCCTCTTTACTATCAATTGCGTTTAAACAAGTGTTGCATAATGCCACTTGGTTTTCGATGGATTCATCATTTTTTGGAGACACTGTATAATCATGAGTAGCAGTTTCGCTATTACATAATTCACACAATTCTCCGTTTCGTTCTTTAAGTTTTTGGCTAATTGACATAGGTTGAGGTAAAAAGGTATATATTTTTGAAAGGTCAAAAGTATAAGTTTATTTTATATGAGAAGATTATTTTTTCCTGATATAAATCTCATTTTTTGCAATGGCATATAAATCGCCAGTTTTCGAATAAATTTTTATGGTATAAGATTTTATGAAAACACTGTTTTTGTTTAACGCTTCTTCAACTTCATTAATCATCTCATCTGTTATCGAGATGTGATAATACAAATCAGTTCTGCCAGGCCTTAAAAATTGTATGCTTGCTCCCTTTAGCCAAACACTAATATGATAACCTTTATGTTTTAATAGTTGTCCAAATAGCATCGCATAAAAAGGATCAGTAGCGGTATAAATTGTGCCTCCAAATATCGCCTTTCCGAAATTAAGAGTCATTAAACTGCGGTTAATTTTTACATCTGCCCCACGAAAATTTTTATGAATTTTTTGAACCCAAATGCGTTGCAGCAGTAAAGGTGGATACAAGCGCATGCCCCATTTCAAACTATTTTCTGATGCCGTCATTTGTTGTTGTGTTTAAAAATTGAATAGGAGTTTGTCCAGAGTGTTTTTTAAAGAAACGAGAAAAATACGAATTATCCTCATATCCAATCTCTGAAGCTATTTCAGAAACATTGTGTTTTTTATGAATGAGTAATCTTTTTGCCTCTAGTATAATACGTTCGGCAATCAAATCAGAGGTTGTTTTGTTTAAACATTCTTTACAAATGCGATTTAAATGTTTTTCGCTAATGTGCATTAAAAGAGCATATTGGTGAGGGTATTTTTTTGTTTTAAAGTGTATATCTATAAAGCGCTCGAGTTTTCTAAGTTTTATTAAATAAGATTCATTTTCGTTTTGTGTTGCGGGTAAGTAGTGTCGAGATAATTCTATATAAACCAAAGAAATTAAGGCGTGAATTTTCTCATATTTAAGTAATTCGTTAGTCTGGTATTCTTGAGTGATGCTTTTAAAAATTGATTCTATCCAATGGAGTGTTTTTTTATTTAATAGAACCAGCGGTGGATTATGAGTGGAATTAAAGAAGGGGTAATCTAAAACACTAGTTAATGTAAATCCTTTATCATAAAAGTCCCCCGTATGAAAAAACACATAGCCATCTATATCTTTTGATAATATCCAATGATGCATTTGCCCAGGTTTCATCATAAATACAACACCAGGTTTTATGTCGTACCTATTAAAATCTATTTCATGTGTTCCACTTCCTTTTGTAAAAAGAACAATCAAATAGAAATCATGCTTGTGCGGCTCAGTAACTATATGATGATGTTTAATGTGAGGTATAAAATAGTTGGCATAAAAATCAGTATTTAAAGTTTCTTCTTTAAAGTGTTTGATATTATATATTGGCAACAATTTTTTCACTATATAAATATACTAAAATGTCTTTATTGTGCTATACAATGTTATTTTAATTATATTACTGCAGCTACTCTAATGAGTAATTTTACCTATATAAACAAATAATATGAAAGATATTAGTAATTCAACACCTACCAAGGGTAATTTAATAAAATTGATTCTTAAAGAAAAATGTCCGAATTGTGGAAAAGGTAATGTGTATCAAAAAAAGAAACATCTGTTGGAATTACCTATCATGAATGACAGATGTGCTGATTGCAATTATTATTTTGATAGAGAGCCTGGTTATTTTTTGGGAGCTATGTATATTAGCTACGGATTAGCTGTGTTGCAAGGAATTATTACTTTTTTAATGCTTTATTTTTTCTTACCAAATACTCCTACCATTTGGGTTGTTTTAATGATATTGGCTGTTATTTTCCTATTTTCTTTAAAAAACTATAAACTGTCAAGGATTATATATATCCATATTTTTCCCTACTAAATAAAGGAGCTATTTTTTGTATTGGTTTATGGAATTTGTTTTTTGATGGCATCTAAATAGTAAAAACAAATACTATGGAAATTTCAATTCAAAAACCTTGTCACGAAAATTGGGAAGCAATGACTCCAAACGAACAAGGTGCCTTTTGCGGTAAATGTGTAAAAACAGTCGTTGATTTTAGTCATAAAACAATCGATGAAATCAAAGATTTTTTTATTGGTAAACAAACCGAAAAAGTATGCGGCCGTTTTGAAAAGACACAATTAACTTCTTTAAGTTTTGATACATTTTATAATGAGTTTAAAGGATTTCATTTCACAAAACGTTTTGCCGTTATTCTGTATTTCACATTTGGTATGTGGTTATTTAATGCATCATCTGCTAGCGCTCAAACACAGCAGCCGATAAAAGGAGACGTAAAAGTTGACCATAATATTATGGGAGGTGTAAGAATTCAACCAGTGTCTCAAGACACTTCAAAAACTTGTACAAACCCTAATAAAGATTCAACGGTTATTAAAGGAAAAGTGAAATATAGAAAAGTGAATTTAAAACCTGCTCAAGAAATGAAAATAGGTAAAGTGGAAGCCAAGCCATTAAAAAACGAAGCACCTCAAGAGCAAAAACCAAAAACTAAGAAGTAACATAATGGCATAAAAAATCCCTATGAAACAAATCATAGGGATTTTATAAATTTTATGGATTTAATTAATCTAAACGTAAACTTGTATTACCAATAATGACTCCGTCGCAAACTACTTCAATAATATAATTACCTGCCACTAATGGATCTTTACCTTCGCAATATGTAACTCCACTAATTTCGGCATTTGCATAATTTAAAGCTTGTTTACCAGCAAAATAACCACTTGATTTATCAAAAGTAAAACGATAATTATCGTCGTAGTTTTTTGCCATTTCTTTACCATCTGGAGTAACAATTCTTACAAACACTGTTTTTTCACCAGCTTTGGCAATTTTATTTTCTCCTAATGAGAATGATACTTTAATTTTTTCGGCACGTGATGCTTTGCTGGTTTCACTTTCTTTTTTTCCTCCACTTTTAAATTTCACTCCTTTTGCAGTAATATTAAAGCAAGTTAAAATAGAACCCTTTTGAATGGTTGCTTTTAAATCATCTTTTTCTTTATTTAAAGTTGTTGTTTTGCCTTTTTCTGTATCTAGTTCTTTTATCACATTATCTTTTTCAACAATTAATGTTTTGTTTAAAGTACCTAATGAATCAATAGTTCTAACATAGCCTCTCATAATTTGACGTAACGTTTCAGATTCCTTTTTTAATTTAGAAATGATGTAGGCGTCTCCTTTATGTTTTTCTGCGTCTTCTAGTAATTGGGCAATTTCGGCTTTTTTTGCATCAATTTCGGCTTGTAAGGCTTTATCATTGGTTTGTAAATTGCCGTAATCTTTTTGAAGTTGTAATAATTCGCCTTTTACGTTATCACGTTCAACTATAACTTGCTCTTTTACAATAATTTCGTTTGCCGCTTTGTTTTTTTCTTGTGTGTACATCCAAAATGTAACCGCATTAGTAATTGCCAATAATGCAATTAATATCCACAATAGTCCTGATTTTTTTCTATTCTCGTTAGATGTATTTTCCTCCATTACAAAATAATATTTACCCCAAAATTAGTATAAAAACATAAGCCAATAGCGAAAGTTTTTCACTAAGGATTCTTAATTAGTTTATTTTAACGTATTGATTAACTGACAAATTGGGTTATTTTCGATAATAAAACATCAACTTTGTCGGACGAAACAGCAATATCGTGTGTTTTATCAATTACTAAATAACCTCCGTTTGATTTAACGTAATCGCTAATATGCGTTAAATTTACGATAAACGATTTATGACATCTAAAAAATTCCGAATTGTCTTCCAATAATGTTTCAAAGCTTTTTAAGCCTTTACTGATTGTCATTGTTTTATTGTCTTTTAAAAACACTTTCGTATAAGAACCATCTGCTTGAAAAAATAAAATATCAGAGGTTTCGACAAACGAAGTTGTATTAAGGGTGTTTAAAGCAATTTTTTTGGAAGTAGAACTTTTTAAATTTTCTTTTAATACAGAATAGGTGGCTTTATGACGATTTTTATTTCGCTCAAATAAAGTCATGGCGTTTTTTAAATCATCCACTTCAATTGGTTTTAGTAAATAATCAACGGCAGATAATTTGAAGGCTTGTATTGCATAACGATTATAGGCAGTTACAAAAATGATAGAAAAATTGATTTCATTTTCATCAAAAAAATCTAACAGCTCTAAACCACTATGTCCGGGCATTTCAATGTCTAAAAAAACAATATCTGGTTTATGTTTTCTAATGGCTTTTACGCCAGTTGGTAAATCCTTACATAAATCAACGGTTTCAACATTATCACAATATTCAGCAACCATACCTTGTAGTAAGGTTCTTGCCATTTCTTCATCATCTATAATAATTGCTTTGTACATGTTATATAATTGGTATGGTCAGTATTACTTTTGTACCTTTCGATTGGCCGTTAGTGTCATTTTTATCAATAATTTTCACGGCTATTTTATCGTTGGTATGATTTAAAATTTCTAATCGTTTTTCGTTGGCTTGAGTTGAAAAAGATTGATACTTGTTATTTTTTATTTTATTTAATTCTTCCGAACGTTTGCGTCCAATACCATTATCATCAATAGTGATGACAAGATGATTTGTAATTTCCTCAAATAAAATAAATAATTTTCTGTCAGATTCTTTATGCAGCAACCCATGTTTAATAGCGTTTTCAACGTAAGGTTGTATCAACATTGGCGGAAATTCAATATTATCTTTATGTGTATCTGTTTTGTGTTCAATGGTGTATTCAAACTCTTCTTTAAAGCGCATTTTTTCTAATTCTAAATACAAGGTCAGTGATTCTATCTCGTCGCCTAACGAAATAGTTTCTTTTTCGGATTGTTCTAAAATAACACGAGTGAGTTTTGAAAATTTTGCTAAATAACTATTTGCTCTTGTTTTATCATTTGTAAAAATATAGGCTTGTATGGTATTAAGTGCATTGTAAAAAAAATGCGGATTCATTTGCGCTTTGATTGATTTTAAAACCGACTTATTTAAGTTATGTTCTAATTCAATTTTTTCGTTTAGCAATCTGTTTTTGTCTTCTAGTAATTTATTTTTATTTCGAAGTTTATTAAGTTGCCATCTATAATAGGTAAACCCTAAAGCAAGTGCTAATAGAAAACATAAGATCATGAACCAAATGCTTTGCCAAAAAGGTGTAATGATTTTAAAATGAACGGTTGATGCGATTATAGTTTCGTTAATTTTGAATTGTATGTTGTATGTGCCAGGTTTTAAAGAAGCAAACTCAATAAGTCGAGTTTCGTTTGAAACTTTTTTCCATGGATCATTATTCACTTTATAAAATACATTATTTTCAGTGGAGGTTCCAAAGTCTAACACCGAAAACCGAATCGTAATATCGTTTTGATTGTAAGGTAAATTAGTTGATTCGTTTATATTGATTGATTTTCCATTGGCAGATAAGTTTGTTATTTGTAAAATGGCTTTTGCTTTTTTAATAATGGAGTTATTGATATCAGCTTTAATGATGCCAGAATTTGTGAGCAGTAATAAAGTGTTGTTTTTTAAAAGCACATCATTTACTTCGTAGGCATTAATATTCACGTCTATTTTAGATAAGTGTTCGGTATCTAAATCATATAAATAAGCGTAGCCGCTAGCAATAACAATTAGCTTTTTATTGTATTGCTTGATAAATTTTATATCAAAGTTTTTAATGTTGTTTTTAGTATTTAGTTGAGTAAAATTGGTTTCGTTTGTGATGGTATATAAATCGCCTTTAGTTGACAGCGCATAAATAATGTTGTTGTAAAAAACTATTTTTGAAGCATAAAAAGGTGCTTCGTTAAATTTTATTTCTTGAGTTAATGAAGGAGTGCATTTAAACAATCCAATATTGGTGGCAAAATAAATAGTGTTTTTTTGTTTATTATATGCTACTGATTTTCCTCGCACGCCTTCAAGTATTGAAGAAGTATTAGGAACTTCAACTTTTATGTGATTTGTAAAATAGTTGTTCCAAAGTGAAGTGTTTTCTTTTTCATTGTTAAATGTTGCTAGGCCGCAATAGCCGCTGGCAGCAATCGCATAGTATGCACCATCTAGTCTTGTAATTTCTTTAATGGCAGTTTGGAAGATGTTATAATTTTGAAAGTTTAATTGCGGCGCTTGTGTAAAGCCTTTAGAAGAATAAAATAAATCGTTACTGGTTGAGTCGAAGTTTAAATAGTAAATTTCTGAATTATCTATTTGCCTATTTAAAATAGATTTAAAATTTAATAAGGAATCATACACACATATTTCTCCTTTTTTGGTAGCTATTAAAAATCCTTTTTTTGCCGCTACAATTTTATTGGGTAATAAATTTTGTTGTGAGGATACAATATTATTTAGGTTTGGAGCCATAAACACACCTTCGTTGGTGCTACTAAACCAATAGTTATTTTGTCTATCTTTTTTTACACAAGAGATACTTTTTTCCTTAAAAAAAGTTTTGTACAAACCTGTTTTAGTTTTATCATCATGATACGCATGAGACCCTTGCGGTGTATGAACCCAAACGAGGCTATCTGTAATATTAAGGCCCTGTATAAACTCAGGTTCTTTTATGGGAATCGTATAAAGATGCTTTAAATTGTCATCAAAAACGTAAATAAGTTTTGATAGATTTAATTTGCTTACAATATAAATTTTATGGTTATGAACGTATAATTGCTTTAGCGCTGTATTTTTAATTTTGAAAAAATTTGTAGATGAAAGGATCATTTTTTCATCTAATTTGTATAGCACATCACTTTCTATAAAGTATGAATTGTTTTGACTACTGCCTGAAAACTCTACAATTTTATGAGGAAAAAATTTAGTAGCTATTCTATTTAATGTTTTTAAATCATATACGTCAATGCCTTTTTTTTGAAATGCAAATAAATGCGTTTTAGTTAATGTAATTGGTAAATATTGAATTGGATCATTTTGTAATAAGGCTTGTAAGCTATCGTTTTGGATATAATATATATAGCCATCAAAATTTTCGTACCAAATTCTTCCGTATTTATCTTCCACAATGCTACTGCCTGGTGTAGATGTTTGTACAGGTGATGTATAGGTTTTATATTCAAAGCCATCATAACGTGTGAGTCCTGCATTAGTTGCAAACCACATAAAGCCTTTGCTATCTTGAAACACATTAAAAACAGCATTTGAAGGCATCCCATTAGATTTATTATACTTAATGGTATAAGGTTCTTGCGCCATCGCTACAAACGATAAAGCAAAAAAAGATAGTATGTAAAATATCTGCTTCAAAAAAATAT
The DNA here is from genome assembly GCA_044238845.1 of Bacteroidia bacterium. Taxonomy (GTDB): domain Bacteria; phylum Bacteroidota; class Bacteroidia; order B-17B0; family Aurantibacillaceae; genus UBA4416. The sequence continues at coordinate 83,568 of JBIICN010000009.1, forward strand.
GGAACAAAGATAATGTTAAAGTTTGGTATCAGTCGATCATTTCACCAAAGTAGCTTTTCAATTAACCAAATGTTATTTTGGGTTTATCTACTCTTCTAATTATTTATAGTGATTTAATCTTAAGATGATTTTAACAAATTTAGTTTCTCATGCTGCAGTTTGTATAAACATACAAAAACTCAAAAGCCATTTTCGTCAACTCAAAACCGGTTTTGGTAAAAAGACCTAAAAAATGCTGTTGAATTTGAAGAAATTTGGCTAAAAACTATATCATATGAAAACAATTTTTACTTCCATTTTATTTTTAACATTATCATTAGTGAGTTTGGCTAATGATAAATCCTTAGCAGAACTAAACAAGGGCGTTTCTTGTGTAACGCCTCCTCCGCCAACTATTATATCAAATTCGGTAAATTTAACTGTATGTAAAAATACTTCTGTTTTTTTACAAGCAACAGGCACAGGTACTATATCTTGGTATATGGTGCCAACTGGAGGTACAGCAATAACAACTGGAAATTCAGTTAATATAGGTGTTGGTACATCAAACATAACTTTTTACGCTGAGGCTAATGATGCCGGTTGTATTTCTTTAACAAGAACTGCGGTTACCGCAACGGTTATTAATCAGCCTGCGGCCCCAAGTAATGTTACGCCATTAACAAACCTAAGTACGTGTGCACTAACTTCTGCCACCTTAACAGCAAGTAGTGGTAGCCCTATTTCTTGGTATACAACAGCTTCTACCGTAACGCCAATATCAACAGGATCAGTTTATGTTACACCAAGTAATTACGCAGCAGGCACACACACTTTTTATGCAGCTGCTCAAAATTCTTGTGGTTTTTCTGTTAGAACACCAATTACATATACTGTAAATCTCCCTCCATTTTTAAGTTTAGGTGGTACACCTTTGGCTAATTTAAACATTTGTTCTGGTAATACTACTTCACTTGGCGCAAGTGCTTCTGGCGGCACTACTTTGGCATGGTATGATGCACCAACTGGAGGTAATTTGTTAGGAACCGGAGGTGCTTATATAACTCCAACGCTTACTAATACAACAAGTTTTTATGTTATAGCCACTTCAGTTGAAGGATGCGTGTCAACCAGAACAGCGGCTGTAACCGTTTACAAATCACCTATTGATATTTCAAATGTTGGTGCTCAAAATATTTGTTTTGGACAAAGCACTATTTTATCAGCAAGTAGTGCTCCAGGCTCTACCAGATGGTATAATGCAGCAACAGGAGGAACATTATTAGCTTCGGCTGTATCAGTAAATACTGGCACTTTAGGAACCACTACTACATTTTATGCAGAAAACAATAATGCGTATTGTATTCCACCAAGAACTCCGTTTACAGTTACTGTAACACCAATTCCTTCAGCACCTGTAAATACGACACCTGTAGGAAATCAATCGCTTTGTTTTCCAAACACTACTGCAACATTGAGCGCATCGGGTGTAGGGACATTAAATTGGTATACTACACCAACAGGTGGCACAAGCTCTGCAACTGGAAATACATATACTAATTCTGCAATTACTACAACTAGAACTTATTATGTTGCAGATCATGTTGGTAATTGTATCTCAGCTACTCGTACGCCAATTACCGTAACTCTTACAACAGTTTCATCACCTGCCTTTACTGGGTCAGCATCTATTTCTATTTGTTCGGGAAATACAGCTTCTTTAACAGCTTCTAGCCCTGAAGTAATTTCTTGGTTTGCATCTCCAACAGGCACAACCGCATTAGCAACGGGTACTGTTTATACAACTCCAACTTTAACTTCTAATGCGTCTTATTACATATCTGCAACATCTAACGGTTGCGAAAGTCCTCGTGCTGTAAAAACGGTTACGGTTAAGCCAGTAAACCCAGCACCAACTGACAATACACTTTCTCAAGGAGGTTCTTTAAATGTGTGTTCTGGTAATTCAACCATTATTTACATTAGTAACTATAGTAATTGGTATTCAGTACCAAGTGGTGGATCAATTATAGCTGCAGGTAGTCAGTACTTTACACCAAATCTTACTACAACAACAACATATTATGCCGAATCAAATTTAAACGGCTGCCCAGCACCTCGTTTAGCAGTTACAGTTACTGTAACTCAATTACCTAGTGTGTTGAGCCAAACAGTTCAAAATGCAAATTGTAATGGTGCGTCAAATGGTTCCATTGCTCTAACCTTGAGTAACGCAAGTTCTTATACTTATACTTGGACGCCAAACGTTAGTAATACGTTTTCAGCAACAAGTTTAGCAGTGGGTGTTTATACAGTTGAAATTGATAATATGGGATGTGTTAAAACTCAAACCTATAATATTAATCAGCCTGCAGTTTATAATGTGCCAGTAAATGTATTAGCAAACGGCGCTACTTTGGGCTTTGGTAATAGTTATACAGGTAGTCCATCTTTTCAGTGGGTAGATTGTAATAACAGCAATGCTCCAATACCAGGCGAAATAAACGCAATATTTACACCAACTATTACTGGTAATTATGCTTTAACGTTTGGGTATGGAACTTGTTTAAATACATCAACTTGTAATATTGTAACAGTTACAACAACTGGTTTAAATGAAAACTCTTTATTAAATAATATTACTTTACAACCAAACCCTGCATCTACTTATTTTACTTTAAGTAATGTGGTTGAAGGAACATCTGTAAATGTAATTGATGTAACTGGTAAAGTGGTAGCTTCGACAAGCTCAGCTACCGTTGGAAATAATACTGATAAAACAATGATGATTGAAACTAGTAATTTATCAAACGGTATATATATTATTCAATTAAAAAATAATGGAGCAGTAGCTCAAAAGAAGCTTGTTATAAGCAATTAGTTAGTGAAGAATAATTAATGTTTATCCGCTGTTAGAGAAATCTGGCAGCGGATTTTTTAATAAATGCTACAAAAACTCAAACCTTGTTTTCGTCAACTTAAAACTGGGTTTCGTAAAAGAGTCTATAGAATTTAGTAGGATTTATGGAAATTTGATTAAAACAAAAATACTAACTATGAAAAAAACTTTACTTACAATTTCTTTAGGATTAGCGATGCTATTTACAAAAGCCCAAAATACAGGATGGGTAGTTGGTGATGATGGTTATGCCTATAAAACAATTAACGGCGGGACTACATGGACCAATATTAATACGTTGACAAATGGCTTTCCATTTTTTAATAATACGACGCTTGATTTAAATTCGGCATTTTTTATCGACTCAAACACAGGTTGGGTAGTAGGCGACAATGGATATGCTTACAAAACAACCAACGGCGGCACTACATGGACAAATATTAATACGCTAGCAAATGGTTTCCCATTTTTTAATAATACAACACTCGCTTTAAATTCGGTATTTTTCATCGATTCAAATACAGGCTGGGTAGTAGGCGATGATGGTTATGCTTATAAAACAATAAATGGTGGTGCTACATGGACTAATATTAATACGTTGGCAAATGGCTTCCCGTTTTTTAATAATACGACGCTTGATTTGAATTCGGTATTTTTTATCGATTCAAACACAGGTTGGATAGTTGGCGACAACGGCTACGCCTATAAAACGATTAATGGCGGCACTACATGGACAAATATTAATACGCTAGCAAATGGTTTCCCGTTTTTTAATAATACAACACTCGCCTTAAATTCGGTTTTTTTCATCGATTCAAATACAGGCTGGGTAGTAAGCGATGATGGCTATGCTTATAAAACAATCAATGGTGGCGCTATATGGACCAATATTAATACGTTGGCAAATGGCTTCCCGTTTTTTAATAATACAACGCTTGACTTGAATTCGGTATTTTTTATCGATTCAAACACAGGCTGGGTAGTTAGCGATAATGGTTACGCTTATAAAACAATCAATGGGGGCAGTTCATGGACCAATATTAATACATTGGCAAATGGCTTCCCATTTTTTAATAATACTACCCTTGCTTTAAATTCGGTATTTTTTATTAAAGAAATATCTACTCAAGTATCTGAAGAAAAATTAAATCAGATTTCATTACACCCAAACCCTGCTTCAACATTTTTCACATTAAACAATGTGGTTGAAGGAACATCTGTAAATGTAATTGACGTAACTGGTAAAGTGGTAGCTTCGACAAGCTCAGCTACCGTTGGAAATAATACTGATAAAACAATGATGATTGAAACTAGTAATTTATCAAACGGTATATATATCATTCAATTAAAAAATAATGGAGCAGTAGCTCAAAAGAAGCTTGTTATAAGCAATTAGTTAGTGAAGAATAATTAATGTTTAACCGCTGTTAGAGAAATCTGGCAGCGGATTTTTTTATTATTCGTATTGTCATGCTGAACTCGATTCAGCATCTCTCAGTTAATTACTTATAATCTCGTTTTAGATTCTGAACCATCACGCCTTGGCGTGACAGAATGACTAAAAAAATTCAAACCGTGTTTTCATCAATTCAAAATGAGGATTGGTAAAAGGACTTAAAAAATGTAGTTGTAATTATAGAAATTTGTTTTGAATCTTAAACAACAAACTATGAAGAAATTATTACTAATTACTATTTTATTTGCAATGAATGCATCATGCATTTATTCTCAAACAATGATTAAAAATTGGGCAAACCCATTATTAAGTATTGCAGGAACTGGCAACATTAATACTCAAAGAACCAAAATAAATTCATTTGGAGAAGTTGTTGCCGCTGGCTTTTTTACGGGGCAGGTAGATTTAGACCCAAGTGCTGCCGTTGCAAGTTATACTTCAAATGGCTTAAGTGATATTTTTATTGCCACGTATGATGCCGCAGGAAATTTTTTAAGCGCTACAACTTTTGGGGGCACGGGTGATGATTACGTTCAAGATATGGTTGTAGATAATGCATCTAATATTTATGTTACTGGACAGTTTGGTGGCACAATTAATTTTGGAACTGCTGGATCAAAAACATCTGTTGGCGGACAAGATGTTTTTGTGCTAAATTTGCTTCGTTCTGTTGGCTCTATAATACCTGTTTGGGTAAAAACTTTTGGTGGAACTGGGTTAGATGTGGGTTACGGCTTAGTATTAGCTCCATCTGTTTTAACAGATGCAATATGGATTACAGGAGCTTTTACAGGAACTGTTGATTTTAATCCTGATGCTGCCGTTTCATCGTTTTCATCTAACGGATCTACAGATATTTTTGTTACACGTTTAGGCTTAACTGGTAATTATCTTTCTACTTCAACGCATGGAAGTAATTTAGCTGATGCTGCGTTAAGTATTGCGGCAACTTCAGCAGAAGTATTTATTACAGGTTATATAGGTACTAGTACCAATTTTGGGCCTTCAGGAATGGATGTTCTTATTTCTGGCGGTGGTCCTACGGAAGGGACTTTTATTACTAAATATTCATCTTCAAGCGGTATAGCAATGTGGGCAAAAGGTTTTTTTAGCAGTTTTTCAAATAATAGAGGAACGTCAATAGTTGTTAATACTAATACGACAGATGTATACACCGTAGGTAAATTTACTGGAACTGCAGACTTTAATCCATCTAGCACTGTCACAAATAATTTAACTGCAGGTGGTACATCTGATGGTTATATTTGTAAATTAGATTATGCTGGTAATTATAATTGGGCTGGACGTTTTGGTGGTTCAGGCGCTGATGAAGCATCCAGCGTAACAGTTGATTCAAATACTGGAGTTAGTTATGTTTTAGGTAAGTTTGCTGGAAATATTGGCTTTACACCTCTTGCAGCATCCACACTAACTTTAAACTCTGTAGGGAGTGGCGTTGATATGGTTTTAGCAAGATATAATAATGGGGGCTCAACTACATTTGCAGGAAGAATTGGTTCTAGTAATGCCGCAGACGAACCTCGCTCTGTTAACCTTTCTAGTACTGGCCACGTTTATTTAGCAGGATCAACAACAGGACCTTCTTCTGGTATAACGGAATTTAATTTTACAGGCGGCTCATCTGGAGCATGGGGATATGTTGGATTGCAGACAGGCTTTTTAGCAAAATATTATCCATGCGATGCCTTTAGTTTAATAGCATCAAGCACTGGCACTTTATGCGCTGGACAATCATTTAGTTTAAATGCAACAGCAGGTTTAGCGTCGTATGCGTGGAGTGGGCCAAACTCTTATACTTCATCTGTTCAAACACCAACACTAACTAATTCTACATCATTAATGTCGGGAACTTATTCTTTAACAGGCGTTGATGTAAATGGCTGTTCGGCATCACGTACAACAACAGTTTCGGTTATTACAAACACAAATGTTATGGCAAGTATTGTTACACAAACCATTTGCGAAGGAAACAATTTTGTTTTAAATGCTTCTGGGGGTAACGCGTATTTATGGGATGGACCAAACTCATACACATCAGCAGTTCAAAGCCCAACCATTAGTAATTCAGCATTAGCTATGTCGGGCATTTATACTGTAGTTGCAACGCCAACTGGCGGTTGCGCTGGCACATCAACAGTTAATATAACAGTTAATTCATTGCCTACGCCAACTATTTCTAATTTAGGGCCATTTTGTGCGGGGTCAACAGCAACATTAATAGCTAATGGTGCATCCACATATACTTGGGTTGCTCCACCTGCAGCTGGCTCATTTACGTCAACGGCTCAAACGTTTACATTTACTGCTAATGTAAACGGCGTATTTAGTCTTTACGCTAAAAATGCTGCGGGTTGCATTAATACTGCAACAACAAATGTTGTTGCTATTATTACACCAAATGCAACGGCAAGTAATGCTGGCCCCTATTGCGTTGGTAGTACAATTGCATTAAGTGCATCAGGTGGCGGCACGTATGCTTGGTCAGGCCCTTTATCTTATACATCTTCGGTGCAAAATCCCAATATTACAAATGCTAGTTTAGCACAGGCTGGTATTTACACAGTTACTACAACATTTAGTGGCTGTGCAAAAACAGCTACAACAAATATTGTGGTTAATACTTGCACAGGAGTGGAGGAAAGCGAAGTTTTAAGAGAAATTTTAGTTTACCCAAATCCTGCATCTACTTATTTTACATTAAGTAATGTGGTTGAAGGAACATCTATCAATATAATTGATGTAACGGGTAAAGTAGTTGTTTCTAATTTAGTGATTGATGGAGATAATACGATAACTATTGAAACTAGTAATTTATCAAATGGTATTTATAACATTCAATTAAAAAATAATGGAGCAGTAGCTCAAAAGAAGCTTGTTATAAGCAATTAGTTAGTGAAGAATAATTAATGTTTATCCGCTGTTAGAGAAATCTGGCAGCGGATTTTTTGTATATGGAGTTTTTCTGCTTAATAAATTATCTAATTGTTTTTGATGCGATAAAATAAAAAAGACCGCCTTTGTTTGAGGCAGTCTTTTAAATTGTGGTCATTTTTTATTTATTGAACGATACCTAATTTTTTAGCAATAGCAGCAGGAATTGCTTTTTTGTGTAACATGATGCTAGTTGTTTTGTATAGCACGTATGCTTCAGATGCATAAAAATAACCGTCGCATTCGTTTCTATCTTTACCCCAAGAATTTTTTACAATGTAATAAGGTGTTGAGTTTTGATCTTTTACTAAACCTACAATATGCATACCGTGGTCATCTTGAGTTTCGTAGTTATCAAATGCTAGTTGACGATTTTCTTGTGTTACTTTAAATTGCGTATGAGGTTTTTTAACTAAATCAGCTTTTTCTGCATCACCCATTTCAGTAAAAGGAATTTCTGGAACAATTGCTAAGCCTTCTTTAAATTTAAATCCTTTTTCGCTTACATCAGATGCCCAAGCAAATGTAAAGCCAGTATTAATGGCATTTTGCATCACCTCTTGAAATTCATTTAATGGTAAGTTATACATTTGGTCCCAGTTCCAATTGTCGGGAACTTCTAATGTAAACTTACTATAAAAAGGATGGTGTGTGAATGAAGTTAAAAACACGTAATCATCAATATTAATTCCTGTTGATTCGTAATATGATTTTGGAGTGTATTCTTTTCCTTTATAAGTAAATTTTTCAGGAGATTTTCCTAGGTAAGCATCGCATGTACTTTCTACAGCAGTATGCATGGCTTCAAAATCAATCTTATTATTTTTATCATCAGCAACAGCGGAAGTAATTCCTTTTAATGTTGCTTCTAGTACAGAGTGATTATGTGGTTCTTTAGTGTTTTTCTTTCCTGGATAAACTTCTTCAGGCACCATGCCGTATTTTTTAATCACATTTACGACGTCTGAAAATCCACCGCCTTCAGCCATATTTGCTCTTCCATGCATACGCACATAATTATCGGCCTTTAAAGGATACGCTTTGCGAGCCACAAACATTTCTGCTAAATTAAAATCTTTACCTTTTCCCATTCTTATCAATTCACTTTCGAAAAACGACATGGACGAAAATGACCAACATGTTCCTGTTTGGCCTTGGTTTTGAACAGCATTAGCATCTAAGCTTTTTACAACAGTAAATTTATATTCACTGCCTTTCATATTTGAAAGAGGTTCTTGATATGGAGCCTGTTGAGCTCGGCTATATGTGATTAAGCATAGCGAGTAAGCTGTAATAAATAGTTTTTTCATAGTGTATTTAGGTAAAATTAATAAGTAAAATAATTAGTTATTTTGGTTAATATATTTAACTAACGATGAGATTTCAAAAATTGTAAATATAATATACTGTGTCATAAAATGGCAGGCAAATGCAAGCGACTGAGGCTTATTAATTAATGAGTATATAAATACAAATACCATGCACGCTAATAATCGAGCCATACTCATCGCTAGTGTTTTAAAAACAAATTCTTTTGATTGCTTGTCGCCTGAAGTTAAAACAACTTTTATACCTAATGTAGTTAAGGCAAAAAAGGCAGTAGGTATCCAATAATGATTTGTTGCAAAAAATGGACTTTGTATTTGTGTTAATCCAAAAGAAAGAATTAAAGCGCCTAAAGCTATAATCGAAAATTGTAAGTAGTATTTTTTTTGACTTTGCATTTATTTGTTAGGTTTAATAAAATCTTTTAAAACAACATACATGGCAAATCCAATAGACACTAAACTTAAGATAATGGTAAACACAGGAGTACTATTTTTGTAATATTCGTCTAGTTTAAATCCGCCGTAACATCCGCCGCCAATAATAAGCGCCATTTGAATTCCTAAAGCACTATATTTAGCATAGGCATTAAGCGGTTTGGGTGGCTGCTTCTCTTTTTTCGCTGACATTGGTTATGTTTTTAACAACCGCGCCCATATTAGTATGTCCAGTAAAGGTGGCTCCTATTTCAATATTTATTTTAGCTGTAACAATATCTCCAAGTATTTTAGCGCTTGATTTTAAGGTTAGTAATTCGCTAACGTTTAATTTTCCATGAATTTCTCCAGAAATATCTGCGTTTTGACAAACAATATTTCCTTCAATATTTCCTGAAGCCCCAACAACTAATTTTCCAGAAATGGAAATATTACCCTTTAATGCTCCATCAATTCTTACATCGCCATTAGACTTTATATCACCTGTAATAGAAGTTCCGTTTCCAATTAAATTAATGGATGCCCCATCAATTGCAGAAGATTTATTTACTTTTTGAAACATGATTATTTTTTTTGTTTTACGAATATATAAAAATACTACTGTAATTTGTAATGATCATCGAAAAAAGGTTTATAGTAGCTAATTTGTTTTTTTCTATAAAGTTTAGGTAAATTATCTGCAGAAATAGCCACAAAGGTAAATAACTCTGTTTTTACCTTTCCTGTAAAAACGGTTTTATCTTTTTTTAAATTATCTATGTAGGCTAAGGCTTCTTGTGCATTTTTAAAAGTTTTAATGTTTGTCATTTGTTCGGAGTTACCAAACAAATTACTTGATATACTTAAATCGGCATTACTATAAAAGTTATCATTATAATCGGCAAGAGAGGTTTTAAAAGTGTTTGCTAAAGAGGCATCATCTGGGCAAATTGCTATTACAAAATGTTGTGCATTTAAATCTAAAGTAAAAGTATCTGTTTTATTTGTACCAAGGTTTCCTGAAGCTTCGCTAGGATTTTTCATACTATAAATAACTTCTAAAATATCTTGCGCTTGTTTTACAACCGGATCTTTTGGATAATAGATTTGTATTTTTTTTAGAGAAATCTCTAAAGAATCCACTCCATATAATTTTCCAATACACATGGCTTTAATAAAAGCAAATTTTGCTGCAAAATCATTTTTGCCAAATTTCACTTCTGATTCATTACATTTCGAAAAAGCTACAGAGTAATTACCAATACTATATTCGTTGTAGGTATCTGTATAAAATAATTCTACTTCTCCTTTTTGTGCAGCTTTATCCGATATGTATTTTGGATTTTTAATAATTTGCGCATATTCACTATTAGGATATTCATTTAATAATTTATTTTTATAATAATCAGCTTGTGCTTTATTTTTTACTGATTCAAATATGCGATATAATTGGTAGTAAGTTGATAATTTGTATTTATGGTCAGCGTATCGATTGTTAAGTTCTTCAAAAGTTGCAATGGCTTTTTTATTATTATTTAAATCTTCTTTATAGGTGCTTCCTAGATTATAGTAAGCATCAATGATTGATTTATTGGAGAGTTTTAGTAATGAATCATTTAGCGGTAAGTCTACTAAATAATAGTCCACCGTTTTATTTGATGGTTTTTGCTTAATGACACTAATGTTTGTTTTACTTAATGAATCTGCACTTGGTGTTGAGGTTTGGTTCTCAAATGTTAATGATTTTTGACTTCTTCTCCAACTATCTTCTAATTTTCGATTACCCCATTTTTTTATAAAATCATTTACTCCAAAAGATAAGGTTGTTTGATTATAAAAATACCAATCGCCTTTTTGCCCAGTGCCAATATTTGGCATTCCATTATTTGGTATTCCATTTGGATTATAATTTGGATTATCGTTTTGAGACTGAAGTAATTCTTCCTCTTCCTTCTTACGATTTTCCTCTTCCTCAATTTTTTTAATCATTTTTTCAATAAAGCGAGTTCTATCACTTTCACTCATTTTTGCAATTCGTTGTAAACTATCTTCACGCTGAATGGTTTTAATGTATCCAATTAAAATTTCTAATGTTTCTTTGCGTTTACTAATAATAGTATAATCTTTATAATCTTTTGGTAAAGTAATCATGGTACTATCATAATAGCCACCAGCAGCTCTATAATTGGCTTGCTCAAAACTAATTTCGCCTAATTTTAAGTAAGATAAAGCTTTTTGTTTAGGATTTTGTGTGCTATTTTTTACGGATAATTTATAATTTGCAATAGCTTCTTTTTCGTTTTTTTCTTTTTCGTAAATTTCTCCCAATGTATAGTAAATCACATCTAAATACTCTGTGTTTTTGACATCACGTGTCATTTTCATTAGTTCACGTTTTAACTTAGCAATGTTACCAGATTTTATCTCAACAAGTCGTGCTTGTTTCATTTTTGCATTAAAAACTAAATCGTAGTCTGGTTTTAATGCAATTACTTTTTTGTAAAATTGAATGGCTTTTCTATTGTCTTTTTTTTCTTCAGCTAACTGTCCTAAAATAAAATTATATCTAGCTCTTGTTTTTTTTGTTGGACGTTTAAGACGTAGCAAAAATTTCGAAATAGCGCTTGAGTTTTTAGGATCGCCACCTTTTAATGAATTTTCCAAAGCTTCTTCAGCTTCTTTATACATGCCTCGTTTTATATAGTAATCAGCTTGAACAGCTGGTAATTCTTTTTTTGCGTACTTTGATATTTTTTTGTCTTCTTTTAATAAACTAATAATAGGTTCAGCTTGTGATGGCGCACCAATTTCGTTTTTAGAACGTGCTAACCATATAAGTGCTTTGTATTTGTCTTTTGATTTGTAGCTTCTAAGAACATATTCAAACGCTTCAATACCTGAGAAAAATTCACGCTTATAAAAATGCGAAATACCTATAACATTCCAGTTATTATCAATCCATTTTCCAGCAGTTGTAATCTCAACTCCTTTTTTATCTTTAATGGTGTGACGTTGAATACAATTAGAAGATTTTTTAATAGCTTTATCAAATTCGGGAAATGTTGACTTTACAGTTTCATTTGTTGGCATTAAAAAAACAGGTAATAATCTGTCGTAATCATATTTGTATGTAGTTCTAATTTTTTCTTCACCTTCTTTAATACTTTCGGTTGCATAATAATAGCCATTAAAACGTGCTGTTAAATTATGGTATCCTCTATGAATAAAGGTGTTTTTATTTGTTTTACATCCCGATAAAAGAATTAAAATAACAAAGCAACTAAGTAAATATGTGTATATAGATTTCAAAAAATAGCTTGCAAAAATAAGGTTATAACGTCAAAATCGTAAATTTAGTATATTTTTGTATCGTACGTATGTCTGAAACCAAAAATAGTCGTTGGAAAATTTTTACTGATCAATTACGGAATAAATACCGCTTGGTTATATTGAACGATGATTCTTTTGCCGAAAAGTTCTCTTTACGACTTTCTCCTTTAGGATTAATTATTCTTTTAGGTTCGGTAACTATTGTAATGACTACATTGGTTATTAGCCTGGTTGCATTTACACCTTTTAGAGAATATATTCCTGGATATGGAAATGTGGATGATAGAAAAGACATTATAATGTTGAGCTCAAAAGCCGATTCCTTGGAACAAACTTTAATAGCAAGAGATTGGTATATTAATAACCTGTTAAATGTGTTTTCTGGTAAAACCGAAGGAAGAACCTCTAAACCAGCAAAAGATTCTACAGGGAAGTATGCAAATATTGATATTAAACCCAGTGACCAAGACGTAAAACTTCGTAACGACATAGAAACTAATCAGTTAGTGTCTACCAGCGAAAAAGTGTCGGCAAATAAATTGAATGCTTTAAGTAATTTTTTCTTTTTTACACCAATTAATGGAGTTATAACAACGTCTTATAATATTAGTGAAGAACATTTTGGAACTGATATAGCATCTAAGGAAAATGAATTGATAAAAGCGACCTTAGACGGCACAATTGTATTTGCTGGATTTACAACAGATGACGGCTATGTTATTCAAATACAGCACGGTAACAATTTAACAAGCGTTTATAAACATCAATTAAGCATTACTAAAAAAGTAGGAGACTATGTAAAAGCTGGTGAGCCAATTGGAGTGGTTGGAAATACTGGAGAAAATAGCAGAGGGCCTCATTTGCATTTCGAGCTATGGTATAATGGATTTGCCATTAATCCTCAAGATTATGTAGCGTTTTAACATTAAGCGATTTAAATTGTTAGAATCTGAAGTTTCTTTGGTTAAAACTTAAAAAAAATTTCGCTTTTGCCGATTTATCCCTACATTTGCACCCGAATTTTAAAGCTTACAATACCTTTTTTCGTAATGACTAGTAAAATTAATACATTCAAGAAGTTTTCAAGCATCTGTTTAGCGGTGTTTGCAATGTTAATAGGGGTTTCTAATAATTTATCTGCATCCGAGCCTCAAGAACATGAAGTTACAGAAGCACATGCTGGAGTATCTGCTCATCAGGTTTCACATGAAGCAACTGGCCCTGTAGATATTACTAAAGTTGCTTTTGAGCATATTTTGGATAATCATTCGTGGCATTTTTTTGGCGAAGGTCATGAGTCTGTATCTATGCCTTTGCCAGTTATTTTAAAAGGAAGTAATGGCATTTCTTTTTTTATGTCTTCAGAATTTCATCATGATAACCAAGGTACAGTAGTTGTTGAAAAAAACGGAGAACGTTTTGTAAACTTCGAAGAAAAAATATACTACGCAAATGAAACTCCAAACGAATATGGTCAATATGTTACTTTAACTTTTGAGGATAAAGATGTGAGTGTTAGTAACGATGCACCATTAGACTTTTCAATTACTAAAAATGTAGCTCAAATGCTTATTTCATTAGTAGTTATTGTCTTTTTGTTTATTTCAATAGCAAATTCGTACAAAAAACAAGGAGTTACTTCGGCACCAAAAGGCAAACAATCATTTTTTGAGCCACTAATTATTTTTGTTCGTGATGATATCGCTAAAGGAAATATCGGACATGGTTCTGAAAAATATGTTCCTTATTTATTAACTGTATTTTTCTTAATTTTAGTAAATAACGTTTTTGGTTTAATTCCTATAGGAGCTAATTTAACTGGAAATATTGCTTTTACTTTAGTATTATCGGTTGCAACCTTGATTATTACCAATATAAATGGTAATGGACATTATTGGCATCATATTTTTATGCCTCCTTGTCCTTGGTGGTTGTACCCAATTATGATTCCAATTGAGGTGATTGGTATACTAACAAAACCATTTGCATTAATGATACGTTTATTTGCTAACATGAGTGCTGGACATATTATTGTTATTTCATTAATAGGATTAATATTTGTGTTTAAATCGGCAATGATTGGTTTTGTTGCGGTACCATTTGCATTATTTATTGATATATTAGAGTGTTTAGTTGCGTTTTTACAAGCATTTATTTTCACGATGTTAACAGCCTTATTTATTGGTTCAGCAGTTGCTGATCATAATGAGGATGGCGCACATAATGAAGATGACGAAAAGGTTGTAGCAGGACATTAAGATTTTAGAGTAACAATTAGTAATAACAAACAAAAAAAACAAAAACAAAATGGGTGGAAGTATCGCAGCAGTTGGCGCAGGATTAGCAGTAATCGGTGCTGGCTTAGGAATCGGAAAAATTGGTGGAAGTGCAATGGAAGCTATTGCTCGTCAACCTGAAGCAGCGGCAAAAATTCAAACTGCAATGATTATCGCAGCAGCCTTAGTAGAAGGTGTTGCCTTATTCGGTGTTGTAGTTGCTTTAATGTCGAAGTAATCTTCAAAAAACAAACCAAAGCTATTACGGTTGGTAATGGCTTTGGTTTAAATTATTGGGTTAAAATCGCTCTCAAAGATTAGAATATTTTTAATTAAGTTGAGAAATAAAATAAAAACTAAAAACAATATAAAATGAACTTATTTATTTTAGCAAGTTTAATCGAACCAGCAGTTGGTTTAATATTTTGGACTACAATTACCTTTATTTTATTATTGGTAATTTTAGGTAAGTTTGCTTGGAAACCTATTTTAAGCGCCATTAAAACTCGTGAAAAAGGCATTGAAGATGCGTTAAAAAGCGCTGAAAATGCTTTAAACGATATGCGTGAGTTAAAATCTAATAACGAAAAGATTTTAGCGGAAGCTCGTGCTGAACGCGATAATTTATTAAAAGAAGCACGCGATACGAAAGATGCAATTATTGCTGAAGCAAAAGCTAAATCTCAAGCTGAAGCGGATCGTATTATGTCATCTGCTCGTGAGCAAATTACTAACGAAAAAAATGCAGCTGTTGCTGAGTTGAAAAACCAAGTAGCAACTTTATCCATTGAAATTGCTGAGAAAATTTTACGCAGCGAATTATCAAGCGATGAAAAACAAAAAGCATTAGTAAACAACTTAATGAAAGACGTAAACCTTAACTAATCATGATAGTTGCATCAAGATACGCGAAATCATTACTTGACTTATCAGTTGAAAAAGGCCAATTAGAGGCTGTTTATGCTGACATGATTCAAGTAAAAGATGTATGCGAAAACTCTAGAGAATTTATTACTTTTTTAAATAGCCCTATCATTAAATCTGACAAAAAAATTGCGACTATTAAAGCAGT
The DNA here is from genome assembly GCA_044238845.1 of Bacteroidia bacterium. GTDB lineage: Bacteria > Bacteroidota > Bacteroidia > B-17B0 > Aurantibacillaceae > UBA4416. The sequence continues at coordinate 99,274 of JBIICN010000009.1, forward strand.
TTTTGATGGAAAATTTAATGCTATTACTTCTGGATTTTTAACCATCGTTGCTTCTAAAAGAAGAGAAAACGTAATTCCAGAAATGGCAAATGAATTTATTGAGCAATACCGTTCTCATAAAAATATTTTAACAGCAGTAGTTACATCGGCTAACGGCTTAGATGCTGCAACAAAACAAAAAGCATTAGATTTAGTAAAATCTCAATTAAGCGGAGAAGTTGAATTAGTAGAGAAAGTAGATGCTAATATCATTGGAGGATTTATTTTAAAAATTGGCGATAAACAACTAGATAAATCAGTTGCTCGACAATTATCTAACTTGAAAAAAGAATTAACAAACAAGGCATTAAACTGAAATAGATGAAACACTTAATACTAACAGTACTTATTTTATCTGCATTTATTTTTGGATGTAAGAAAAAAGAAACGACAACTACGCCGGCTCCGGCATCTTCAACCACAGGTGGAGGCACTACTACAGGAGGATCTACTATTGATATTAATTCTGTTCCTCAGGCAACTTTTGTATTAGATGGGGTTTCAAAATCATATGTTTCTAATAATTCAACTATTTATTCAGGGTCTTCTAACGGAAGTTCAGGAAATGATAATTTTGTATATGGTTCTGGCCTTGATGATGGAAATTTAATCAATTATATTTCAATTGAGAAAGGAACGTTGGTTACCGGTGGTAGCGGAAACCCAACAGATGCGGTTTTCAAAGCATTTTTCTCTGTAGGAACAAAATCATATTCTCCAAGTGCAGCAAACGGCATTGAAATTGCAATGTATGATGCAAATGGTGTTTCCTGGAGTACATCATTGGGAAGTCAAACCGGCTCTACATTTACTATTGATCAAATAAAAGACAATCCGGATTTAGCAGGCAATTTTTATTTAACAGTTAAGGTTTCGTTTTCTTGTAAACTCTATAATGCAAGCGGAAATGTAAAGGTTTTAACTAATGGCGTTTATGTAGGCGATTTCGGTAACTTTTAAAAACAATAATTAACAAATTTAATAACTAACCATATATATCAAATGGCAGAAGTAAAACCGGCAGAAGTATCTGCAATCTTAAGACAACAGTTATCAGGTTTCAAATCGGAAGCTGAATTAGAAGAAGTTGGATCTGTATTACAAGTAGGTGATGGTATCGCTCGTATTTACGGTTTATCTAAAGTTCAATCAGGTGAGTTGATTGAATTTGAAACAGGTTTACAAGGAATTGTATTAAACTTGGAAGAAGACAACGTAGGTGCCGTATTATTAGGCGCAAGTACTGGAATTAGCGAAGGTTCTTCGGTAAAACGTACTGGACGTATTGCTTCTATCAAAGTTGGTGAAGGTATGTTAGGTCGTGTTATCGATACTTTAGGAAATCCTATCGATGGTAAAGGACCAATTCAAGGTGTGACTTATGAGTTACCTTTAGAGCGTAAAGCTCCAGGTGTAATTTACCGTCAGCCAGTTACTGAGCCTTTACAAACTGGTATCAAAGCAATTGATGCGATGATTCCAATTGGGCGTGGACAACGTGAGTTAATCATTGGTGACCGTCAAACTGGTAAAACAACAGTAGCATTAGATACTATTATCAATCAAAAAGAATTTTATGATGCAGGAAAACCTGTATTTTGTATATATGTAGCAATTGCTCAAAAAGGGTCTACTGTAGCAAACGTTGTTCGTACGTTAGAAGAAAATGGCGCTATGGCTTACACAGTGGTTGTTGCGGCTAACGCTTCTGATCCTGCTCCAATGCAATTCTACGCTCCATTTGCTGGTGCAGCAG
>JBIICN010000066.1:0-16272 GCA_044238845.1 Bacteroidia bacterium
TTAAAATTGGTACCAGAAAATGAATTGTTGGATTTAAGCTAATCTAACGACAATGTTTTTTTGCAAGAAAATAAGCCATTACTAGATAATGATTCTTCAGTGATTTTAGTTCGTAAAGTTGGTTTAAATATTAAAAAAGCTATAACAACTTTATAAAGAAAAAGGATTAACAGAAAAATTAAAGGACTATGAGTGGTCTTTTTATGTTTTGGAGAATATTGGGATTGCAAATGCATACTGTATACCTTACGGTAAAATAATAGTTTATCAAACGAATTTAGCAGTACTACAATTTAGTAGAAATGACGAAATGAAGCTGATAGAATTGGACTGATTATCATGGTAAAAGCTGGTTATGATTCAGAGAGCGTTCTTGGTTTTTGTTGTGAAATTTCAAAAGTTTCTGTTAAAAAAAAAATTACGTATCCAAGTAATTCACGTAGGATTAAATCAATTAAAAAAACATGTCAACTTCTAAGAAATATTATCAGGTTCACTAACTTAGAAAATTGTTTTATTTTATGATTCTAAGTATTATAGTTATTTTTATATAAATTAAATTATTATGAAAAAAGTTTCAATACTTGCATTTGCTTTGTTAGCAATTAAACCTTTAGCAGCTCAAACTATTAAGGAAAAAGATGTTCCTCAAATAGTAGTAGATGCCTTTAATAAAGATTATCCTTATGGACATGATCAAAATGTTACTTGGGGAAAAAACAAGGAAAACTACGAAGCAGAGTATGGATCAGATAGAGCGGTATTAATTGCCCCCACTGGTAAAATTATTGCCAATAAAAACGCTATTCTAACTAAAAATTTACCGGAAGCCATCTTAAATTATTTTAGAGATGTTGAAAAGACTGAAAAGTTAGTTGAAGCGGAAAGAGTTATTATGGTTGAAGACGGTACAGTATTTTTTCTTGTTGTTACTAAAAATCATTTCTACAAATTTGATACACTAGGCAAATTAATCTCTAATGAGCCTTTCAATGAGATTTCAAAATAATTGATTGTTTATAAATATTATTTTTGTTTATGTTGTTTTATAAAGTAATATCATGCCTAATGGAATAATCCATTTTTTATTTTTTTGTTTAAAGTAAGATTATTTATTTAGAGTTAATATTTTGAATGTTTATGATAAAGTGTGTTTTTTACTTAAAAAAATGAATAAACATGTTAACTACAGCTCTATTTTTGCGATATAGTTATTTGTAGAGAATATTCATTAACTCGAAATTAACTCGATGATTTTTGTTTAAAAAATAGGCTATTTACTTTTTATTAATTTTTAAAAAGGATAACCAAATCCAATAACAGAACCCCACAAAGGCAATTTATTTTGCCAGATCCACTTGTTTCCTTCTGTAAAAATTGGAGCATACAGTAATGCCCCGTAATCATATCTAAGCACAATAAACTTTAAATCTAATCTTAGTCCAACACCCGCTGTTAAATAACTATCTTGAATTATTTTATTCCATCTAATACCAGAATTTGGCCTATTACTATCTTCGTTCAGAAGCCAAATATTTCCCATATCGGACCAAATAGCGGCATTTAAACGACTTCCTAATCTTATTCTATATTCAATATTCACTTCAAGTTTAATATCACCTACTTGATTTACCTCTCCCTTCTCAAATTCCAAATACCTTCCAGGACCAACAGATCTTGCATTTAATGGCCGTAAACTATTAGTTCCTCCAATAAAAAACTGTCTAATATATGGCATACGACTACTGTTGCCGTATGGTGTACCAAATCCTCCTAAATGTCGAAATGCGAGCGTACCTAATTTTCCAATTTTCTTATAATACCGCACATCATAATTCAATAATGCAAATTGAGCAAAAGGTACATTAAATATTTTTTGACTACCAAGTGGATTATTTTTTAATGCAGAACTAGCCAACATAATTATATTACCTGCTAATTCAATTTGCCCCTGAAAATACAAGCCTTCCAAATTCTCTGTTTTTTTCCTTTTATCAAGGGTAAATGTATAGGATGAACCAAAAATAAACTGATCAATCAAACTATTTCGTAAAAATGGATCCTTTACTATTAGTTCATCAAAACGAGGAGTAGCATCTACTATACTTGAATAAGTAGTGTTGACCCAATCTATTCTGTGACGTATATATTTGGATGACTTCCAATCCATCCCATATAACGCATTTAAACTAATGATTTTAAAAAAATTAATTCGATTATTATATTCCAAATTTACACTCGCAAAATGAAAAGGAATAGAATTAGAAGTCGTTGGAAATCTGATTTTTGAATTTAAGAAGGGAGCTCTAATGGTATTTTTAATTGATATCCCCGAAGAATTCGAAATCCTATCTCTGTATATTCCCATTGGAAAATCATAATAGGCATCAATTTCAGATGTAAAATTTTCTGCTTTACCGAATGCATTTAATTGACTTGTTTTTATTCCTATAGATGGGCCTAAATAACCAGCTGTTTTAAAATTCCCATTAGCATTAAATGAAATGCTAGTCGCCTTAGCTGGAAGCAAATTCAATACTGTTTTTAATTTAGAGGAATCATTTGGATCTACGATGTACGAAAAATACAAATTACTAAAAATGCCAATATTATTAAGTATATCAGTAGATTGATTAACTTTTTTTTGCGAGAAATTTCGCCCAACTTTAACCTTAATAATGGAATCGGTAAAATTCTTTTTGATTCTACCAGCAGTGTAATGGTAGTATCTTGCTTGTTCTTTCGTAACATTAACAGAATCTATCAATATGTCAAAATCATTAACCGTTACCGGAGATAATTCGTAATCACTCAATTCATCATTTATTCTAATTCTAATATCTGCTTTTTTATATCCTACATTAGTATCAGCCTCCATTATGATGTCACTTGCTTCTAAATAATAAAATCCATTATTTCGGAGCGCGTTTAGTAAGTTAGTTTTCTCTGTTTGAATAGTGTCTAAGTTAAACTCCTCATTTGGTTGCAAGAGCGATCTCAATTTATATTTTTCTATATATTTATTTAAACTATCTTTTCCATCAATCGTTTCAAATGAAATATCTCTGTACGTAAACGCTTCGGTTACCTCAAGAATATAGGATATAAATGCCTTTTTTTTATGTCTTTTATATTTTAATGTATAAGAAGCAGTTGAACCAAAATGGCCGTAGGATTCATAAGATTCTTCTAACTTTTTTACTTTTAAATCAGGTTGAACATCGTCAATTAGAACTGGCTCTTCACCAAAATTATTACGAATCCAATATTTTACACCTTTCTCTTTTGAAGTATAAAATAAATTATAAATATGCAATCGAAACGGAATAAATCTAAAAAAAGGAGTTCCCAAGATAGAGCCATTTGGTAAATCCCAAACAGATAAATAAGTATCCGCTGTTTTTCTACCTAGTTCATTTATTTCAAAGCTTCTATCTGTTTTTTTCTTCTTAATAAATAACTTAGAGCCAGTATAAAGTACATCACCATCTTTCAGTGATTTAGTTGTAGAACATGAAAAAAGTCCACAAAAAATTAAGATATAGAGCACGTATGTAAAAAACCTTTTCATTTATTTCTTAAAAGTAGATTTTAGCATGTTTTTAAAAAATAGATTTTTAAATGTAATTGAATAACCAACACCAAAAGAAGTTTCATCAACTTGTCCTTCAATAGGACCATGATAGGTATTTGAATGACTGAATTTTAGAAACAATTCAGGTTCTTGCTTCAATATATATTTCAATTCAACATTAGCTAACGGATTATTTTTCGCGGCCGATGACCCTTGCGAACTACTTCCTCCAACATCTAAATTACCATCTACAGAAAATCGCAATTTTTGATTAAAAAAACCTTTAGTATAATTATAGCCTAAACTATTATGAGTACTATTTGGATCTGTCGAATTATTATCCACGCGAAAAACAAGATCGGCATTTTTTATATTTCTTCGTGAAATTTCATTTAGTTTATTTACTACTTCCCCCATCATAGATTTACTTTTGTCAGCATCACTATTCACTTTACCAAACACTAGCATATTCAAAGCGTAATTCTCTTTTGTATCGGAAGGTAATGCGTTCAACATATTTTGAACATCAGAATTTTCTGAACTAATATCAAATTTTATGGCAAAATCCTTTAACGTTTTTTCATCTATTATTGCATTAACTATTACGGGAACTTTATCCTTTTTGTTTTGCAACTCAGATGACATTTCATTTGGCGTTACTCTAAAAACTTCTTTACCATAAAAACTCAAAACTGGATTATCTATTTCCCCGCGCCAATCTACTTTGGCAGAAACTATTTCTAGCTGAATTTCCGAAACTAAAGGTGGTTTATAATATATTTTTCCATTATCACTTTGAATAGCACCGTAAATATCAGGCAATATATTTCCCTTGCTCGACCTCAACAATAAATTACCAAAAGCATTTAACTTAGCATATTCTTGTTTAGTTTTGGAAAGCAAAACATATAAATCAGTTGTTCCAATTTTAGAATCAACGTTCCAATTAATTGACATAGATTTAGATTTACTATTTTTTGATTTTACCTTTAAATCAATCTCTTTGTTGAATTCAACAAACTGAATGATTTTTTCATTGTCTGAAAGCGTTACACCTCCTTTGTAAAAATAATTTATTTTAGCACCATTTAATGTGTTTAAATACCCATCAATATTTAACTTTTTAAAATTACCAGAAACTTTTAAATCACTTTCAATGCTAAGCTTCCCATTTAAATTAGCTCGTTTATTTGGGTTGTTTATCAAGTCAAATTTCTTAGTAACTATATTTAAATTAATCGAATTATTTTCCTCAAGACTTATATATCCATTGACCGTAAGATCTTCATTACTTTGATCTGTAATTTTAAAATCATTAAATTTTACTTGATTTTTTAAAAATTGAATTTTTTGCTGATCTATATTTGTAACAAGCCCATATTCTTTGGCCTCAAACATAACATGATCAAACGAAAGATTTCCTTCAATTTCTGTTTTATCACCAATAACTCCTTTCGCATTTCCTTTAATAACACCAGCTACCGAATATTCTAAACCCAAAGTATTAAAAATAGAATCAACAACCGATAACTTCAATTCTTCTATGTCTAAATCAAAAGCAGTTTCTTTATTCTTTTGGGCAACTTCTAGTTTTATAATTCCGCTAGGGTTTAATGACTTAATGTCAAATTGATATCCTTCCTTTCCAAATTGACCATCATAAGTGATTTTACCAAATGACAAAGTATCTATTAAAATATCATTTATATTTCCCTCAAAACGAACATCTCCAGAGCTTTTCTTATAATTAGTATTCAAATTTAAAGTGGCATTAATGGGTAAATCATTTGTGAAGACGTGAACTATTGGTCCAATATTTATAGAATCCAAAACCAATTTCATTTGACTTTTCCCACTAGAAAAAATAAGATTCTGAGATCCACTGCTAAGTTCTATATTCCCAGTAATCCCATAATCATTTTGATTGATGTTTATACCTTCATTGTTTGCACCATACCAAATTTGTTGACCTATAACTTGATATTTATTTGGATCTAATCTTATATTATAACTTAAAGAATCAAAATTAAATTCTCCAAAAAAGGCTATTGATTGATTAATTTCTTTAAACTTCGTATTAAAACTAAATTTCACACTATCTTCAGTGGCAAACTTAATTTGATGAACAATGCTATCCATTGTTGCATATGGATTGCTAAATTTAGTCACATATAGATTAGCCTCTTTTAATGAATTATTATAAAATATATCACTACTTAAATTTTCTAATAAATAATCACTATACCTAATCTGCGACGCATTAATATTCCCATTTAATTCGCCTTTATTAGAATTTAATTCAAACTTCTCTATAGTAATACCTCCATTTATTCCACAGAAATCGTATACGAAATTGCTATCTAATGAAATATAAGATTTACAATAAAAACTTGGCAAGTCAGATTTCCTTTTGTTAGGTTGATCAATCCATTTAAAAATAGACTCATTAAATTTCAAATTTAAAAATTCACTTTCGTGATTATTTATTTTCAAACTATAATTGTTTTTAATTTTCTCGAAATCGGATATTAAGGACATTGAATAGCGTTTATTATTATCACTAGTCTTAAATGTTAATGAATCAAGTACTAATTTTAATTTCAAATCATCTTTTACAAATGAAAATTTACCCTGGATTGGTGTAAAAACAGTTCCTGTTTGCTTTGAAGTATTTGAGAAGTCAATTGACTTCATATAAGCAAAACCTATAAAATTAATTTCATTAAAATTAAGAATATTGTTTTGTGTATTCAATTGAATTTTCCAGCCTTGTTCAATAGAAGCGACTGCTAACGTTGTGACACCGTTATTTATACTTCCTGCAATATCAGTATTAGATAATTTAGTGCCATTACTAATTATGGAATCGCTGGTAACATGGAAATTTAAATTATTAAGATTCTTAATTGTATTAAGATCGACGGTTGAGGATAATTTTAAATGATAGGCTTTTGTTTTTTGATTAAAGCTAGGCAACAAAGTTTCTAAATTAAGATACTCGGAACTAATTTGTGATTTTAAAATATAATGCTTGTTTTTTGCTTTTGCCAAATCTGCTGACAATATAACACGAGTATGATTTATTTCAGAGTTTCCACTTAAGTGTAAATTATCTTTGTTACCATAGACATGAAGCTGAGAACTTAATTCAATTCCCTTTATATAATCAGGGATTTCGAAATTCAAACATTCATGTAAATCTTTCTCACTTAACTTTAAAGGCTCAATAGCGACATCCATATAATTTAGCTCCTGCGGTTTATATAAATAACCATGCAATACAACACTTGATTTTTCACCAAAATAAATATTCAACTTATCAACGTCTAATGTATCTGATGCATAAGAAGCCTCTCCACTAAAAACAAATTGCTTACAATTCTTTTTAAAAACAGTGACCCCAGGTATAAAAGCTTGTAATAATGATGGCGAAACAAATGATTGATTAACTTTAATTTGATATTCTTGTTGAAACTGTTTTTCCTTTAATTTAATTTCTTCAATATCAAGTTTAAAACCTAGCCCATTTAATTTAAGGTTATGCACTGCTCCTCCCTTTCCATTTACTACCAATAACTTATTTGAAAACAAATCCACCTCTAAGGTATCTTTTATAGTAAAATTCAAAGAGCATAAATCGTAATTCATGCCAGAAATAGTATTGTAGCCTTTTGTTACTAAATTAACTTTCGATAATTGTGTTTTACTATCATTAGTTTTAAAAGTAAATTGAGTTAATTTCGTTTCAAAATATTTCACTCTATATTTAGGGACAGAATACGGTATTCCAAATTCTGATAGTTCTCCATCTGAAACTGTATCCGACGGAAAAAAATAATCTCCTCCATTTTGCCAAACGCTATCGGCAGCTATTGAATCATTAAATGTAAAATTAACTGCTTTTAAACTTGGAATATTAATATAGCTTGTATCCTTTAAACTGCAAAAATTCATTTTCACATGCCTGATACTTACATTTCTGAAATCAATAAAGGGAACAACACTATATGAAAACGGTTTTTCATTAATAGTGTCACTTAAAATGGAAGACGTATCTGGTAAAGTTTTAATTTCTAATCCATCAACAAAAAAATTGTCTCCTTTAAATTTCCCTTTACAAAGTTCTTTTAAAGATAAGTCCAGATCAGCATTTTTAATCCCCAAATAAAAATAAGATTGTTTGATCTCAAAATCAGATATTGTTAATTTTAATGGAAATTGATATGACCATGATTTAAAAGTAATCCCCTTTTGTTGTAGAATTTTCACTCCTACTAAAAAAGCTGTAACTATCAAAAACAAAAAAACAAGACATGTATAAAAAAACCTTTTAAGCCATTTCAATGATTGTATTTTGTTTATAGGCATAAAATAATGTTAAGTTTTATTCAGTAACAGTTTTACAATCTATTTTAAATAACTTATTTATAGGTGAGGTTTTGTTAAATGATACATTAAGGTCATTTATAAAACCAGTTCTTATATCAAACAACCATCCATATATTTGACCTTTTGAAAGAGTATTAAAGAAATTTGAATCTTTTGGTGATTTTTTCTTTACAAATAGATTATTTCCATTAATCAAATCGTTTATAGAATTCATAAATAAGAATTTACTTTGTAATTATTGTATGTTAGTTTCTATGGTTGTAAAGCACTTAATTTAAAATATTATAAAATTGAGCAATAACAAAAATATATTTAAAATATTTTAATAAGCATTAAATTTACTATTTTTAAAATTAATTACTCATTTATTATCTATTTCTTTTTAGTATAATAATTATAAATACATATGAAAAGAACTACTATTCTGCATACATTAATAGTATTTATTATTTGGTTAGTCTTTACCTTTTTTAATACTATATTTTTTTTTCAACAAGAAAAAGTTGAGTTATATGATATTGTGAGCAAAGGCATTTCGTTCCCAATTTTAGGAGCTGCATTTTTTTTAGTTATGTTTGTTTTATTGACAAAACAATATTCTTTGATTGGTTTTAATCGGATCAAATCCTCTAAAAACTGGATTTTAATTTACCCGATTATTATTATTTTAATTGGTATTTTATTTTCAATTAGTAATGGTTTGTTTTCAAATGCATCGATTATAGGATGGATTTTAATAAATACCTTGTTTGTTGGTATTTCTGAAGAGTTAATGTTTAGAGGCATTTTACTTAGTGCGCTTACAAATAAAATTGGGTTTATTAAAACAGTAATAGTTGTGACGCTATTGTTTGGATGTGTTCATATCTTAAACGGTTTTGTAACAGGCAATTTTTTAAATGGAATTATGCAGGCGGCTTTTGCAAGTTTTTCTGGAATTTTATTTATTGGAATAAGAGTTAAAACAGATTCAATTATTCCTGCAATTTTACTGCATTGGATGTGGGACTTTACTGTATTTATAGTGTCTTCAATCAAATATATTCAGCCTGAAACAAAATCAGATTCTGTTGAAATGCCACTTCTAATTATCATGAGTATATTAGGCATTAGTCCAGTGATTTTTGGAATACTAGGAATCATACAAATTTCGAAAAAAGATGTTGTTAAATAATTTGAAGCTACTCAAATTGAACTGCAGAAAAATTATACTAAATAGCTATATATACTCAAAATGTATTAGAGTTGAAAAAAACGTCTCTACATGCTGAACTTATATATAATGATGTGTCTTGCTAATACAACCATTTAGCTTAAAATGCTTCTGATATATTTACCACAAAAATAGTTCTTTCATAAGATCTTCCAACATCAAATCTTAAATTAACGTCATGTTTAGAATCCATTTGAACTCTTAAGCCTGCACCATAAGTGTAATGCATCCCTTTTGTGCTTAATTTTTCATAGGAAGGCGCAACTTCGCCAATCCCATTAAAAACTACGCCACTAAAAATCCAAAATAAGGGAAAACGTAATTCCATTTGACCATCCACTGAAACATTATCTCTAAATCTACCTCTGTAAATACCTCGCATTGTATAATCACCTCCAATCATTGATAAGGATTGAAGAGGAGCGTTTCCTGTTCTCGATTCGGTGCGGACTTGAGTGGCTAAAATAATACGTCTATATAATGGAGTATAATATCTCACATCTGCCTGAAACAAATCATAATTATAATCACCTCCTAAGTCTTTTCGATATATCTGGTAACTAATATCGGTATAAAGACCATGTTTAGCATTTAAACGATTATCTCTTCCTTCCATCAATAATTTTAAGCCCGCACCAGATTGAATGCCTAAATTACCAACAACCAAATCTTTGAATTTTGAAATATTTTCTTCGTCGCCTTGTAATTCCACTTTGCGAAAATTGTAAAAATCATAAGTAGGCCCTATATACAATTTTTTAAAAATTTTAAGTAAGTAATAGGTATTAAGTTGATAGTTAGTAGTGACTAAGGTTGTTTTATCAGCTAAATTAGTTTCATTGCCATAACCAAAAAATTCCATAGGATATTCGGTATACCCTAATGTGGTTTTCCACTGTGATTTATTTTGATGAAACATCAAATTGGCTTCTAAAATACATTTGTATTGTTGGTTGGTCGTAAAATAACCAAATGCACTCACACTTGATGGTTGAGTAATAGAATCGATTACATGATGTTTACCTAATGTAAAGGCATTGTATTTACTTAACCCAAAAAGTAAATTTGTTTCAATACTGTATGAGGCATACGGAAATGGAAAATATTTTAAATACCATTGCATAAATTCATTAAACTTATCCAATTTAGCTTTAAGCTTACCTTTTTGCTTTGGTAGAGTATCGTTATCACTGATATAGCTATAATTATCAGGGTTAATTAATGTATTTGTTGCCTCTATATTTGATAGATTATTTGAAGCTAAAAGAGCTGGGGTAGAATCGTTTTGAGCAAATGAAAAAATAAAATTCGAACAAAATAATACTAGTAAAATATATCTCATAAAAATAAATTTGATTTAAAAAGTGAAAAAAATAGTGAGTTTTTTTGAGACTAACAAAAAAAATATTATTTACTATCGTTTATATTTGTCTTATTTAATTTTTTAATCCTAACTTAAATAATGATACAACTATTTTGCAGAAAGGTTAAACTTAATTTATTTTTTTGTTTAATATTTTTAAATTTTTCAGTATTAGCCCAAAGACCTAAAATAGGATTGGTATTGAGTGGTGGTGGCGCAAAAGGCATTTCGCATATAGGCATTTTACAAGCAATTGATAGCGCTGGATTAAAAATTGACTATTTAACTGGCACAAGTATGGGTAGTGTTATAGGATCGTTATACGCGGTGGGCTATTCAGGTAATCAAATTGAAAAGGAATTAAAAAAATTAGATTGGAGTATACTGTTAAGTAACAAGCAAAACTATCACGATATAAATATTGATGAGAAAGATGAGTATGGTCAATATTCTGTAGAAATTGGATTAGATAAATTTAAACCCAAAATTGCTAGTGGATTAATTGAGTCTGAAGAATTATGGTTAAAACTCAATGAACTGTTTTTTCCAGCGTATAATATTAAAGATTTCTCGAAATTTGATATTCCTTTCAAATGTATTGCGACTGATTTATCAAATGGAGAAGCGGTTGTTTTGTCTGAAGGCGAAATTGTTTCTGCTATTAGAGCAAGTATGGCTATCCCTAGTGTTTTTACATCAATCGATTTAGGACCAAAAAAATTAGTGGATGGGGGTATTATTAGGAATTTCCCTGTAACAGATATAAAAGAGATGGGAGCAGACTTAGTTATTGGAGTAAATTTATTTACCGGTTTGCCCGAAATCTCTAAAATTAATAGTGCTTTAGATGTATTATATCAAATTACGCAATACCGAGATGCCGAAGATTTAGTAAAAGAGAAAAGTGTTTGTGATCTTGTTATAGAGCCTCCTGTTGAAAAATATGGCGCTGGTAGTTTTAGTTCGTCAAATGATATTATGAAAATTGGAAAAGCAATGGGTGATCTTTATTACCCTTATTTTAAAAGGTTAGCAGATTCACTCAATAATTTATATCCTATAAAATATACACCACACAATAGGTTGCCAAAAGTTGAGAATATTACAATAGATAGTATTTCTTTTACCGGAGTAAAAAATACCAGTAAAAGATTGCTTCTTAATAAAATAAGAATTCAATTAGGAAAGGGATATGAGGTTGATGAAATTAATTCTGGATTTAGAAGGGCTTATGCTAGTAGATATTATGACAATGTACATTATCAATTTTCGCCTACTAAAACTAATCACGCTAAACTAAATTGTTTAGTTAAAGAATCTCCTTTAACACAAGTTAAATTAGGTTTTTCATACCATACATACACGGGAGTTGCCGTTATAGCAAATGTGACTGCTCGAAATTTTATATTCGATAAATCTCGAACATTATTCAAAGTTGCTATTGGGGAGCATTATCGTATTTTGTTTAACCACAAACAAGCGTTTGGTAAAAAAGCAAATGATTTTTTAAATCTATCATTTTTAACCGAAAATTTACCACTAAATTTTTACGACAATGGTGATAAATCTTATTTATATAAAACGAATAATATAAATGCAGATTTTAATTATACTCATGTGATAGGTCATAATTGGAGTGTGGCATTAGGAGCTAATTATAATGATATTCATTTTTGGCCAAAAGTATCTGCCGATTTGAGACTTAAAGGATATTCAAACTATTATTACTCTTATTTAAAGACGGAATTAAATACTTGTGATTCAAAAAATTTCCCTTCAAAAGGTCAGTATTTTAATCTTGAAGCAGGTGTGGTGTTTAATCGACGAGCTAAAATTGAAATTTCACAAAATAACGGTCAAACATTTGATGCTTCAAGTTTAATTAATAACAAGCAAGAGTTTTATAAGTTAAGAATAAATTACACTAGATATATTCCTTTTTATAAAAACAAAGTAGTATATTTTTATAATATACAAGCAGGTTTAACCTATCGTTCACAAGCCTTTTTATTTGATAATTATCAATTAGGAGGTGTTCAACACGTATATAAACCACAAATGACTTTTGTTGGATTAAATGAAGGACAAATTACCACCAACTCTTGTGGAATTTTAATGATGGGGATTCAATCTAATATTATTAAGGATTTATATGTTAATACAAAAGTAAATGCGGCTATTTATGATTTTAGTGATGATAAAAATATATTTGTTCCTAATAAAGAAAAAATAATTACAGGTTTTTCTGCTGGAATTGGTTATAATTTATCTTTGTTTCCAATTGAATTAAATCTTATGTATTCGCCAGAGATTAAAAAAACATACTTTAACCTTAAAATCGGGTTTATATTTTAATATATAATTATGAGTTCGATTAATAGCTTATAATTAATAGTTTTTTTTTCATTTTTGATTTACATTTTTTAATTTTAAAAATACACTGTTTAATAGATATAACAATCACTTTATTTTACAATAAACACATCCCATTTTTATGACAGACTCATTTTTATATAACCTTGAAGCTTCGTATTTAGTAACAATCTTGTTTTGCTTAATGCTGCTTGTTTCTTATTTAGGGTATAAATTATCCATAAAAAAAAACAGAAAAACTATTGATAATTCAACCTTGCTTTCCTCTTTGTTGGCTTTATTTGGGTTATTGCTTGCTTTTACATTTGGGATGTCAGGTTCAAGATTTGATGATAGGCGGAAAAGCATCGTAGATGAAGTAAATTGTATCGGAACAGCTATTTTAAGAACCGACTTGTACCCAGATAGTTTGAAAAAGGAATTAAAAAAGGATTTACTAAAATATTTAGATGCGCGGATTACTTATTTTGAAGCAAAAAGAAACAGCGAACAAATTGATTTAGCAATTAAAAATGCAACTTTATACAGTAACAGTATTTGGCAAAAAGCCAGCGTGCTTTCGTCATCAAAGGATCAGTTTTTACCATCAATGCTCATGATTCCTTCTTTAAACGAAATGTTTGATATTGCCTCTACCTCAAATGCCATTTATAATGCTAGGGTTCCCGATTCTATTATTTATTTGTTGTTATTATTTTCAATTATTTGTTCGGCATTTATTGGATACAATGCTGGATTTAATAAAACATATGATAAAACCTTAATTATTGGGTTTTGCCTTTTAACCTGCGTAGTCATATATATTGTTTTGGATTTAGATCGTCCACGACGAGGCCTTATTAATCAGGAATCCGGACTACATCTATTTCATGACTTAAGAAACAATCAAAATTAAATAATATTGATTATACATAATAAACTATTTTAAAAATCACTTGTTGTACATTTAATATTATTTACATTTGTATAACCATTTTTAGAAATTATGATAAAAATCTCCTATTTTGTAGTAACGAGTTTTATCGTTTTAAGTTCTTTATCTATTCATTCACAAACAGATTCTTCTAAAATAGCTGCAAGTCCAACGGTAGCAGCTAGTGTTAAACCACAAGAAAATTTAGATAAAAAATCTGAGTCTAAACCAATCCCAAAAATAACTTACAAAAAAAGCACAGGTATAAGCGCCTTATACTCAACGCCCATTGGCAATTTTGGTAAAAGGGATTTAGATAAAGGAGGTTATGCTAAACCAGGTTGGGGATTTGCTTTTGATACAAGAACTTTTTTAGGCTTAGGTATTTCATTTGTATCATATACAACCTATAGTTGGATAAATTTAGATCAAGACGCTATGGCTGAAGATTTTTCAGTTGCACTAAATCAACCAACTACTATTGAAGGGGGGCAGCATCGCCCGTTTTTTTCTACAGTAGGTTTAGGGAAAGATTTTTATGTGCACGATAGAATTCAATTTGGGTTAACAGCTCAGGCTGGTGTTTTATATAACTCGTTTAAATCTTTTCAAATGAAAGTTTACGATAATAATAATGTTGTGATATATGATGACATATTAAGATTTGATTCAGATTTTGCATTTGCCTATACTTTTGGAGCTGAATGTAACTTGTTTATTATAAAAGATGTGTTAGCACTTCACATAGAAGGTAATTATTCTGCTGCAAAAACAGATACTTATTTAAGATCCAATTATTTTGCTCCAATAAAAGCGACTGAAAAAATGCAATTTATGAATATTAATATGGGACTCATATTTGTGTCAAAATAATCAAAGTTGAATAATTTAAACATTAACCTTAATTCAGGTAACAATAAAGCCATAAAAAAAACACCAACTATATTAGTTGGTGTTTTGCTTTATTTAGGTTATTTAGCAATTTTTTTCGCTGTTTGGATTGTCAATAATGTTGATTACACTCATATTGGTAAAAACGCAGAAACAACAAAATTATGGTATGCTATTCCTACATTTTTAGGTAGTTTATTTTTAATTCTTGCATTAAGTTTATTGGGATGGTGGCAAATAATATTTTTTGATAAAAAATAAACCTTCTGCGCTTTCCATATTAATTTATCCATTGGATATTGCCTGTGTCACACCTTTTCAATATAAGCATTGGCATAAACAGTAAACTGATAATTCAGTTTTTATTTTTACTTCCTATTAAAAAATGATAGTATTTTTCACTCAATCAAAATATGTATTAAGAAACTGAGGCTAATAAAATTAGATATCATACAATTATTATTTATGGTTTCTTGAATAGGGTTTGAGCTTTTGGCAAATTCTTTTTAAGTAATTTTAATCGCTTTTCATCCGTAGGGTGAGTTTGTAGAAATACCAACGATTTATTGTGATTCATGGTTACCATTTTTTTCCATAATTTTACTGAACTATTAGGATTATAACCTGCAAGAGCCATAAAGGTTAAGCCCATTTTATCCGCTTCTTTTTCGTCATTTCTACTGAATTGAAGCATTCCTATTTGTGCTTGAGCACCAAATGATGCTAAAGCAATTTTTTTTACAACATGAGGAGCGGCAATGAGAGCAACCGCTAATGTTTTTTCTCCAAAATTCACTAACATACCTTGACTCATACGCTTATTACCATGGCGAGCAATAGCATGAGAAATCTCGTGCGACATTACAAAGGCGAACATGGAGTCGTCTTCCATTTCCTTTATTAATCTTGTGTAAACAATAACTTTACCTCCTGGCATGCAAAAGGCGTTAAAAATAGAATCATCTTTTACTACATTGAATTGCCAATTATACCCTTCAAGCGCATTACTAGATCCTTTTGAAGCATAAAACCTTTCGACAGCAGACTTTATATTATTGCCGATTGTTCTAACTCTAATAACAGAAGGATCATCATCAGCTAGAACAATGCTAGAATCTAGAATTTTTTTATATTCCTGAGCACTATATTTATCTAGCTCTGATTCAGAAATTAAATTGACACTTCTTTTACCTGTGACTTGATTTTTATGACAAGAAACTACTAAAAAAAGGAAAATCAAATAGAAAGAATAACGTAACATCGATATAAGTTTAAAGAAATAAATATAACTATTTATGGCTATTCTATAAAAAAATATTATTTTTAAAATCAAATAAATTAAAAAATTTCACACTTAATTATATCCCCTTATAACTACCTATGAAAAAAAAAGCTACCATTATTTACTGCATTGCACTTTATGTATTCAATATTTTTTTTGCAAATGCACAAGACACCCATTACTGGACTCAACAATATGGTACAAAATCCTCTTTGTTGGGAGGAGCGGTAATTGGTGGCGTTAGAGATAATAGCGGAATTTATTATAATCCAGG
>JBIICN010000069.1:0-14695 GCA_044238845.1 Bacteroidia bacterium
ATGGAGAATTATCAGTACAAGCAACTGCTTATCAAATGGATAGAGTATTATTCAAAAATGGCGGAGGAGATGATATTAACTTGAAATCTAGTACACTACAAACCATGCCTCTCATTATTTCTGGTTTGTATAAGTTAAAAAATAAACCTAAGCATACTTTAGGTTATTGTTTACTCACAAAAGACCAATTTAATATTAAAGCAAATGGTAGAGTTGAGGATTTTCGTAATTTAATAAACGATAGTATATCGGCTGGGGATGAGGAATATATCAGTCAGTTTCACCTACGTTCATCTGTTTATGAATTCCTTTCAGGCTGGGCATATGGATACAAGTTATCTGATAAGTTGTCAATAGGTATTGGAAACTATGGAAGTTACCGCTCTTATCACGTTGATAGATATAGAGTTTCCAGATTGGTTTCTTCTGATACTAGTAATAATGGGGATATTGCAACATTTAATAGAAATAATTCTATGGAATTAAAAAATGTAAGAACTGTAATTAAACTAGGAGTAGCGCTTGATTTAAAAAAATGGAAATTCGGACTAACCTTAACAAGCCCTAGCATTAACATTTGGGGTAAAGCAAATTATATCTCTGATTTAACATCAGCTAATGTTGATTATAATGGGGATGGTAAAGCAGATAGTTTTGTGGCTAATAGTAGAGAAGATGGTTTAAAAACCCAATACAAAACTCCATTTATAGCTGGTTTTGGTTTTGAATATAATAATGATGAAAAAACAATTATAGCCTTCTCCTGCGAATATTTTGACAAAGTTGACAAATACACCGTCATGCAACCAAGCTCAAAACCATTTTACAGACCATCTACTTATCAATTACCAACTGCAGACCAAAGTTTGGCTATATCTGATGAAAAGAAAAGTGTATTTAATTTCGCCATCGGAATTGAGCAAAAGTTAAATGAAAAATATTCTGGCAGCATCGGTTTTAGAACTAATAATTCTTACAGCACTAAAGAAAAATTAGAGACCATTAATTTAACTTTCACGAATTGGAATATCTATCATTTAACCTTAGGTGTTACTAAGCGACGTGAAAAATCAAATTTAAGTGTAGCTCTAAACTTTGGCTATGGCTCAAAAAACAATGCCTATCAATGGGTTAACTTAACCAATGCAACACTAGAAAATCGATTAATTGGAGAGCCTCAGCAAGCTTCTTTAAAATACACTTCTTTTGCCGTTGTAATTGGATATACGCGATTTGGGAAGTAGATTTTAGAAATGGAAGTATACGTTAACTTTAAATTTAAAAACAAATGAGCCTAAAAATAAAATACAAGTTAACATTTACAATTCTTTTACTTTCCTTTTTTTCGATGGCCATCGTATCTATACTAGGATATTATATTGCCAAAAAATCAATACAGGAGCAAACGTTTTCAAAATTAACTACCATTAGAAATTCAAAGGCTCAAGAAATTACTCGCTATTTTCAAACCTTGCATAATTTATCTTCCTGTATTTCAGAAAATGAAGTTACCGTTGAAGCCTTTGAACGTTTTAACAATGCTTTTATTTCTATAAAGAAAACAAATCAGCTTAACGAATTAGAATTAAAAAAATTATTAGACTCAAGAGATGATTACTTTTATAATCAATATGTGGCAAAAGATGTTTCTGAACCACTTGAAAAAAATACCTTTTTAAATTATTTGCCTAAAAATAAAGAAGCTTTAATTCTTCAAAATTACCGAAACGACTCTAATTTAAAATCAAACCAAGCATTAATAGAATATCAGAAAGCTTTAAATGATTACCAACCTTTTTTTAAAAGTTTCGAAAAACATACTGACTTTGGAAATCTACTATTAATCAATTCGAAAACAGGTGATATTATTTATTCAGTTAATAATGCGTCATCTTTAGGAGGATCGTTATTAAATGATAGTTTAAGTAAAACAAATTTAGCGGCATTATTTAGTAAATTAAGACATTTAAAAGAACCAAAAGTTGAAGTGATTGACTATCAGTCTTATTTTCCTAGCAATTTTGAACAAAAAGCTTTTATGGCTTGCCCTATTTTTAAAAATAACGAAAACATTGGCGTCTTAGCTTTACGAGTTCCTATTGACACCATCAATAAAATAATGACCTTTAATAACCAATGGGAATTAAACGGCCTAGGTAAAACAGGAGAAACTTACTTATTTGGAAACCATTATAAGATGAGATCTAATTCTAGATTTCTTATTGAAAATCCTTCTGAATTTTTAAACTCTCTTAGTAAACTTGGATATCAAAAATCTCAAATTGAAGAAATTCGTCATTCAAATTCTACCATAAAAAATATTACAATAAAAACAACAGCAACAGTAGTTGCAATTAATGGGAAAACAAATACCAAAATTATAACTGATTACAGAGGTAAAGAAGTATTAAGCGCTTATATGCCTTTAAATATTTTACAATTTAAATGGGGAATCACGGCTAAAATTGAAACAGCTGAAGCATTTGAAAATATTGAAGTATTAAAACATCTCATCATTTATAGTTTTTTATTTGTGTTTTTAATTACAGTAATTCTTTCTTATATTATATCATCTTATGTAACAAAACCAATTAATGCTTTAAGTGATACGGCCAAAGAATTAAGTAATGGCAATTTTGAAGCATTAATTAAAATTAAACAAAAAGATGAAATAGGTTTGCTGGCAGAAAGTTTTGCAGAAATGCGAAACAAAATTGTAACTCTAATATCTAATTTAAGAATAGTAAATGGTAATCTTGAAGAAAAACAAAAAGAGATATTTGACTCCATAAGATACGCCAGGAAAATTCAGGACAACATTTTGGCTAGTGCTGAATTATTGAATGAAAATTTGCCAGATTATTTTGTTTATTTTAACCCAAAGGACATTGTAAGTGGTGATTTTTATTGGGCAATAAAGACCTCAAATGAAATTGCAACAAAAAACAGTAATACTACACTCGAAAATACAGCATTTTACTTAGCGGTGTGTGATAGTACAGGACATGGAATTCCTGGAGCATTTATGAGTTTATTGAATGTAAGTTTTTTAAATGAAGCAATTATCGAAAAAAATATTACAGAAACAAACGAAATATTAAATGATGTGCGTCAGTCTCTTATTAAAACATTTTCAAATGAAGAGAATAAGGATGGTATGGATGGTATTCTGGTAAAATTTGAACAAGGAAAAAATAGGTTGACTTTTTCTGCAGCAAATAACAAACCTATTTTGGTACGAAATAATGAATACATCCTGTTAGATGCGGATAAAATGGCTATTGGAAAAGGTATAAAATCAGACTCTTTTAATACATATTCAATAGAAACACAACCTAATGATATGTTATATTTAATTAGTGACGGCTTTCCTGATCAATTTGGTGGTGATCTAAATAAAAAATATAAATACAAAAAACTATACGAATATTTAGTAAGTATTAATTCATTACCTTTATCCGAACAAAAAAATGCCTTATCTACTGAATTTGACAATTGGAAAAAGCAAAATGATCAAACAGATGATGTCATTGTATTTGGAATTAGATTTTAATCAAATCTATTACAATTGGTTTGTGGGTAAAAGGAAGAATAAATAAAAATGAAGTTCTTCCTTATGTAATTTCACAAATACTTGGTGGTATGGCAGCAGCAAGTGTATTATATTTAATTGTTACGGGCAATGGGTCAGATATTGGTTCATTTGCGGCAAATGGATATGGCGAACATTCGCCTGGTAACTATAATCTTATGGCTGCTATAATTACTGAATTTGTTATGACATTTATGTTTTTAATTGTTATCTTAGGTGCTACAGATGCAAAAGCACCTAGTGGATTTGCTGGAATATCAATTGGTTAGCACTTACTCTTATTCATTTAATTAGTATTCCAGTAACAAATACCTCTGTAAACCCTGCAAGAAGTATTAGTCAGGCTTTATTTGTTGGAGATTGGGCGATTAATCAGTTATGGGTTTTTATTTTAATACCTATTGCTGGCGCATCTCTAGCTGGCCTTTTATATAATTACTTGAAATCAGAAAAATAGTTAGTGATAATGAATTAAAACTTTTTATCAAAGTTTTTTATGCTTAACGATTTTTTGAATTAAGTTCTCGTTAG
This sequence comes from Bacteroidia bacterium, assembly GCA_044238845.1. Classification (GTDB taxonomy): domain Bacteria; phylum Bacteroidota; class Bacteroidia; order B-17B0; family Aurantibacillaceae; genus UBA4416. Next base: position 4,124 of record JBIICN010000069.1, read on the forward strand.
TTCAATTACCGTAATTTCTGGCCAAATTCCTAATCGACCTGGGTAACCTAAAAAACCTAACCCACGATTCACATACAAGTATTGATTGTCTTGTTTATATAAACCAGCCCAATGTTTGTAAATGTATTTAACAGGACTCCATTTAATTAATCCTGGAATTTCAATTCCAAACTGCATACCATGAGTATGTCCGCTTAAGGTTAAATCAATATCGTTGTATTTTTGTTCTTGGCTTACTTGCACATCCCAATGAGATGGATCGTGAGATAATAATATTTTAAAAGGATAGTCGTCAGTTCCAGCATGCGCATTGTCTAATTTGCCGTAACGAGGGAAGCGTAAATTACCACCCCAGTTTTCAATTCCAAGTAAAGCAATTTTTTGTCCGTCTTTTTCAATAGCCACGTGCTCGTTCATTAATAAACGCCAACCTGCTTGAGTTTGAATATCTTTTAATTTTTCAAGATTAGCAACTTTATGCTCTGGTGTTTCCCATTGTTTGTAATCGCCGTAATCGTGATTCCCTAAAATACTATATACACCATAAGGAGCCTTCAACATTTTATAGGCTTCCAAATGGGGTTCAGTTTCAATGGCTTCATTATTTACTAAATCACCTGTGAAGAAAATAGCATCTGGTTTTTGATCCAATACAATATTAAATGCTTTAATTAATGGATCAGGACTCATAAAGCTTCCACAGTGCATGTCGGATAGTTGAACCATTTTAAATCCTTCAAAAGCTTCTGGTAAGTTTGGTGAACTTACTTTTACTTTATGAACTCTATATTTATATGCACCTCTAACCATACCATATAAAAACGAAACGGCCGGAATAACTGTAAATGTTACAGCCAAATAGCTTAAAAATTTTAATCGGCTAATTTGATTAGCGCCTTCCTCGATAGCGTGATGAGGTGTTTTGTTAAATAAACTAGCAAGCCATCTAAATAATCGAATCACATCATCTATTAATAAAAAAGAAGAGCCAATTAACTTACACACAAATAAAATAAGCGCTGCCGACGAAATAAATCTTAATAAACTATTCCATTCTGGTGGTGGATAAAACATGGCAACTGAGCTAATTAAAATATTTATCCCCGCTAAGCTATAAGCGATTATAAAAATGATTTTACGTTTTTGAGGGGTATAATCAACGCTGATTGTTTTGAGAGCTTGTAAAAAGTAGAGTTCTACTAAAACAATTAAAATAAAGAAAATTAAAAATCGTATGAACATAGCATTTAAATAACAAGAGCTTAAAGGTATTGATTTATAACATTTACACTCATATAGTGATGTTATATTTCATTAAAAGTTATATAAATTAGGTAATTTGTAGATAGCTATCGGCGAGTGGTAATTTTTTTGAATTTTGTCCCAATTCACTGGATTAAAAATTGTTAATTACTTTCAAAAATGTTAATCAAATTTCGATGAACGGGAAACCAAAACTCAATCTATATATTACATTTGGCGCACTAATTAAAACTTAAAATAAACAAAATGAGCAAAGAAGTATATATTGTATCGGCTGTTAGAACTCCAATGGGTTCTTTTGGTGGAACATTAGCTGGTATGTCGGCTACAAAATTAGGAGCAGTAGCTATTAAAGGTGCTTTAGATAGAATTAAATTAGATCCCGCTTTAGTTAATGAAGTGTTTATGGGTTCTGTTATACAAGCTAATTTAGGTCAAGCACCAGCTCGCCAAGCAGCAAAATTTGCAGGTTTACCCGATAGCGTTAATTGTACAACGGTAAATAAAGTATGTGCTAGTGGTATGAAATCTATTTCTTTAGCAGCACAAGCTATTTTATTAGGTGATGCTGATATTGTGGTAGCTGGTGGTATGGAAAATATGAGCCAAGTACCTTTTTATTTAGAAAACAACCGTTGGGGTGCTAAATATGGTAATGGTGTTGTGATTGATGGTTTAGCTAAAGATGGTTTAACTGATGTTTATGGTAACGTACCTATGGGAAATTGCGCTGACTTATGCGCTAAAGAACATGGTTTTACTCGCGAAGATCAAGATGCCTTTGCTATTGAATCATACAAACGTTCGGCAGCAGCTTGGGCAGCAGGTAAATTTAAAGAAGAAATTGTACCAGTAGAAATCGTTACTAAAAAAGGAACGGTTTTATTTGCTGAAGATGAAGAGTATAAAAATGTAAACTTTGATAAAATCCCTGGGTTAAAAGCGGTGTTTACAAAAGATGGAACTGTTACTGCGGCTAATGCATCAACCATGAATGATGGTGCAGCAGCTTTAGTGTTAATGAGCAAAGAAAAAGCAGAAGCTTTAGGTTTGAAACCATTAGCTAAAATTAAAGGTTACGCAGATGCAGAACAAGCACCTGAGTGGTTTACAACAACGCCTTCAATTGCTTTACCAAAAGCAGCTGAAAAAGCTGGTTTAAAAGTGAGTGATATTGATTATTTTGAATTAAATGAAGCATTTGCCGTTGTAGGTTTAGCAAATATGAAATTAATGAACTTAGATGCTAGCAAAGTGAACGTAAATGGAGGAGCGGTTTCTTTAGGACATCCATTAGGTTGCTCTGGTGCTCGTGTTATTGTAACTTTAATAAACGTGTTAAAACAAAATAATGCTAAGTTTGGTGGAGCAGCTATCTGTAATGGAGGAGGCGGCGCTAGCGCTTTAGTGATTGAAAATATGTAATTGCAATTTTATAAAATTAAAATCTCCATTAGCATTGCTGATGGATATTTTTTTATGCGATAAAATTTAAGATTAGGTTAATTGATTAATTTGTTTGTTTTGGATTTTAGAAAATATAAGTAACATACTTGTTGCTCCAATAGTTGCATATAACATATCAGATTGTGTATCCCACACATAACCTTGTGTTCCTAAAAAAGCATCAGCCGATTGGCCAGAGGCAATAGCTACAAGCCATTCTAAAAACTCATAAAACACACTAATAAATACACAAACACATACCGTTAAAAATGGTAGCCAAGCATTTTGTTTAACAATCTTTTTTCGGATAAACAATTCACGAGTAATCATAGCGGGTAAAAAGCCTTGAGCAAAATGCCCCACTTTATCATAATTATTTCGGCTTTGATGAAAAACTTCTTTTATCCATTCAAATAAAGGCACTTCTGCATAGGTATAATGACCACCAATAAACAAAATAAAGCAATGCAATAGTATAAAGCAGTAAGTAAAATATGTGAATTGGAATTTCTTAAAAGTAAAACTTAAAACTATAATGCCAATTATTGCGGGAAATACTTCTAAAAACCAAGTAAAATAATCATGTGGGTTTATGGCTGATGTAAACAAGCCAATAACAAAAAGTAAAAGTAAAATCCAATATTTTTTCATGCTTTTACGAATATAACTTTTTTTTGAGAATTATATTTTTGAAAGAATACAGATTATTTTGTCTGCTTTTTTTGAGGGGGTAGCCCTCTAAAATTTTGTAGATATTTTGTAGAAATTAGATTTCGTAAGATATTGTTAATAAATGTTTTACGTAAAATTTTATCTGGATAAAAAATGAATTACATTTAATTATCAATTTATTAATGTTATGAATAAACTAAATCGTTTTGTTATTATATTTTGTTTAACAAGTTCATTATCAACCTATGCGCAGAATGTCAATGAGGGTTTAAAATTAGATTCTCAAAATAATATTGGCTCCAATTTTTTGCCTCCCATTTTGTTAAGTTTTGATGCTATTTTTGATAATACAAAAGTTGAGCTGTCATGGTCTTCGGATACCGAGAGTAATAATAATTTTTATACTATCGAAAAATCAAGAGATGCGATGAATTTTGAACCTTTAACAATGATTAAAGCTTTTGGAAACAATAGTAACATCATTAATTATTTTGATGTAGATTTTACTCCATACGAAGGCATTTCTTATTACCGTTTAACTCAAATTGATCCAGCTGGAACTATTTTATCTTCCCGCTTAGTTTCTATTAATAATAAAGCGGCAACCGATAATTTTGTGATTAATCAAAGTGCAGTTTATGACACTCCAGCTAATTTGATGGGATCAGAAAACCAGGAGGTGATAGTAGTATTAAGAGATGAAAAAGGAATAGAAAGTTTTTCGAAGGTTATTGTTGATCAACAAAATAATATTACGGTCTCTTCCGACAATGATAATAAGTTACTTAATGGAACTTATACAGTAATAGCGTCTTCTAATAATAGGCTATTTAGCCAAAAAGTAACCGTAAAATAAAAAGTTTAAAACAAGCCTACATCCGTAGTTTTTATCCAACCTTCGTTACCATTTTCTAATTTTATATTAGTCCATTCGTCGTTTGTTTCTAGAACGCTTACTCTTGTGCCTTCGTGTAAACTAAATTTTGATTTGGAATTTTGCTGAGGCTCTTCGCGAATTCTGGCTTCACGATTAGTTATAATAGCAAAATTCACCTCTTGTTGATCGTTTAATGCAGTATAACCTAAAAGCATCGAACTTATAAATACTATAAATGAAATACCGCTTAAAAAAAAGCCTAATCTTTTTAAGATTAATTTATTAGATATAAAAAACATAAATGCAAACAACAAACTACCTACTAAACTAAAAATACTAAACCAAGCCCAACCATTAGTTGATAAAGAAGTCACTATACCAGATTTGATTGCGCCAATAAAAAAGTTTTCTTTACTTTCAATTTTATCAATTGTTTTTTCATTTGCAATTTTCAAATTAGTTTTTACGTCATTATTATTGGGTTGTAATTTATTTGCTAACTCATAGTTATAAATTGCTTTTCCTAATTCATTGTTTTTAAAATACGCGTTACCTAAATTGTAATGTAATTTATAAGATGTGGAACCTTCTTTTAAAATGGATTCATAAAAAGAAATAGCTTGTTTGTAATTTTTTTCTGCATAAGCTTTTTCTGCTTTTAGTTGTATATCATTATTAGAGAATGAAGATATACTAGATAACTGTAACACAAAAAACAATATGTATGTATTAAATTTCATTATTTCTTTATTTGTTCTTCAATTTGAGAAATTAATTCAATTGTATCTTGATATACTTGTTTTAAATCTCCTGTGACTGAACTAGGAGCATATTTAGCATATTCACATGTATTTAATGTTTCGATAAGATGATTAGCGGTTTCTTCTTTTACGTTTTTATAAAGTAGCATTTCTTTTATTTTATCTTTAGATAAATCTGCAATAGGTAATGCAAATTTATCACCAATATATTTATTTAATGCATTTAATACTTCAGTAAAAAATGCGTCTTTACTATTGGTTTGCATATGTTTTTCGGCAACAGTGAGTTGTTTTTTAGCCAATTTAGCTGCTTTACGCTCTTTTACTGCTGTAATATCACTGTTAGCTTTAATATGTTGTCTCACAAAAAATAACCCGCCAAAAAATAATAGAGTAGGGAATATTAGTAAGAGATAATGCATGGTAGATGAGAAAAATTCAGCATCCTTTTTTTGTAAACCTAAATCTCCAGTTTTAATGTATCTAATGTCATTTTCACTTTCTTTTATTCCTTTTTTATTGGGAGAAACAATTTGTGCACTGCTAGCATCGCCTTCTAAAACTGTTAATTTTAAATCAGGTGAGGGTATAGATACGTATTGTTTTTTATCTGGGTTAAAATAATTAAAGTTTAAGTTGTTTATGGTAAATTCACCTTTTTCTCTGGGGATGATTAAATAGTTGTAGATTATACTTCCAGATACACCACCAACTGTTTTTACATTTTCATTAATTTTTGGGTCGTATGATTCAAAACTCTCAGGAAGGTTTAATTTCAAAGGTTCTATTAATTTTATATTTCCTTTTCCGTTAACTGTAATTTTTAAATTAATAGCTTCATTAGCTTTTATTTGATTTTTATCTAATTCAACTTTATAACCAAAATCTCCTACAGCTCCCGAAAATTCAATTGGTTTGTGTTCCGATGGGAGTTCCTGTACATCTACTTTTAGTGATTTACTTTTTACAATCATTCCAACATCTTCATATCCAGCAGTTCCAAAAAATTGTTCAAAAATATTACGTGGTTGTCTTTTTGCTTGTCGTCTAACAACACATTCTACTTCTATAGGGTCAATTTTTATTTCACCTGTTCTTTGTGCAAACAAATAAGTATTATAGATTTCAAGTACATAATAATTAATACCGTTTAATACTTCTGTTTTCATTGTAAAATTTCCTTTGTTTAAATCAACTTGGTTCCAAAATCCTTCGAATGATTTTGTAAGTTGTTTTGGGCCGAAATCAATAATTTGGTATCTTGAATAAATCTTATGTGATAAATGTAATTGTTCGCCTTTATAACATTTCGATTTATTTAAAAAGGATCTTACAAATAAATCGTCGTTACTTATTTCGCTAGCATATTGGTTTTTTTCTTGCTTTTGCTGTGCTTGAGTTCCCTGTGAACCTTGATTTTGCTGCTGTTGAGTAGCAGCCTTAGTTACCTCTATGACAATAGGTTTGGTCTCTAACTTTTGGTTACTCGACATAACTGTAGCTGAACCAATTGTAAATTTCCCTTCCTTTTTTGCGGCAATAAATATAGATAAAGTAATGGATTGAGAGATGTTACCATTTACCATACTCATACTTTGGCTTTGATTTGGGCCAGAGTATATATTAAAATCATTTAAATTAGGATATACTAAATTATTTCCACTACCATTTAAGGTAAAGGCTATTTGAAATACTTCGCCAACTGTAACTTTGGTTTTGCTTACTTGAGCAATAAATGTAGGGGTTTGTGCAATCGCTAAACTACTAATGAATAAAAGGAATATGTATAATTTATTTTTCAATGTTTTATTTCACTTAAACTCATCATTTTTTTCTACCAGTCTTTCTCTACTTTTACTTTATTAGCAGGATCTCCTTTTTTCTTTCTAAGACCCTGCATTTTTTTCTCATTATTTTTTAACGCATTAAGCATTTTTTCAGCTTGTTCTTTGCTCATTTGAGGCTGCTGTTCTTCTTGCTTTTCTTTTTCTTGATCTTTTTTGTTTTCTTTTTTTTCCTGATTTTCGTCTTTTTTATCTTGATCTTTTTTATCGTCTTTCTTTTGATTTTTTTGTTGCTCAGCTAATTTCTTTTGAGCATAAGCTAAATTATAACGACTATCCTCATCTTTTGGATTTAATTTTAAAGCTTTTTTGTACCCGGAAATAGCATCTTCGTAATATTTCTCCATCAATTTGGCATTTCCGTAGTTATGAAAAGCTCTTTGCATTGTATCAACATTGGTAGTTGATTTAGCTGCAACGTCAAATTGTTCGGCAGCTTGCTCGTATAATATATTAGCAGCAGAATCCGCCGTCATTCTTTTATCAAATGGAGGCATTTTGCCTGTTCTTACTAATTCTGCTACTTTGTAGTAAGCATCACCTAAATTGAAATTTGCTTTATAATAATTTTGTTTTTCTTTTAATGATTTTTTGTACAGGTTGGCTGCTTCCATTGGTTTTCCTCCATGGTATGAATCATTCCCTTCTCGTAATGCCATCTTTTCTTTTTGAGCATTAGCTGCAAAAAATGAAAATGTAACAATGATCGTTATATAAATATGGTTATTATGCTTTTGCATTATTAAATAAATTCAATTTTTTCCAAAGTTTACTTACTCTTTCTGATACTAATGATTCAATAATTAAAAACAATAGTGCTGCTCCTAAAAACCACTGAAATTGATCTTCGTAATCTGTATACATTTTACTTTCTAATTGTTTTTTATCGAGTTCAGCAATTTTATTTAAAATAGCATCTAAACCTATATCTGAACTTGTTGCTTGAACATAAACGCCGTTTGAAGCAGCCGAAATATCTTGCAATATTTTTGAATCTAATTTTGTAATAACGGTATTTCCTGCATTGTCTTTTTTGTAACCGCTGACTATTCCATCAATAATATTTGGAATAGGAACACCAGTTTCTGAACCAACTCCAATAGTATGAATAACAATATTCTTCTTTGCAGCTTCTTCTGCAGCATCTACAGCACTTTCTTTTGCTTCTTCGTTGTTTTCTCCATCAGTGATAACAATTATAGCTTTGTTTTTTCCTTCATCTTTGCCAAAACTCTCTACTGATAAATTAATGGCATCAGCAATATTTGTACCTTGTACAGGAACTATTTTATTTGTGATACCTTCTAAAAATAATTTGGCAGAACTGTAGTCTGTTGTAATTGGTAACTGAACATATGCTTCACCTGCAAAAACAATTATTCCTAAACGGTCGCCTTGCAATTTATCAATCATATTTTCAAGAGCAATTTTAGCACGTTCTAAACGATTAGGAGATAAATCTTGCGCCATCATACTGTTAGAAACGTCTAAACATACCATGATGTCTGCGCCTTCGCGTTTTACATCCTGCATTTTGGAGCCAGTTTGTAAATTGCAAATTCCTAAAATTAAAAATGAGAAGGCAATTAAGAATAAAATAAATTTAGTATTCTTTTTTGCTTTTGAAACTTCAGGTAAAAGTTGATTTATTAATTGAATATTTCCTAATTTTTTTAAATTCTTTTTTGCTCTATAAATATACCAAATGTAAATGGCTATGCAAACTGGAATTATTGCAAAGGCATAAAAAAATAGTTGGTTTTCGAACTTAAACATTATGGTATGGCTTTAAAAACAAATCGTTTTAATAAAAACTCTAACAATAAACAAATAGCCGCAGCTAATGCTAAAGGTAAAAAGTGTTCTGCTTTATTAGTAAAGCTTTTCTCGCTGATAATAGTTTTTTCTAATTGATCAATTTCTTTGTATGTTTTTTCTAAGCTTTCTCTGTCTGTTGCTCTAAAATATTTTCCGCCAGTCATTTTACTAATTTGTGTCATAGTAGCATCATCAATATCTACATCTACATAATCATATTCTAATTCTCCGTTTGGATACATAGCCACTGGTTGTAAGGCTTTACCTTTTGTTCCAACACCAATACAATAAACTCTCACTCCAAAGGTTTTTGCAATTTCGGCAGCAGTTAAAGGGGCAATTTCGCCCGTATTATTTACACCATCCGAAATTAAAATCACCACTTTACTTTTTGCTTTACTATCTTTTACACGAGCTACTCCGTCTGCTAAACCTAAACCAATGGCTGTACCTTGATCAAGCATCCCTGCTTTAATATCACCAAACATATTTTTGATGATTTTATGGTCAGTGGTTAAGGGGCATTGAGTAAATGCTTCTCCACTGAAAATTACTAATCCAATTTTATCGTTTGGACGAGCATCAATAAAATCACTTAATACTTCTTTGGCTACTTCTAATCGATTTGGTTTAAAGTCTTTAGCCAACATGGATAGCGATAAATCTAAACTCACCACAATATCAATTCCTTCTGTTTTAGTGTCTTTCCAGCTGCTACGAGATTGAGGTCGAGCAATGGCTAAGATTAGAAAAGAAATACATAGTAATCTCAAAACAAATAACACATGTCTGAATTTTGCTTTTAAGGAAGATTTAATACCAGTAAATAAATTAAATGAAGAGTAATTGACTTCACCTTCGTAGGTTTTTAGTTTATAGATATACCAAGCAATCATCACTGGTAGTATGATGAACAACCAGAACCAGTGCTTTTCGGCAAATTGTATGTCTTTAAAGTAACTAAGAATCTGCATTTGCTGTATTGGTTGGTGTAATGGATTCTTCTCTTAATGTGCCACGAACAAAATCAAAGGCGTTGTTTAATGTTAATGTGTGTTCCGCTTCAATAGGGATTTGTTTGGCAAATTTTACAAAGTCTGACAATGTTAATATTTGTGTTAATTTTGATTTGCTTTCAGAATCTATTACTTGTGATTTGAATATTTTAATAATTTCGTCAGACGTTAACTCTAAGGCGTTGATGCCAAAACGTTCCTCAATGTATAAACGAACGGTATCTGCTATAGATGAATAATACTCTTTTGTTTTATCGTCTTTCCAAATAGCCTCTTGTTTTATTTTTTCTAACGTTTCTAATGCAGTAATGTGTGCGGGAATTTTTGGTTGTTCAATAATAATTTCCTGAGGTTTTTTCTTGCTCAATTTTATGATAACAATTATTAAAATAATAATAGCCGCTAAAATTGCTAAGCCCCAGTATGCATATGGTAAATACCATTTCCAATCAAATGGTTCATCAAAAGGAGGTTTAATGTCTTTTACTTTAGTTAAAGAAGTATCTGTTGCTATAGTGTTTACTAACAAATGCAATGGTTCAGTAAATAACGGGTTAGCGGTATCTTTATTGATGATAAATTTGAACGGAGCAATGTAATAAGCTCCTGAATCAAATGAGGTAATGGTTAATTGAATATGTTGTTGTATAATATTTGGTTTGTTTTTGTTTGGAATAGTAGTATCTATTTGAGTGACATTAACTACTTCAATCCCTTTTTTAATAGTATCTTCAATTAATGGCCAAAGAATGTCGACATTTTTTTGAGCAGAAGCATCGTAGTTTACATAGATGTCTAATTTAGTTTGTGCACCAATTCTAATAGTTGAAGAATCCATAACAGCATGAACTTGAATAGGTGATTGCGCATCAACT
>JBIICN010000085.1:0-9081 GCA_044238845.1 Bacteroidia bacterium
GGTGGAAATTATTCGCTTTTTAATTCAGATAATTCATTAAAAATTGCTATTTCAAAACTTCTAGAAAAACATCATTCAAAAGAAATAAAATTTACACTTTACAATGCTCAGCCTTATTTAGTTTCATACAACTATGCTAACACCGTTAAGCATATTCAATTGAATGATAATGGTTCAATAATTAATGCCGCAAACATGAGTACCATTAAATCGATGATTTTAAAATTAAAACCAAACACTACTATTATGGCTTCGGATATATTGAACGACTACGATGACTATTACTATAACAAACACAGAACTTTACCTTTACCAATTTATCGTTTTAAATTAAATGATTCGAAGCAGACATGGTACTATGTAAACCCTAAAACATTGAATGTTGTCAAAAAAATGCAAACAGATAATAAAGTGGAACGCTGGCTATACAATGGCTTACATAGCATAGATTTCCCTGTTTTATTTTTTAAAAGACCCTTGTGGGATGTTATTGTTATTTTTTTTCTAACAGGCTGTACTATTCTATCTTTTACTGGTTTAAAACTTATGATTAATCGCATAAAATACTTGTATAAAAAATAATAAATCTTAAAAAATACTATTCAGTACTAAACAATATAAAAACACTAATCGAAAGTTTATTTTAAACTAATTTATTAATGTAGTTAAAAGTAAAGTTATTATTAGTTTATTTATGAAAAAGCTTATATTTGCAACATTGTTGCGTTAAATATTTTTTATGGAAAAAGAAGCGAAATCAAAATTATGTGAATTATATAATTCGTTAAAAGAAACGACACTTGCCATTAGTTTAAATAACCAAGTAGTTGATTTGAGCGAATAGCATTTAAATAACGTAAACGCCAAAGCACTTACATGGAATGATGATGAAGGGAAAAATACATTTTGGCATACATCAGCTCATCTTCTAGCTTCTGCATTAGAACAATTATACCCGGGTATAAAATTAGGAACTGGACCAGCCATCGAAAACGGTTTTTATTACGATGTAGATTTTGGTGATCATGTATTTACTGATAAAGAGTTTAAGCAAGTTGAGCTAAAAATGCTCGAGCTAGCTAAAAAAGGATTTACAAATATTCGTAAAGAAGTTAGTAAGACAGAAGCTATCTCCTATTTTCATGCTAAAAAGGATAATTATAAACTAGAAATTATCCAAGGATTAGAGGATGGAAAAATAACATTTTATGAGATGGGTGAATTTACTGATTTATGCTCTGGACCACATATTCCAAATACATCGATTATTAAAGCTGTTAAAATTACAAACATTGCGGGCGCTTATTGGCGTGGTAACGAAAAAAACAAAATGTTAACACGTGTGTATGGAATTACTTTTCCGCATAAGGAATTATTGAATGAATACCTGGAAAATTTTGAAGAAGCAAAAAAGCGTGACCATAGAAAATTAGGTAAAGAATTGGATTTATTTTATTTTGATGAAGAAGTTGGAATGGGATTGCCATTGTGGGCTCCTAAAGGAGAGACTTTAAGGCAAAACTTAATGGGCTTTCTTAAAAAATTACAAAGAAAAGCAGGCTATCAACATGTTGCAAGTCCGCACATTGGAAGAAAAGAATTATATGTGACATCGGGGCATTATGCTAAATACGGACAAGATGCCTATCAACCCATTAGAACTCCAGCCGAAGACGAAGAATTTTTTTTAAAACCAATGAACTGTCCACATCACTGTAAAATTTATGCAGCTAAACCTAAGAGTTATCGAGAGCTTCCTGTAAAGTATGCTGAATTTGGAACGGTTTATCGCTACGAACAACATGGCGAATTGCACGGATTAACCAGAGTTAGAGGTTTTACTCAAGATGATGCTCATATTTATTGTAGACCAGATCAACTAAAAGTAGAGTTTTTAAAAGTAGTTGATTTAGTAAATGTTGTATATAGTAAGTTGGGTTTTAAAGATTTTCAAACACAAATTTCATTACGCGACCCTAACAATAAAGATAAATATTTAGGTACAGAGGAAATGTGGAATTTGGCAGAGAAGGCAATTGTTGAAGCTACACAAGAATACGGAATGAAAACTACAACCAAAGAAGGTGAGGCAGCATTTTACGGGCCAAAATTAGATTTTATGGTACGAGATGCCATTGGCAGAAAATGGCAAATAGGAACTATTCAAGTAGATTACATGATGCCCGAAAATTTTGACTTAACTTATAATGGAAGCGACAATCAAAAGCATAGACCTGTAATGATTCACCGTGCATTATTTGGTTCTATGGAGCGCTTTATTGCCCTGCTAATCGAAAATACAGCAGGTAAATTTCCTACTTGGTTAGCGCCAACAAAAGCAATTGTACTGCCCATTTCTGAAAAGTTTGAAGAGTACGCAATACAAGTTGCTAATAAAATTAATGATGAATTAGATTTAGAAATAGAAGCTGATTTAAGAAATGAAAAAATAGGCAAAAAAATACGAGAAGCACAACTTCAAAAAATTCCATATATGTTAGTTGTAGGTGAAAAAGAAATAATTGAGAATTCTGTTTCTGTAAGACAGAGAGATGAAACTGAAAATGAATATTTAAGTGTAGATGACTTTATTCAAGTTCTTAAAACTAGTTTAATATGATTTTAAGCGGTAAAGAAATACAAAACCAATTGGGCAAAACTATTCATATAAAACCTAACAATGAAAAGCAATTAAACCCAAATAGTTATAATTTAAAATTACATAACGAATTACTGGTATATCAAGAGAGTACACTTGATATGAAAAAAAATAATGAAACGCAAAAGATAAATATTCCAGAAGAAGGATTTTTACTTGAACCTAATAAATTGTATTTAGGAAGAACTATAGAATTTACCAAAACAGATTCCTACGTGCCAATGCTTGAAGGAAGAAGCAGTATTGGACGATTAGGCATGTTTATACACGTAACAGCGGGATTTGGCGATGTTGGATTTTCTGGTTTTTGGACCTTAGAAATATTTGTTATTCAACCATTACGAATTTATCCAAGCGTTGAAGTTTGTCAAATTTATTATCACACATTAGAAGGTGATTACACCATTTATCAATCAGGAAAATACCAAAATAATGAAGGTGTGCAGTCTAGCTTATTGTATAAAGATTTTGAAAGTATTATTTAAAAAGATATTTATACTCCCGATTAAATTTTATCAATGGTTCATATCGCCAATGCTAGGAAAGAATTGCAGACACGAACCCACCTGTTCGCAATTTACTATTGAAGCCATAAATGAATGGGGTGTGATTAAAGGAATTTTTCTCGGCGCGAAACGTATAAGTAAATGCCATCCCTGGGGAACACATGGCTATGATCCAGTACCAAAAAGAACAAATAAATGACAACACAAGAATTAGAAGAACCCATTCAGATTTTGCCACAGTTTGAAAAGCGTGGTGGAATTTTACCAGTTGCTGTTCAAGAAAGTAAAACAGGTCAAATTTTAATGCTTGCGTCAGTAAATAAACTTGCACTTGACTATAGTATAAAAAATAAAGTGGCTGCTTTTTATAGCACCTCTAAAAAAGAACTTTGGATTAAAGGAGAAACCTCTGGCAATTATCTTACGATTGATGAAATTTTGATTGACTGCGACCAAGATGCAGTTGTATATAAAGTAACACTCTCAAATGGTGGCGTTTGCCATACCTTTAATCAATTTGGAGAAAACAGAAAGGCTTGCTTTTATCGAGTACTAAACTTTGAATTAAACACATTAAAATTTATAGAAAAATGAACACAGATACAATTGAAAAAAATATACTATTGGGCGATAGTCACCAAATGACATCAGTTGATACGCCTTTAAGATTAGATGCTTTTGTTAAATCCGATAATGAAAAAATTGTAGCTATAGAAGGTTATTTCTCTAAAATAATGGAAGAATTGGGCTTGGATTTAAATGATGATAGCCTTAGTGGAACGCCTTACAGAGTTGCTAAAATGTATGTAAAAGAATTGTTTTACGGTTTAAATCCAGCAAATAAACCTAAATTATCTGTATTTGATAATAAATACAATTATAATAAAATGTTAATTGAAAGTAACATTTCAATTAACTCTTCATGTGAACATCACTTTCTACCAATCACAGGAAAGGCACATGTTGGCTATTTATCTAGTGGTAAAGTTATAGGATTATCTAAAATAAACCGTATTGTTGATTACTATTCCAGAAGACCACAAGTTCAAGAAAGACTAAGCATTCAGATTTTTAATGAATTAAAAAAAGCTTTAAAAACAGATAATGTTATTGTTTTGATTGAAGCTGAACATTTATGTGTAACTAGCAGAGGTGTAAATGATAAAAGTAGTATAACTACTACCGCTGAGTATGGAGGAGTATTTGAAGATACACAAATAAGAAGTGATTTTTTAAAACTTATAAATAAATCATAAGAAAACCACAGTAAAAAATAGAATACTTCAATTATATAAAAAACTCTTAAGAAAAAAACATTTATGACAGTTAATGAAATATTAAGTTCGCATCATTTTAGAAAAACTCATCATAGAATAGAGGTTTTAAAACTTTTTATCAATTCAAAACGTTCTTTGAATCATAGCGATATTGAAAAACAATTTGAAAATAAAATGGATAGAGTTAGTATTTATCGAATATTAAATTCATTTACTGAGGCTAGAATTTTATGTAAAATAATTGACTCTTCAGGAAAAACAAGTTATATTTTTGATAATCATACTCAACATTCAGAAAGTCAACATCAACCTCATTTCAAATGCAAAACTTGTAATGATGTGATTGACTTACCAGAGCTACCTAAACAATACTTAGATCAATTACAAAAATTAAATATAGATAGTTTAAATCTACTAGCTGAAGGAACCTGTGATACTTGTAATATTAAAAAAAATGGAACTAAAAGTATATAACACATTAACTTCCAAGAAAGAAGTTTTTAAGCCGATTTCTGAAAAAGTTGTTGGCATGTATGTATGTGGTCCAACTGTTTATGGTGAGCCACATTTAGGACATGCTAGATCCTCTGTAACTTTTGATATAGTTTTTAGATACCTTACATTTTTAGGATATAAAGTAAGATATGTTCGCAACATAACCGATGTAGGTCATTTAGAAGATGAATTAAACGGAACTGGTGAAGATAAAATTTTAAAAAAAGCCCGTTTAGAGCAGCTAGAACCCATGGAAGTTGCTCAGTATTTTACCAATATATACAGAGACGCCATGCGTGCATTAAACGTAAAAGAACCTTCTATCGAACCAACCGCAACGGGTCATATTCCTGAACAAATTGAAGCCATTTTAAACATCATTAAAAATGGCCTGGCATATGAAGTTAATGGTTCTATTTATTTTGATGTAAATGCATATGCTAAAAAATACCACTATGGTCAACTATCTGGAAGAGTTTTAGAGGAATTAATGGCTGCTAGCAGAGAAGATTTAGAAGGAACCGATGAGAAAAAATTTCATGCCGATTTTGCGTTATGGAAAAAAGCAACTCCCGAACATATCATGCAATGGAATTCACCTTGGGGTAAAGGATTTCCAGGATGGCATATTGAATGCACCGTTATGAGTTCAAAATATTTAGGTATACCATTCGACATTCACGGTGGAGGAATGGACCTAAAATTTCCTCATCACGAGGCAGAAATTTGCCAAAGTTTAGGCGCATATAATAAAGCGCCTGTAAATTATTGGTTACACAACAATATGGTTACCCTTAATGGTCAAAAAATGGCAAAGTCGAAAGGGAACTACATTACCTTAACCGAATTATTTGAAGGCAAACATGAGTTGCTCCAAAGAGCTTATTCACCAATGGTTGTGAGGTTTTTTATTTTGCAAGCCCATTATGGCAGTACCATTGATTTTTCGAACGAAAGTTTAGTTGCTGCTGAAAATGCTTTAAAAAAATTAGAACAAAGTTTCCAAAAATTAAACAACTTACATTCAAACTTAGAAACGACTACTGATAACACTTTAGAATCTGAAATCTTAAATTCATGCGATAAATGTTACGAAGCGATGAATGATGATTTTAACACAGCTAAATTAATTGCTGTTTTGTTTGAATTAAGTAAGTTAGTAAACACACTAGGTGATGATATAAACTCACTAAAAGTGAGCCGGTCCACTATTCAAAAGCTAAAGTCAATGTATCAATCCTTTTGGAGAGATGTGCTAGGCATGAAGTCTGATACAGCTCAAACAAGTAAACTCGATGAGTTGATGGATGTTATCCTTACATTAAGACAACAAGCAAAAGAAGAAAAAAACTTTGCTCATTCTGATTATATTCGTCAAAAGTTAGCGGATATTGGCATTCAAATTCACGATGGGAAAGATGGCAAATTAAACTACATTATACATTAGAAATATCATTTAATTAGACGTATGAATCACTATAATGTAATAATAGTTGGCGCAGGTGCATCGGGCATTGGTGTGGCTGTTGCTTTAAAAGATTTTGGAATTACTAATTTTATAATTTTAGAAAAAGAAGAAATAGGAAGTACGTTTAAAAAATGGCCAAAGGAAACTAAATTTTTGACACCCTCTTTTCAAAGTACTCAGTTTGGTTTGTTAGATTTGAATGCAATTGCAATCAACACTTCGCCTGCTCTAGTTACAGGATTAGAACATTGCACTGGCAATGAATATATAAGATACTTAACTATATTAGCAAAACATTGTAAGTTGCAAATTGTAAATAATGCTGAAGTAACTACTATCATAAAAGAGAAAGATAAATTTAAAGTCAATCTTAAGAACAAAATGTACTCGTGTACTTATGTGATTTGGGCTACGGGAGAGTTTCAATTTCCTTTAAACAGAATATTTGACGGGTCTGAATTATGCTTACACACTTCACAAATTAAGTCTTATTCTGATTTAACAGGAGAAGACTACATCATTATTGGGGGCTATGAAAGTGGTATGGACGCGGCCTTAAATCTAGCAAAACTAGGGAAAGAGGTTACGGTTATTGATAAAAACGTTATGGAACCGAATTCTTCTCAAGATCCAAGTATTACACTTTCTCAATATACCAATCAACGTGTTCTAGAAGGTGAAAACGCAGATGCCATTAATTTTATTGACGGGGAAGAAATTATAGGAGTAGAACTTACGGATAGCGGAACTTATAACATCTACAACGAAGATGGTGATTTTTATGAAACAAGAAATAAACCAATTTTAGCAACAGGCTTTAGAGGCGGACACAGAGTGATAAAAGAGCTGTTTCGATATTCCGATAATGACAAACCAATCTTAACCAGTAATGATGAATCAATGATTACAGAAAATTTATTTTTAGTTGGTCCGCATGTGCAACATGATAAAACTATTTTTTGTTTTATTTACAAGTTTCGTCAACGTTTTGGTATTGTTGCCAATACCATCGCTACAAGATTAAATATAGATACTAAAGAAGCAAAAACTTATTATTTAAAGAATCAAATGTATTTGGAAGATTTAACTTGCTGCCAAACCGACTGTATATGCTAAATTATAATAAACAATTTGAAATAATCAACTCAATTACTGGTTTTATACTTGTAATTGTTGGATTAATTTATTGGCAACAAAAAAATATTGAATCGGAGGCAAGTTGGTTTATTTTTGGTGCGATGTATTTAGTAATGGATTCTTATAAAATAAATACAGATAACGATATTTTAAGTAAAGTTTTTTCTGTAATAAGAATTGTATTTTCGGTTGCAGGATGTATTGCATCTTTCTTATTTTTGCTTTATGTTTTATAAATACTGAGTTGATTATGAAAAATATTTTTGGAGAGCCCTTGAAATCATGCTGTACAAAACCCTTAACTGGATTTTATAGAGATGGATTTTGCAGAACAAACAAAGAAGATAACGGAAAGCACGTTGTGTGTGCTATTGTTACAGAAGAGTTTCTTGAATTTTCGAGAAACAGAGGGAACGATTTAAGCACGCCTCAACCAGAATACAGCTTCTCCGGCTTACAACCTGGCGATAAATGGTGCTTATGTGCCTTGCGTTGGAAAGAAGCCTTTGAGGCAGGTTGCGCGCCAAATGTTGTGTTAGAATCAACAGACGAGAGGGCTTTGGAATACATGGATGTAAACGATTTAATCAGTAAAGCAGAAAAAAATAATGTTTAATTTAGAATATTCTTATTTTGAACTGCCTGTAAAATTTTACAGCAGTGTAAAACCAAGTACTACTCAAACACCAGAAATGGTTTTGCTTAATCACGCCTTATTAAAAGAACTGAATATTTCAATTGACAAACCTGAAGAATACATTACTTTCTTAAAAAACCACAAGCTAGATAAAACTATAACACCTTTTGCACAAGCTTATGCGGGGCATCAGTTTGGTGGCTTTGCGATGTTAGGTGATGGCCGTTCCATACTTCTTGGTGAACACATAACGCGCGATAATAAACGATTTGATATTCAATTAAAAGGTGCTGGTAAAACTGCGTATTCAAGAAGAGGAGATGGTAAAGCAACTTTAAGAGCAATGCTAAGAGAATATTTAATTAGCGAAGCAATGTACCATTTAAAAATTCCTACATCGCGAAGTTTATCAGTCGTAAAAACTGGCGAAATCGTTTATAGAGAAGAAGCTCAGAAAGGAGCAATCTTAACACGGGTAATGAAAAGTCATATACGTGTAGGTACGTTTGAATTTGCGTCTCACTTAGGAAATTTCGGTGATTTGGAAAAATTAACAAGCTATACGATAAAAAGACTCTTTCCTGAAATTGAACATCGCGAAAATCCTGCACTTGCATTACTTGAAAAAGTAATGGAACTTCAAATAGATTTAATTATAAATTGGATGAGGGTAGGATTTATTCATGGCGTTATGAATACTGATAATGTAGCCATTAGCGGTGAAACGTTTGATTATGGGCCTTGTGCATTTATAAATAACTACCATCCTAAAAAAGTTTTTAGTTCGATAGACGTAGATGGAAGATATGCTTTTGGAAATCAACCCAACATTATAAAATGGAATTTAGTAAAGTTTGCAGAAGCTTTAATTCCTGTCTTACATAAAAACACGGACACTTCAG
>JBIICN010000043.1:0-30863 GCA_044238845.1 Bacteroidia bacterium
AGTTTGTTGCTGCCCACACATTTGGAATTACATTTAATGTATT
Organism: Bacteroidia bacterium; assembly: GCA_044238845.1. Lineage (GTDB taxonomy): Bacteria > Bacteroidota > Bacteroidia > B-17B0 > Aurantibacillaceae > UBA4416. The sequence continues at coordinate 44 of JBIICN010000043.1, forward strand.
AGTTCCTACGTAAGCAACTTTAGACGTCCCAATCATATCCCCTCGTGTATAAGATACACCGTCAACAGGAACATCTGCTATTGAAGTTGCAGATTTTTTATATAAAACAATATAACCAGCCGCGCCACCAACTGATGGTAAAAAAGTATAAGATGCACGATAAGATTTAATATTATTAAAAGTTAAGGCTGTCGCTTGATTAGTTGGTTCTGATGCTAAAGAACCACCAACGCCGTTTAAATGAATTATGTAAGTAGCTTCATCTGGGTCGTTACTAGTTATAACCATGTCAGCAATTCGAGAGCCATTGGCACTAGGATTAAATGAAACTGCTAATGCTTGATTAGCTTGTGAATTTACGGAAAATGAAGTTGAAGGAGATACTAAAGAGTAATCACTTGCATTTGCACCCGTGAAAGTAATATTGGAAACATTTAAAGTTGCTAAACCAACATTTCTAACCAAAAAATTTAAGTTAAGTGGTGTACCAACTGCCGAATTATAAGGTGCTGTTATGCCATTAGTTAATATATTTGTTGTGTTATACCATACATTAATATCTTGAGTTGATGAAACCCCTTCACTAATATTTATATCATCAATGGCTACATTATAACCATTTGCTTTTGTGGTAAAATTCCAACGAATATAACGGGCACTAGCCGATGGCGTAACTGTATACGTATTAAAACTAGTAGCTAAAACGCCTGTAGTATAAGTTGCTAATGTCGTAGTCCAAGTTGTACCATTTGTTGATTCTTGAACCTCAAAAGTACCTTGCCATGGCGCTGATGTTACAGTTCCTTTTAATGCATAGGTAACTTGTCCCATTTGGTCACCAACGTATACTACAATATTATCATTTGATTCATCTAAACGACCAGCAGCAGTTCCTGATATTCCACCAGACGGATAAGAGTAATTTGGTGAGCCAGCAGGGTTTTCATTAAACGTCCAACCTGCTTGAGCAAATGTTCCAATAAAACTATTAAAGTTTTCGGAAGTTGGTAAAGGTGCTTGAGCAAATGATGCTATTCCAATCATTGCTAATACAGTGGTTAAAACTTTGTTCTTTTTCATTTTGTTGATTTTATTTTTTTTCTTAAAAAGTTAATTTTACTCCAAATTTAAATTGTCTTCCTGGCCCAATAAATACTGACGCAGAGTTTGCATCAAAATTTTGTCTCACCGCATTATTGGTTGCATCCGAAATATAAAATGCATCTAATACATTAGTTACATTTACATTAAGGTTAATTCTTATCTTATCTAATTTATACTCATATCCAGCTGCTAGGTCAAACAACCCGTAATTTGGCATTTTCCAAGATTCTTTATCTTTATTTGCACCCGTTAAATCTGTTGCTCTGAATTCCGAATAATTTTTACCAAAATAGGTAAAGCGTGGTTTAACCCAAAATCCCTTATAAATATTAAACCTTAGGGCATTACTAATTTGTAGCTGGGCAGCATTACCTAAATGCACATTATTTGCGCTAAAGTCAACATCTCCTACAATATCTCCAGTAATGTCATTAGTTAAAATAACTTTACTTCCTCCTTTATATTTCCAATCAGCTACAGATACTGCACTTTCCCATTCTATTTGTTTAATTATTTTATAAACCCAGTCTACCTCTACTCCAAAATGAGAGGTATTTACTCCATTTATATTATACACTTCAGCATCACTTCCTGTATATGTTGGCACGGGTTTATTATCCCATCTGGTATAATACACATTTACATTAATAGCAATTGGTTTATAATTTATCCCTAAACCAATTTCTTGAGAGTTTATAAACTGATTTTTGGCATCTTCAAATTCCTTGTTTCCAACTTGGTTTGCATTAAATACATTATTAAATTTTGGCGCAATACTTAATGCACCAATGTTAGCATACACATTATAATGTGTGTTTAATTTATAATTTACCCCACCTTTAACTGTATAACCTGGAAACCATTTTTTACGGGTAGAGGTATATTTGGCTTCTTTTGAGTCGATAGTATATTTTTTCGCATTAGTCAAATAAAAAGTATCAACTGGATTTGTAGTGAAATTATTACTATCATATTCATATCTTACTACAAAAGTCGTATCGCCACGTTCGTATGTTCTGTGATCGTTATTAGTATAAACAAAATAAGAATTACCATTTTTTTGATCACTGTTCCCATTTACTAATAACGTCTCATTAAACCCAATAGCAGCCTTAAAAACATTATCATCTCTGTTATCTTTAAAATAGTCAATAAATTTATCAAAGCCTTTTGTTAACTCTCCAACCGTTACGTCCTTTTTTTCAAAATAATCACGTCGTTGATAACCAGTATATGAGCCCGTAAGCGTCATAAAAGCTGTCCATCTGTCTTTTTTATATTCTAACTGACTAAATAAGCCTCCCCAGTTCACAAAACCGTCGTAATTATAATTTACTTTATCGCCAACCCTTTTCATCTCGTTTTTAAAGTTAGGGTCAATCGTATTTGGATTAAAAGGATCTATGAGTCCTTTAGCGGCATTCCTATCTGACGTTCGATCCTGAAAATAATCACCACCTAATAAATCAGTAATTTCACGGTAATGTAATCCCTGATAATAACGTGCATCAATACCAACTGTTAATGTTAAAGGTTTATTTATCTTGTAAGTTGCTGTAGATAATAAACCATACCAACGATGATTATTTACAGATGACCTTATAAAATTAGAAGATTTGCGCTCTGTTCCATAATACTTAAGTGTTTGACCAGTAGCGATATACGATGAATTACTATTATAAAGGTCAGTGATGTCAATATATCCTACACTTTTATCAAAGGCAGGTGTATTATTCAAAAAGGTGCCCCCTCCAAAACCAAAAGACGCATATCCAACAGTTGAAACCGTTAATTTATCATTAACCGACCAAAAATGGCTTAAATTAAATAATGGTTTATGATAATAATTTGTTCTAAGGAAGTAATCTTGCCCATTTAAACGTCCAACATCATAATTATACGTACGAGGTCTTTCTTCTGAATTAGGAAATAAATATGGCGATAATCCCATGTTAGCATCAGGATCTTGAACCCCTAATTCTGATGCTAAACCTTTATTATATACGCCAAGTGTAGTTTGAAAAGCTCTTTGACCATGACGTTGGGGAGCACCATTTGCACTTAAAGATAACAAGTGTCTTGAATTAACTCGCCATTGCAATTTCACAAAATAACTCCATGCTTCAAGAAATGTACCTTGTACATATCCATCGCCACTGCGATAACTACCAGCCAACACGATTCCAAATTTTTCTTTTTTTAATCCTGAATTATAGCTAAAAGAAGTCCGTTTGTAATTATTATTACCAAAGTCTTGTTTAACACTTATTTCAGGTTTTTGGTCAATAGACCTTGTAATAATATTCATCAGTCCGCCTGCTGATGAAACTGCCAATTTAGTAGCCCCTAAGCCTCTTTGCACTTGCATAGTTTTTGTGATTTCGCTTAATCCATCCCAATTACTCCAATAAACAGCTCCATTTTCCATATCATTAACGGGAACGCCATCAACCATAACGGCAATATTTGTTTGATCAAATCCTCTTAAGGTTATACGAGAATCTCCAGCCCCCCCACCTTGTTCGGTAGCATACACACCTGGAGTACTGTTTAAAATCATAGGCAAATCGCGACCTGCTAATTCTTCTTGTATTTTTTGTTGAGAAATATTTGTAATTGCAACAGGCGTTTCTCTTACTGTTCCTATATTAGCAGTAATTTCTACCTCATCTAACGTTTGTGATTCTAGAACAAAATTAGAACTTACATCTTTGTCTATTACTTTCACTTTTGCTTCCATTGGCAAATAACCAACATAATTAACTTTAAGTGTATATGTACCAGGCTCTATCTTAAAAGAATAATTACCTTCAATATCAGTCACACCGCCTACACCTGGTTTAGCTATTACGCTTGCTCCAATTAGGCCTTCGTTTGTTACAGCGTCTTTAATACTACCTTTAATAATAAAGGTTTGTGCAAATGTGATTGAATTTATTAAAACAAATAAAAAAAGTAATGTGCTTTTAGTAATTAGCGGCTTCATAAGTAATGCTACAAGTTATTGATTTACAAATAAAAAACCTGTCAGTTAAAGTTAATACCAATACCCGACAGGTTCTAATTGTAATTCTTAAAAATTATTCAATAATTAATTTTTCAATAGTTGAGGTTTTATCTTCAAAAATCATTTCTGTAAAGTAAACACCTTTAGTCATATTTAACTCTTGAGTTGTATTAATAGTTGGTTTATCTAACAATACTATTTTTACTACTTGTCCGTATAAATTAGCTATTTTAATACTAACTATTTTTTTATCAGCCGATAAAAAAGTTAAACTTGCAGAATTTGCTAAAGGATTTGGAAACATTTTTACTTGTGAACCTTTTGTATATTCTTTTACTCCAATTGCAGAACTACAGTCACAAGTATGGCTTCCCAATTGTTGATTTGTAACGGCCAAATTATTTACAAGTTTATTTTCAGTTAGTGTATCCCATTGAAGAGTAGGATTAAAAGCCCCATTAGTAAGTCTTCCAGTTTTAATAGAAGCTTTTCTAATCATTGTATGATCTTCTGTAAATACTCTTTTTGAGTTAACACAATCCGAACCATAAAATGGAGGACAATTAGCCCAACCAATAACTGGATCAAAACCAATTTCTCCAATTATATCACAGTAAATCCAGTTACCACCAACATTACGTTGTAATGAAACAGCATCGTTACCGTTATGAGACAAGGCATAGCTAATGTTATAATCTGGACAAACAAAAGTATCTGCCACAGCTTGCAAAGCTGCTGATACTGGAATTTCAGATCCTGTACCATTTGGATTTCTTTTATCAATTACTAAAACCCAAACATCGTGTGGTTGAATAGTGTGTGATTTTAATACAACATATTGTTGAGTAGCTGGGCTACCAGTAAACGATCCTGTGCCATTGTTATATCTAACAATACGGTAATCATTATTAATAGTTATTGGATTACTTGTTGGATTATAAATTTCTAATGCTTTGTCATTATTAGTAGACTCAACATATTCAGAAAAAAATAATTCAGTACAATTTTGTGCTTTACCAAACAAAGCAACAGTCATTAAAGTTAAACTAAGTAAAGTTTTTTTCATGATTTTGGGTTTAAATGTTTTTATTAAATAGGCTAAGGTGGTTTAAGGCGGATTTCAGAATAGATTTCCTCTTATAGGGTGGTCACTCAAATAGCGAAACAAAAATAAGACATTTTAAAACACCAACCACCAATTGTGAATAAAAATGACAATAAAGTAAGCTACATTTAACAATTAATTAAACCCAAAGCCATTTTTGAACCCTAATTAATTTTAATCCCATTCAGCTCAAAATTTTCATTTTTTAACGAATCAAAATATCCTAAACCCACAATAAAAGCTACATTTGTTTGTTAAATATCAAAAAAATGACAAAATTATTCTTTACTGCGCTTTCAGCTTTAACGTTCACCGTTTTTGCTCAATCTCCATTCAATTTTAATGTAAATGGAATCGTTAGAAATGTAGGAGATAACTCCTTTATATACATTCATCATAAATGGGATAATAAAGATGTAACAGATAGCGCTAAAGTAAAAGCTGGTAAGTTTACTTTTAATGGAAAAAGTTCTGAAGTTAATATGTATTGGATCACAAAATCCAGAAATATGAATGAACAACCAAATCTTATTTTCTTTGCCGATCCTGGAAAAATAACAATTAATGCCAATATCGACAGTTTACCTATGGCTATAGTAAATGGTGGCCAAACTCAAACCGATTACAAAGATTATAACGCGATGATGTTTGGATTTGGAACCAAACAACAAGCCTTAGTAAATACTTATAACGAAGCAAAAAATAGAGGTGATGCCGCCACGATGAACGAAAAAGTAGCAGAGTATCAAAATTTAGAAAAAGAGGTTAAAGCATCGATAGAAAATTTCATCAAAACACATCCTAAATCAGCCGTTAGTGGATATGCTATATATTACAATAATCAAAACTCAACAGCTCCAATTGAAGAATTAGAAAGAATTGTTGGTCTTTTGGATAAAAGTATTTTGAATACAAAATACGGAAAATTAGCTCAAGAAAAACTGACTCAATTAAGAGGAACCACTATAGGATACCCTGCCGCTAACTTTGCACAAGCAGATCCTAATGGCAAAATGGTAAACTTATCTGATTTAAAAGGTAAATATGTATTGGTTGATTTTTGGGCTAGCTGGTGTGGACCTTGTAGAGCAGAAAATCCAAATGTAGTAATGGCTTATAACAAATATAAAGATAAAGGATTTACCGTTTTAGGAGTTTCGTTTGATCAAGTAAAAGACAAATGGATTCAAGCAATTGAAAAAGATAATCTCACTTGGACACAAATTAGCGATTTAAAAGGCTGGGGAAACGAAGCTGGTAAATTATATGGTATTACAAGTATTCCTCAAAATTTATTATTAGATAAAGAAGGTAAAATAGTTGCTAAAAATTTAAGAGGTCCTGATTTAGATGCCAAGCTTGAAGAAATAATTAAATAAACTAATATTACTTAAAATAAAAAACAAATTATAAATTTGCTAGCCTTAAAAAATAATATATGATTATGAAGAAACGTACTTTAGGATTTTTAACTGTATCTGCTATAAGTTTAGCATCTATAGCACAAACAAACGAACCTGTTATTATGACTATAAACGATAAACCCGTTTATAAAAGTGAGTTTGAAAATGTTTACAAAAAAAATAGTGGAAAAGAAGTAAATAAAGAACAAAAATCAGTAAAGGAATATGTTGATTTATTTTCAACATTTAAAATGAAAGTTTTTGAAGCAGAAGCTAATGGATTAGACACAAATAGTGCTTTTAAAACTGAATTAGGTGGTTATCGTAAACAATTAGCTGCCCCTTATTTAACTGATAAAAACGTTAACGACGCTTTAATTCAAGAAGCATACGATCGAATGAAAACCGAAGTAAAAGCTTCACATATTTTAATTCGTATTGAAGAAGATGCCCTTCCAAAAGACACGATTGAAGCATATACTCGTTTAATGATTATTCGTGATGCGATTATGGGTAAAAATCCAAGCGCTGCAAAAATGGCTGAATATGAGTCTATTTTAAAGAAAAGTTCTTCAGCATTAACTAAAACATCTACAAAGGCTGATTCAACAGCATACAACACTAAATTAAATTCAGTAAAAGGTTTAGCTGCGGCATTAAATTCAGGAAATGATAAATTTACTGCTGTTGCTAAAAAAAATTCCGAAGATCCTTCGGCTGCTGATAATGGTGGAGATTTAGGCTATTTTACTTCATTACAAATGGTTTATCCTTTTGAAAACGCTGCGTTTAAGGCAAATGTAGGAGATATTACGATGCCTGTGAGAACTCGTTTTGGATACCATATTTTAAAAATATCTGATAAACGTCCAAGTCAAGGCGAAATATTAACCGCTCACATTATGGTTAAGTTTGGTAAAGATATGGGCGAGAAAGACAAAGCCAATTTAAAAACTAAAATCGATGAGATTTATGCTAAATTAAAAGCAGGCGAAAAATTTGAAGATTTAGCTCGTCAATTTTCTGATGATAAACCTAGTGCCGAAAAAGGTGGCCAATTGCAATGGTTTGGAAGCAGTCGTATGCCTATCGAATTTGAAAAAGCAGCCTTTGCCTTAGCTAATAATGGAGACTATAGCGAACCATTTACAACCAACTATGGCTGGCATATCGTAAAACGAATTGATAAAAAAGGCTTAGCTCCTTTTAACGATATGAAAGCCGACTTAAAACAACGTATTGGAAAAGATTCTAGAACCCAAGCAGGAAGAACGTCGTTAATTGAAAAAATTAAAAAAGAAAATAATTTCAAAGAGAATCCAATCTCTAAAAAAGAGTTCTTAAAAACAATCGATACAACAGTTTACCAAGGAAAATGGGAAGCAAAAAAAGCAGAAAAATTAGGAAATAAAGAGCTGTTTAGTTTGGGTACAAAAAAATTCACACAAAATGATTTTGCTAAATACATTGAAACTCACCAAACGGCAAGAGCTAAAATGGACAATAATATGTTTTTACAACAATCTTATAAAGAGTTTGTAGATGAAACGATTATCAATTATGAAGATGAAAACTTAGAAAACAAGTATCCAGAATTCCGCAACTTATTAAAAGAATACCGTGATGGTATTTTATTATTTGATTTAACAGATCAAAAAGTTTGGAGTAAAGCCGTAAAAGATACCGCTGGCTTAAAAGTTTTTTATGAGAAAAACAAAAACAACTACCTGTGGGACGAACGCGCAGAAGTTACAACTTATAAATGTGCTAATGATAAAATCGCAAAAGAAGTTCGTGGTTTATTAAAGAAAAAGAAGTCAGAAAAAGAAATCATCGAAACTATTAATAAAACATCTCAATTAAATGTTTCGGTTGAAAATATCACTTATTTAAAAGGAGAAAACAAAGACGTTGATGCTAACTGGCAACAAGGTATTGTAGCAACAGACATTAAGGATGTTAAAGAAAATAAGGTAACTGTTTTAGTGATTAATAATTTATTAGGAAAAACACCTAAAACCATTGCAGAAGCAAAAGGTATGATTACTGCTGATTATCAAAATTATTTAGAAAAAGAATGGTTAGCCTATCTTAAAAACAAATATACTGTAAAGGTTAATGAAGAAGTATTAAATACTGTAAAATAACTAAAATTTACACTTTCAAAAAGGCTGTAGCTTCAAGATACAGCCTTTTTGTTTTATAAGAAAAACTTGTTACCTCAAATCAACATAAAAACATTACTTATTATAGAACTATTTGTTCTCATGTTTTTTTCATGTAATAAATCAACAAATAGTAATTCTGATAACTCAAGCAATTTAATTGCAAAAGTTAACACAAGTAGTTTATATGCAGACGATATAAAAAATCTAACACCTAAAGGCCTATCTAAAGCTGATAGTAATGCATTTATTAAAACCTATATAAATAAATGGGCTAACAACGAAGTGTTTTACCAGCAAGCTCTTAACTATTTATCAGAAGAAGAATTAGATGTAAATAAGGAATTAGAACTTTATAAAAAAGAATTAGTAGCCTACAAATTTCAAACAAAATTAATAAACGAAAAACTTGATACAAACGTCACTGAAATTCAAATTGAAGAATATTATAATGCAAACTCACAAAATTTTGTTTTAAAAAACAATATTGTAAAAGTATTGTATGTAAAAACTCCACTTAATATTCCAAATATTGAAAAATTCAAAAAATTGTGTTACTCGTCAAACCCCAAAGATGCTGAACAATTAAAAGGCTTATGTATTCAGTTTGCAAACAATTATTTTATGAATGAAAATACATGGCTAATGTTTGATGATTTGAAAAAAGAAATAAGTCAATTAAAAGAAGTTCCTGAATATAATATTCAAAATGGAAAAACATTTGAATTTACAGATGAGAAAAGTTTTTACTTTTTAAAAATCATTGAAGTAAAATCTAAAAACACGATTTCTCCTTTAAACTTTGAAAAAAATAATATCAAAAATATGCTCATTAATCAACGTAAAGAAAGATTAATTTCATCTATTAAAAAAGATTTTTTGGATAAAGCCAAAACAAATAAAGAATTAGAAATTTATAATTAACTTAGTAAAATGAACATTAAACTTGTAATTGCCCTTTTATTTACGTCGATCATTTCAATTGCACAGCCACAAATTTTAGATAAGGTTGTTGCCGTTGTGGACAAAAACCCTTTACTGTTATCTGAAATTGAAACTAATTTACTACAACAAAAAGAACAAAAAGATAAAAAAGAAATTAATGAAACAGATAGATGTAAAGCTTTTGAAGATTTATTATTTCAAAAATTATTATTAGCACAAGCTGATAGAGACAGTATTGTGGTAGCAGATGCAGAAGTTGATGGTGAACTACAAAGACGTATACAATATTATGTAGGAATGCTTGGGAGCGAAGAAAAATTTGAAGCATTTTACGGCAAACGTATTAGTGTTTTTAAAGACGAATTAAGAGACGATGTGAAAAATCAAATTTTAGCACAAAAAATGCAACAAAAAATTACTGGTGACACAAAATTAACTCCAAGTGAAGTTCGAATCTTTTTTAATACTTTACCAATCGACAGTTTACCTTTAGTAAATTCTGAATTAGAGATTGGACATATTGTGATGAAACCTCCCATTAGTGATGATGCAAAACTAGCCGTTCGTGAACAATTAGGAATATACAGACAAAGAGTTATAAATGGCGAAAGCATCAGCGTTATCGCCGCTTTATATAGCGAAGATCCTGGTTCTGCAAAAAATGGTGGTTTTTATGAATTTGGGCGAGGGCAAATGGTTCCCGAATTTGAAGCAATATCCTTTCGTTTAAAACAAGGTGAAGTTTCCGAAATTTTTGAAACTAGTTATGGTTACCACTTTATTCAGCTAGTTGCTCGTAAAGGAGAAATGGTTCAAGTAAGACATGTTTTAATGTCACCAAAAATTTCTCAAATTGAAATTTTAAAAGCTAAAGAACAATTAGACAGTATTCGTATTTTAATCACATCTGGACAAATTAAATTTGATGAAGCGGCCTTAAAATATAGTACAGACAAAGACACAAAACAAAATGGAGGTTTATTAATTAATCCTGCTTCTAATAGTTCAAAATGGGAATTAAGCGAAATTGGAGAAATGGATCAAAATTTAGTTTTTATGTTAGAAAACCAAATGAAAGTAGGTGACGTGAGTCCTGTCATTCAATATGTTGGCACTGATGCCAAACAAGCTTGGCGAATTGTTTATATGAAATCTAGAACAGAACCTCATAAAGCGAATATGCAAGATGATTATATTAAACTTTTAAATATGGCTAATTTTGAAAGACAAAAAAAATCGATTAAAGATTGGATAACAAAAAAATCAAAAACAACTTATATTAAAATTGACAGCGAATTTAATACATGCAAGTTAGAGTACAATTGGACAATTACACCTTAATTCAATAACTTATATAATTATGAATTACAAAAATGATGTGGAAGCAATTGATGCTTTTGTTGTTAAATACAAAGAACTAAATGCTGAAATAGCTAAAGTTATTGTTGGACAAAACGACTCGGTTAAAAACGTATTAATTTCTATTTTTTGCAAAGGACACTGTTTATTAGTTGGTGTTCCTGGATTAGCTAAAACTTTACTAGTTAATACCATTGCTGATGTATTAGGTCTTTCTTTTAATCGTATACAATTTACTCCCGATTTAATGCCGAGTGATATTATTGGGTCTGAAGTTTTAGATGAACAACGTAACTTCAAATTTATTAAAGGGCCTTTATTTGCTAATATTGTATTAGCTGATGAGATTAATCGTACACCTCCCAAAACACAAGCCGCTTTATTAGAAGCAATGCAAGAAAGATGTGTAACAACTGCTGGAAAAAAATACGAGTTAGGAAATCCATTTTTCGTTTTAGCAACACAAAACCCTATTGAACAAGAAGGAACTTATCCCCTACCCGAAGCTCAATTAGACCGTTTTATGTTTAATGTGTGGTTAGATTATCCTAGCTTTCAAGAAGAATTACAAGTTGTAAAATTAACAACCACTGATACAAAAGTTCAATTAAATAAAATTATTTCTGCAGAGGAAATTATTTATTTCCAGAATGTGATTCGTAAAATACCAGTAGCTGATAATGTTTTAGAATATGCTGTGAAATTAGTCAACAAAACACGTTTAAATTCTGAATTTAGTTCAGAGGTAACAAAAAAATATTTAGCTTGGGGTGCTGGTCCACGTGCCTCGCAGTTTTTAGTGCTAGGTGCAAAATGTCATGCTGCAATTAATGGAAAATATAGTCCGGATATTGAAGATGTGAAAGCTGTAGCTAATGCGATTTTAAGACATCGCATTATCAGAAATTATAAAGCCGAAGCTGATGGAATGAGTATAGAAAATATTATAGAACAATTAAAATAAGAGACTGAAAAAAAATTTGACAAAAGGGATTAAAGAGATTATTCACCGAGATATAAAAAATAAAGCAAATATTAAAAAAACTCTGCATTCTCTGCAAATCAAGCTAAAGCGTGATAGCGGACTTTGCGATTAAATCACAAAACAATATGAGTAAATTAATTTTAGCCAATGATGGCATTGACGCTGTAGGAAAAAGTTTATTAGAAAAAGCTGGATTTACAGTTGTAACAGAAAAAGTAGCTCAAGAAAATTTAGCTTCTGAAATTAACGAAAAAAACTATGTAGCACTTACAGTTCGCAGTGCAACTAAAGTTCGTAAAGATGTGATCGATGCCTGCCCTAATTTAAAAGTAATAGGACGTGGTGGTGTTGGCATGGATAATATCGATGTTGACTATGCTCGTTCAAAAGGATTACAAGTGATTAATACACCAGCTGCATCGAGCAATTCGGTGGCCGAATTAGTATTTGCACATTTATTTAATGCGGTTCGTTTTGTATACGATAGTAACCGAAATATGCCAAGTATTGGTAACACTAAGTTTGACGATTTAAAGAAAAACTATTCAAAAGGAATCGAATTAAGAGATAAAACCATTGGAATTATCGGCTTTGGTCGTATTGGACAATACACAGCAAAAATTGCTTTAGGATGTGGTATGAAAGTTTTAGCCTATGATCCGTTTGTGAAAGAGGCTGTTTTAAAATTAGATATTCATGGAACAAATGGTGTTGATGTAAAAATCAATACCGTAAGTTTAGAAGAATTAATTGCTAATTCTGATATGATTTCGATGCATGTGCCAGGTGGTAAAATGATTACTGAAAAAGAAATCAATTCGATGAAAAATGGAGTGATTTTAATTAATGCTTCTCGTGGTGGAGTAATTGATGAAACAGATTTAGTTAACGGATTAAACTCTGGAAAAATTGCTCACGCTTGTTTAGATGTGTTTGAAAACGAACCTACTCCAAATGAAGCGTTACTAAAACATAATAAAATTTCTTTAACACCACACATTGGAGCAGCTACTAATGAAGCTCAAGAACGTATTGGAGTTGAGTTAGCTGAAAAATTAATTGATGCTTTGAAGTAATATCATGTCTAATTCTCGACTTCGCTCGAAGTGACATGTCAGTTCGAGCGAAGTCGAGAACAAATATCAAATGAAAATCCTTTGTTTAATACCGCTTCTTCTTCTTTCCTACTCTTCTTTTGCACAATATTCTATTAAAGTAAAAAGAGAAGACAATCGTTTTCTCTTTTTTCAGTTAGGTCAAAAATCAGACACTATTATTAAAAACAAAAGCGACTTATTTTTAATTAAACTACCCGATAGTTTAAAAACTAATATTCAGATTTTTTTGAATAATGCTCAATTTATCAAAACAGATAAAGATTCTATTTATCAGTTAAAACCGATTGCAGGCATGAAATATTCTCACTCAAAACCAGATAGTGTATTTAATACCTTGTTAGAAGGCCATTGCAATCCATCCAAAACCGTATCTATTGAATTTATAAACACAAAGACTCAAAAGCCTTTTTTGAAGAATAATTTTATTGTCAAGTAAAACCTTTTCAGCTATATTTATAAAAACATTTTTTTATGTCATCAACTTCAAAGCATCCTAAAGGACTATTATTTTTAGCATTTACCGAATTTTGGGAAAGATTTGGCTACTACTTAATGATTGGTATTTTCTTTTTATATATGACAGATACTGAGACTGGTGGTTTAGGCTGGGAAAATGCAAAAGCGGCTGATGTATTTGGAACTTTTATTGCTTGCGTATATTTAACTCCCTTTATTGGCGGCTTATTAGCTGACATGAAATTAGGATATAGGCTGTCAATTACCATAGGTGGTATTTTAATGGGTATTGGTTATTGCTTGTTATCTATAAGAGAAGAATGGGCCTTTTTTACCTCATTGGCAATTATGATTGTTGGAAATGGTTTTTTTAAACCAAACATTTCAACCCTACTTGGTAATTTATATAATGACCCAAAATACAAAGACAATAAAGACACTGGCTACAATATTTTTTATATGAGTATTAATATTGGTGCATTTTTATGCAATTTTATTGCGGCATACATGCGAAATATTTATGGATGGGATGGAGCTTTTATTGCGGCTGGTATCGGTATGTTTATTGGCGTGATTACGTTTTGGATTGGAATGCCACACTACAAACATGTGGATGTAAGAAAAGAACCAAAACCAGAGGATAAACCCATTATTATGCGCTTTTTAAAAGTATTAGCCATTGCAGTTGGATTTGGAGCACTAGGATGGTTTTTACCGGGAACTATTTTTGGAAGTGATAGTACTGATGGATTCTTATTTGCTTGTATACCTGTTATTTACTTTTATTCTACAATATACAAAAGCTGTAACGAAGAAGAAAAAAAATCAGTGGGAACGATGTACACCATTTTTGGAATTGTGATTATTTTTTGGGCTATTTTTAAATTAAATGGAACGGCATTAACCACCTATGCCAATTCATATACCGACAGAGAGATGTCATCCACTTTTTTGGGTCCTGCAAAAACTCTTAGTCAAGTTGATAATTCAGTAGTAGCAAAAAACGATTCCGTTTTTCAATTAGATGAACACTTCCGAAAAATAAAAGATGCCAATGGAAATCCAGTAAAATGCGTAGATTATCCTGCGTACTTTAAAAATTTAGCTCCAGAAAAATATCCAGCAAAAGGAGAAAAACTAAATTTAATACCAACTGAGTTATTTCAATCTATCAATCCATTCTTTGTCATTTTCTTAACGCCATTAGTGGTGATGTTTTTTGGATTCTTAAGAAAAAGAAAAAAAGAACCTACGACTGCTACCAAAATATCTTATGGATTATTAATTAGCGCTCTATCAACCCTAGTAATGGTTGCCGCAGTTTACTATACGAATAATGGAAACACTAAAGCTAGTGCTTGGTGGCTTGTGGGAAGCTATGGCGTTATAACAATTGGAGAATTATGTTTAAGTCCGATGGGTTTATCAATGGTTTCAAAATTATCTCCATTACGTTATACAGCCTTAATGATGGGTGGCTGGAGCTTAGCAACATCAATCGGCAACAAATTAAGTGGGGTATTAGCTAAAAACTGGGATAAATTTGATGACAAAGCTAATTTCTTTTGGTTAAACTTTGCTTTATTAATGCTAGCGTTCACAGTGATGATGCTTCTGTTGAAACGATTAAACAAAGTATTTAATCAATAATTTCTTAAGATATAGTTATCAATGTAAAGTTTTCGGAAAGACTGATTTGCGGATGCGTTCAACGACTCTAAAGCGGGTTTATTGTCGGTATTGAGAGTTTCTAAATCAGTGTACATAATTGGATATAGTTCATTATTTAAAGTTGCGTCCATTGGTTTTTGAGAGGCGATAATTAATAAATTCCTAAAATCTTCTTTTTCACTAAAAGTGCATATTTTTATGTCAAAACCCGCATCTTTTAATGTTGCCAGCATACATTGTGTCCCTAATCCTCTTTTACCTGTTAAATATCCATGCGTATTTATTAATACGATGCCATTGGAGTCCAACATATCTTTTAATCTAACTAAGCTTTCTTTTGTAATAACATGCGATGGTTGCTCTTCCGCTTTAAAAACATCAAATAAAATTAAATTAAATTTTTCGTTACAATGATTGATGTAATAACGCGCATCTGCACATATTGTTTTTACCGAATCATTTAAAAAGAAAAAACGTTTCGACATGTCTATGATTCTTTCATCAAATTCAACGGCTGTCACATCATAGGCATGTGTTTGAAACATATTAGCCACTACTCCACCACCTAAACCTAATATCAATGCTTTACCTTTAGGAAAATACAATATATTTTTCTCTACTAAACGAACGTACTCAGAAGTAGATTGCTGAGTTTCTAAATTCATTTCAGTTTGAATAGTATTATTAATCAGTAATTTTCTGACAATATCATTTGGGTTACTGTAGCCAGGTTCATCCCTTACTTCTAATTTCCCTAAAATACCTTCTGATTTATAAATCGCAAATCGGTTGCTTTTAGAATTCATAAAACCATAAAAAGCAAAAGACATTACTAAAAGAAGCACACCAGCATCTCGTTTACTTTTTTTTTTTAGAATTAAAAACAAACAAACCAATGATAATGCTACAGCAAAACCAATTAAACTTAATTGAACGCCTATATTTGGAATGAGATAGAAACCACATAAAAAGGTTGCTAAAATACCTCCCACGGTTGAAATGGCATAAACTCTTCCACTGTTCTCGCCACTTTGATGAGCGTTACTTGTTAATATAGAAATAATTAACGGCGATGTAGCTCCCATGCACAACATCGTTGGAAATAACAAAAACAAAACACTAATAATAACCGCTGGTATTAAAGATAAATGCGAAGCCGTTATTAAAAATACATTTGTCATAAATGGCATTAAGCACAAACAACAAACTGCTGCTACCAAAACAGCCAATAACATTTGTTCTTTATTTTCTCTCTTACTTAATTTTCCTCCAATAAAATAACCGCTTGCCAAACCTCCTAAAGTAATTGCCATTACCGAACTCCAAACATATAAACTACTTCCAAAAAAAGGAGCCAATAATTTTGCGCCGCAAATTTCAGCTGCCATTACTGAAGCACCTTCAACAAATGAAATCGTATATAATTTGTTTTTATTGATCATGACTAGATATACATATTATTGTCTTCATCATACGATGCACTTGCACCGTATCCTAAACGCTTACCTGTTCTTAAATTAATACTACTTACTTTTTCCTGAATTTCAAAAACAGACACTTCTTTCACTTGCTCAATTGGAGGCGTAAATAAATCAAAAGTAATAGCGTAAATAATTAAATCATTTATGATTTCGTGTAACTGCTCTTTATTTAAAGGCTCAGTAGAGAAAGACGAATACTTCACTCCTATTGGTCCTTTAGCTTCAATAAAGAACTTCATTTCTCTATTAACAAATATTCGACATACAATATAACCTAAATCATTTAAACGATTAAATTTAAAAGAATCCGCTAAAAAATTATAAACATTGATAATTCCGCAATATGAATTATACTCATTTTGCTTTACATAACCTGTTCTAAACATGGCATGAGATTTCTCGAATTCAAATACATTAGTATGCATAAAGAACTCCAGCATGTCACCAGCAACTTTTAATTGAGTGGCGTAATTATTTGTTTCTAATGATGATACAACAATTCTTTTATCGATGGCTTGCGTTTCTTTATTTAAATCGCTCGCAATATCATTCACGCATTGTTTTACTAAATCAAAAGCGGCTAAAGTGTTTCTAAACACATCTTGTTTCATTACTGATTTTTCCTTCAATAATTTTATAATATGTTCTTTCTGATTGTTTATAGTATCGCTCATCTGATTTTGAAATTATAGAAAAATAAAAGTAAGAATTAAAAACTTAATTTAAAAGCAAAGCACTTGGCTTTACGGCATCATATAAGATTTTATGAATTTTACCTCTTATACCTAATTTAGCCAACTTATTTTCGTCGGCACTTGGATACACTCTATTAGATAAAAATACAAATATCAAATCATTTTCAGGATCGGCCCATGCAAAAGTACCTGTAAAGCCACTATGACCAAAACTTTTTAAACTACATTCTTTAGTCACAGGACTATCTTTTTTATCATCAGGTTCAGGCTTGTCAAAACATAAGCCTCTTCGGTTATCAGAAAAATGAGAACTCGTGTATTGTCTAATCACTGAACTATCTAAAACTTGTTGCCCTGCATAATTACCTTTATTTAAAAGCATTTGCATAATAATTGCCACATCATTAGCATTGCCAAACAAGCCAGCATGACCAGCAACACCGCCCATCAAAGCAGCGCCTTGATCGTGCACATAACCTCGTACTAATTGTTTTCTAAATTTTAAATCATTTTCAGTGGGTGCAATTTGCTCAGCAGGATATTTACCAAGTGGCAAATAAGTTAATCCTAAATTTAACGGCTTATAAAATTGTGACTGAACAAAATTATTCAAAGGGGTTTTCGTTAATTTTTCGATTAAAATTTTAGAAAAATAATAGCCAATATCACTATATACATATTTACAAGTTTCTTCCATTTTGCAACTCATAATTTGATGATAAATCGAGTCATTAAAATCTTTTACAACATAAAGTCCTTTAGCAACCTGAACAGGAAACTCCTCGGAATATTCATCGCTGTAATATCCCGATTTATAACCATTTTTTTTATCAACTGTTTTTTGCCAAAATGGCAACCAAGCTGGCAAACCCGATTGATGAGTTAACATATCTTTGTAATGAATTGCTGATTTATTAGTTCCCGCTAATTCAGGAAAATAATAATCTAAATGTTGCTCGTAATCAAATTGTTTCTGCTCACTCAGTTTCATTAAAGCCAAAGAAGATGATAAAATTTTAGTTAATGATGCCAAGTCATAAATAGTATTATCATTCACTTTTTCGGCATACGCATCATAAGCTTGTTTCCCAAAATTCTTTTGATAAAATACTTTTCCGTTTTTAATGGCTACGATTTGACAGCCAGGGTATGCGTTTTCTTTTATGCCTAATTGAGCAATGGAATCAATTTGATGTAATTTAAAAACATTTACTCCCATTTGTTCAGGAGTAACATATTGGACTCTAATTTTATTTTTTATTTCTAAACCAGTTCCTGCCACAAATAATTTAGTTGACACAGGTAATGTTCCATTTACTTCAATAGCTCCCATGATAGCATCAGCAGCTGCTTTTTGACTAAATTGATTGTATTCGTATACGTTTAAAATAGTTTTTGCTTTATTCAAATTTTCTAACTTATTGATTAAATAAGGATTAGAGTATAAACAGGCAATGGTATTTTTTTGAGAGCATATTTTTGAAATCAACTCAATACTACCTGCACTGCATCCAAAATCTTTTTCGGGTTTGTAAGATGTTTTATTAACTTGTAAAATCACCCAATTATAATTTTTTAATTTCGCTAATAAGGTATCACGTTCTTTTTTAGAGGCATCATGATCAATGCCTAAATGAGTAATTTTAGAATACTTATTAATAGTATTTGAAAACACATTTTCTTTAGCATCGCCTATTGAGACTTCAATAATTCTCATGGTATCTAAACGTTGTAAGGGCAGTAAAGCATTGTCATTTTTTAAAAGAGTAACCGAAGCTTCAGCTAATTTCGTATTCATCACAAAAGATTCTTTTGTATTTAAATCTTCATATAAATTTTTAGGACTCACATATTGTTTATTGTTTAGTCCACACCAAAATTTAGCCTTCAATATTTTTTTACAACGTGCGTCTATTTCTTCTTGAGTTATTTGTCCCTTACTAACGGCTAATTTAATTTGCTCCATCGCCTTCGGAACATTTTCAGCAAACAACAACACATCATTACCAGCTAACAATGCCTTTACATCAACCATTCCTGGCTCATAAAAACTAGCAACCCCTTTCATATTTAAAGCATCCGTAAAAATTAATCCTTGAAAGCCTAATTGTTTTTTCAATAAATCTTGAACGATGTATGGTGATAAAGTAGACGCTGTATTTTTAGTGGTATCATAACATGGCACAAATAAATGAGCCACCATTATACTTGATAAGCCTTGATCGAACAATTGTTTGAAAGGATATAATTCTAAAGTATCCATTCTTTCTTTACAAGCACTAATAATTGGTAATGTTTTATGCGAATCGCTATCTGTATCTCCATGCCCAGGAAAATGTTTTCCATTTGCCATCACGCCTTCTGCCTGCAAACCTTTCATATACATCACTGCTTTACTAGCCACGTTGTATTTATTTTCCCCAAAACTTCTCATTCCAATAACTGGATTTAAAGGATTGTTATTCACATCAGCTACTGGTGCAAAATTCACATGAATCCCCATTCGCTTACATTCACGTGCAATTTGTTTTCCCATGTAATAAATCAACGAATCATTTTTTATAGCACCTAAGGTCATTTGACGAGGATATTTTGGCGTACTATCTAATCTCATGGCTAACCCCCACTCTCCATCAATTGAAATCAACAAAGGTGTTTTAGCTTTACTTTGATAATAGTTATTCAATTTAGCTTCTCGATAGGGACCACCTTGCATAAATATTAAGCCACCAATATTATATTTTTCTACTAATTCTCTAATTTCAGCAACATGTTTCATATCCTTATTACTGTATGCAGCTACCATAAAAAGTTGAGCTAATCGTTGATCGGAATTCAAAGAATTAAATACAGAATCTACCCAACGTGATTGAACATTTAAAAAAGTGGGGGTTATTTTAGGAGTATCTAAAGGCAATTGTTTAGTTGTAACAAACGCCATTAATAACAATATTGAGAAGGCAGATAACGCCTTGAAAAGAAATTTAATCATGATGTTAAGTTACTATGATTAGACTCCTTTAAAGACACTAAAATGGATTGTTTTTAACAGATAGGTTTTGATAGTATATAGTTAAATATAGCAAATTATTTTACTCTTCCCGAACTTACATATGTTTGTTTAAAATAGGGTTCATTCATATCACTAATCATTACTCCTTTTTTGGTAGATGCATGAACAAACTTATGATTTTGAAGATAGACTCCAACATGCGAAATGCTTTTTCCATTGGTATTAAAAAAAACTAAGTCCCCTTCTTTTAAATCAGACTCTTTAATTTTTTTCACTTCCGACACTAAATCCTTTGTTGAGCAAGCGATTGTTTTTTTATAAACTACCGAATATAAAGTAGATGTTAAGCCTGAACAGTCTACTCCTCCTTTATCTTTTCCACCGTATTTGTATTTTACTCCATACCAATCATTAATAAACTGATACAGTTTTTCATTTTTAATATCAGATTCTGAAACTCCTAATTTCTCTGAATACTTTCTTTTAATAGAGATAGATGTTTTGCTAGAAGAATCAGACGATTGTGTAGTTAATTGTTGATGTTTACATGAGAACAAGTAAAAGAAACAAATACTAAATAATGAATATTTTAATACAGTTCTCACACGGTAAAACTATCACAAAATATGCTTTAAAATAAACTAAGCGGAAAATGTTTTATACAATACTTTGTTTAAAGTTCCTGAGTAACTTCGCTATAATAGTGTTTCGAGAACTTTGTGATAACTCTATAAGCGATATATGCAAAAATAGGAGCAGCCAATACATCATAACTATAATGCACATGCTGAACAACAACACCCGCCGACACAGCCAATGCTGAGACTAAAAATAATGCCTTTAAAACTTTATTATTCGCAAAAAAGAAAAACAAAAATAAAGTTGCGGCATGACCACTAAAAAATAAATCTTTTAAATTTTCATTACCAGCATAAAAAGTATGAGTTAAAAATGCATCGCGTAAGGGAATAATAGCTGTTGGAGGATCTAATGGGACAAAAAACAATGTAATCACTCTTAATAAGGTTAACGAACCATACATTTGCATTAAATGTAAAAAGCGATAAGGAGAAACTATTGAGTAAATGATACCAACCAAGGCTGTTAAATAGGTTACAAAAAATATAAAATCTGAAACATCACGAGGTTTTATGAAATTTAAAATAGGATCATAAAATTTATGACCTTGACGGGTTTCTATATATGCTAGTAAAGAAGCAAAACCAGTCAAAATAATGCTAACCACAACAAAAGAAATAATAAATCTATTTCTAAAGTGTTTATCCGAAAAAGCTGTTTTCCAATTATAAAGCATATGCAATATTACTAAATTTTTTAGCCGTTTAATTCTTAAAAAGATTTAAAAATCAAATGGTTATCAACAAAAAAAGGCCAAAGTAAATCCTCTGGCCTTTTAAACTTTTTAAAAACTATTTTATCACGGTAAAGTAATTGAATAAACAATGCCATTTATAGTAACCATTGCTTGATTATCACAAGAACCATTCCCATAATCAATATATCTAGTTGCTTTTCCCCCTGGAGTATGCTCTAAAATACCTTTTGTAAAATGACGGCGGCAACCAATTGCCATATTTCTGATTAATGGGGAAGTAATATTAGAGGTAAAAGTATTACCATTTGCGGTTGTTCCAAAAGCACTTCCAGTTATTGAATAAATATCATCGGACCAAGCATAAGTTGATTCTCCACTAATCCATTCTCTTTGACGAGTAGATTGCCATGAAATAGTACCAGCTGCATTTGCTTTAATTATTTGAATATTAGCATTGATTTCATAAACTAAATGATTAGCGGCATTGTGTCCTTTATTAGTAATTGTTTTCGAACCCATAACCTGATTATCATCTACAAAGTAATTTTGAGGAGTAACTGTAATGACTGTCAAAGAATCTCGATATCTTCCTGTAAAAGAAATAATTAAAACACCTCTTCTATTTCTTCCATCATTTCCTTGACAATTAGTAGTGCCAAAATTAACTGTAACCGTTTTTGCAGAGGCTATGGTATCAAATGCAATTGTTGCACAAGAACTCAAAACCGCATTTGATTCAGCTATTTTAAAACTAGATACGGTATAGGTTTTACAAGATTCATCCGCAATACTTGTCATATCATTAACAGTTGATGATGCCAAAGATTGATCTGCTGCTGCAGCTGTATCCTTATCTTTTTCCTCATCAGTTTCTTTTTTTCTACATGATGTAAAAAAACTAGCACTTGCTATAGCTACTAAAGCAAGTCCTAAGGTTAATTGTTTAGTTTTCATATTTTTTTAGAATTTAATTTTTGTGGTTATTTGTATCTAAGACTTAATAAAAAACTAAAGGTTTAATTGAACCCCAAATTATTTCACAAAACTACCACAACCTTTATACGTTTTACCTTTAAAAGAGACAACAACTGTTCTATCATTTTTATTACCACTTCCAGCATCTGTGCAAGGTTTATTTATAATATTAATACCAATGTTTTTACTAGCGTCTTTATTTCCTTGTTCTCCAAAAATGTATCCTTCCTTATTATCCAACCCTTCAAATTTTTGATTTTCAAGTATTAAACTATCTTTTCCATAATCAATTACTAAACGTAGTTTATTATTATAGAACTCGGCAAACCAACCAGGTTCAATACCCGTAGCCTTAAATAATAAGTTGCTAGTTTCAATTTCATCTATTTCCGATAACGAGTTTAAAGCATCTATTTTAGAGGTTGATATTTCTAATGATGATAGCGTATCATCTCCCTGCGTAATTGTTTTTTCGCCAGTTGAATTAACTTGTGTACACGAAACTAAAATCATGTATGAAAAGCCTAATATTACTTTTTTTATCATCCTATAAACTTACAAATTATTTTAGAAGACTACTTTAATAAATTCCTTTTAATAATCTACCTTTGCAGAAAATTACAAATAATGAATTTACAATTTGACATAATCGAAATACTAAAAGTAACTATGGTGCTTTTTGCGGTAATTGATGTGATTGGCTCTATTCCAATTATTATTAGTTTAAAACAAAAAACTGGAGGTATTAATGCATCCAAAGCATCAGTGGTGTCTTTTGGAATTATGATTGTGTTCTTATTTGTAGGTCAAACAATATTAGATATTATTGGAATTTCGATAGGTGACTTTGCCATCGCTGGCTCTATACTATTATTTATTGTAGCATTTGAAATGATTTTAGGTGTTCAAATTGCCAAAGATGCCATGCCTGCCACAGCATCCATTATTCCATTAGCGTTTCCTTTAATTGCGGGTACTGGTACATTAACAACTCTTTTATCGATTAGAGCAGAGTATAATATTATATCTATCATAACTGCAATATTTTTTAATGTTATTATCGTTTATATTGTTTTAAGGAACTTAGACAGAATAGAAAAAGTATTGGGTGCTGGAGGAATTGCAATTATTAAAAAGGTGTTTGGTATCATTTTATTAGCCTTGGCTATTAAGTTGTTTAGAAAATATACTGGTTTATAACCAATAAAGATTTTTATTGCTTGCAGCTAAAAGGGATCTTGTATTCAACTAGTAATACAATTAAAAAAATGTGGTGTTTTAAAATACCTCAACATATAATCTTCTCCCAAAAATAATTCCTTATTTATTTAAATTGAGAAGTATCATTTTATAATAAACATCATCTACAAATTCTTAATTCATTGCAGATAATTATATTATAAAGAAACAACATACATAAATGAGTAACCTATTGAATTAATAAACTAACTGTTACTTATCGAACACTAAAATTGAGCATAAAAAAAGCCCTTCATTTTCATGAAGGGCTTTTTAAAGATAAGACCAATTATTGAACAATTATTTTTTTAGATACACGTTGGTTATTTACATCAATATTTACAATATAAACACCCGCGGCTAAGTTTCCAGATGCATTAATGGTATGATTAACATGTCCATCGTTATCAGAAGACACATTGCTTTGCTCTAAAACTCTTCCCATAATATCCACTAAACTAATTGTTGCTTTTTCGTTTGCATTAATAGAAAAGTCAAGTGTAGACGTTGATGAAGTTGGATTAGGATAAATTTCTAAAGCCATTGTTTTTTCTAACTCTGTAATACCTGTTACAACATTACCTGTGATGTTAATTTGATCTAGGTACATATTATTAGCAGTAGTTTTAGTTGGATCAACTCTAAAATAAAAACGGAATTTCACACTTGGTTTGCCGTTTAAAACATTAATTAAAGATGGAGTAATCGTTTTTAAAACAAAACTTGATGGAGTATATGCTGTTGCTAAAGTTCCACCAGATGCAGTAGCCATTTGAGCAGTTGATGTAACCCCAATTACGTTTGACCAAGTTCCTCCACAATCTAACGAATATTGAATTTTAAATGTATCTGCTTGAGCAGCCACTCGCTTTGCATATGCATAATAGTATGACATTGCAAGACCAGAAGTATTAGAAAAATTATAAACAGGAGTTTCAAAAATATCAATATGTCCCCCGATATTACTAGAGGCAAAATTGTTTAAGTGAATACTGTTTGGAGTTGAATTTGCTCCACTAGCAGTTTTTTGAGCCCAAGTAACTGTACTAGCATTACCATTGATGATATTTAAATTACCAGGTAAAGAAGCAGCATCAAAATCATACATTGTAGGAGCTAAAATACCATTTGCACCATTTACAACGGTAACATAAGATGTTTTATTCATTGTATTTGAACCAATACTATTAGTTGCAGTTAAACTAACAGAAAAAGTTCCTGGAGTCGCATAAGTCACCACCACTGAAGTTGCTGTTGATGTTGCGGGCGTCCCATTTTGAAATGTCCATGATACACCGCCAGAAGCACCAACTTCGCTTGAACTAGTATAAGTGAATGTATTTCCAGTACAATTAGTTAATTTATTGGCAGCAAAATCAGCAACTGGTGTGCAAGTATATCCTGATGTAATACCAGTAGCTAATAAATTGCCAGCTGACCATAAATTGTTTCTTCCTGCTGTAGTGGCTGCCAAAGCAGTTCTCATTTTAGTTATTTGACCTTGAGTAAACATCTTTGGACAAGAAGAATAATCCATAATATTTTCAATATTTGGTAATGTTGAACAATCTCCTGAAAATGTTGTAGGACATGTTGAGAAATAACCCTTTGTTTCTGGTGTATCAGCAATTCCATCATTTAATTGTGCAGAACCACAAGTACCTGTACCTGGATTATTAGAATTACCAAATGTATGAGCTAAATTTAACCAGTGACCAATTTCATGACTTAATGTTCTTGAATCTTTTGGATCAGTAGTAGCTAATTGACTTCTTACCATCACAATGGCATCTGCGCTTGTAGATGGAGCAGAACCTGGCTTGTAAGTATATCCACCAATAAACGAAGACACTGGAGGACATGGCGAAGATGCACTATAAATACAATCAACAATATAAACATTTAAATATTTATTTGCTGGCCAACGATTGGCTCCTGTTCCTGAATAGTTATAAGCAGGTGCTGCTTGATTCCAATAAATATTATCGCTTGGATGACGAATTATACCATTTGTACAATTACCATTAGGATCTTTTTGTGCTAATGCAAATCTAATTTCCGAATCTACATATAATGGAGCGAAAGTTGGATGAATTGTTGCTATATCTGAACCTGTTTTTGCATAATCATTGTTGATATATGTAATTAGATTTTCAAAAACATTATCAGCTACAGTTTGAGGACCCATGATATGAAATACAACAGGAATTGTATAAATAGGGGCTGCAACCTTTGCATTCGCATTTATTTTACTCATTTCAGCTTGGTATGCCAATTCCATTTGAGATTGAATTGATTCATATCTAGCTCTTAAACTAGGGTCCGCTTTAAAAGCTTCTTCCATTGCATCATAAGTTGAACATGGAATTAACGTAGGTTTTTTAGCTTCTTGAGCCATAGTACTGAAGCTTAACGCTGCTGCTCCAAGAATAAATAATAGTTGTTTTTTCATGTGCTATATTTTTGTGTTTGTGTTAGTAATTAAATTCGTTTATTAAAGTTAATGAATTTGTTTTAAAAAGTCAATAGTTTTTCAAATATAATTGGCAAATCTGTTATTTTTTTGGATTTATATCCATTTGATTCAATGCCATCATTTGTTTCATCGTTTTATCCATGCCTTCAACGCTTCCATCAAGGAATATAACGTTTCCTTTTCCCTCTTGGGCGAAATTTTTAACAGCTTCTGTCCACATACTAAATAAAATTAAAGATGAATCTAATTTAGCCTCTTCCATTTCTTTAGCAGCTCCAGCCATACCTTTAGCCACTTCTTGACGGAATAAAGCAATACCCTCTCCTTTTAATTGAGAGGCATCTTTTTCGGCCTGAGCCGAAATTTTAATAAAGTTACCTTCTGCCTCAGCCGCTTTGGTGCGAGTTATTAATAATGCTTGACCTTCATTTTCGGCTGCAGCTTTTAAATTATTACTAGCAACAACTTTTGCCATCGAACGCATAACCTCTTCATCAAACGTTATATCATTTAATTGTAAATCTATTAAATGATAGCCCCACTCCTCTAACATCACATCTAATTGCTCTTTAACAGCTTCAACAATATCTCGTCTTAAAGACAGAACTTCTGATTGTTTTTTAGTAGCCACAAATGCTCTTACAGATCCTTCGATTGAACGCACTAAGGCTTGCATTAAGTTTTTATCATCTACAAACTTAAAAGCTACATTTTTAATAGATTCCTCTTGTTGATTAACGACCGCATATAATAACATTGCTGTAAAATTCACATTTGCTTGATCTATTGTTACTGCTTGAAAACCTAATTCGGCACTTCGATTTTGGATAGAAATTTTTTTATATACTTTTTCTATAAAAGGAATTTTCATACTTAAGCCTGGTGTTAATATTCTTCTGTATTTTCCAAATACAGTAATAACTGCTACTGTTCCTTGCTGCACAGTAACAAAACTCAAAAAAATAAGTAATAATCCGAAGACTAAAATAAAAATAAAGAATGGCATAATTTTTAATATTAAATTGTTTACGTAAATTTAATCATCCAAAACAAAAAACAAAATATTATTTTATGAACGGTATCTCACGTTTACTAATAGCAATAGTTTTATGTTTTTTGTCGAGTCTTGGGTTTTCACAGAAAGATACCGCAAAAACAAACGAAGTAGCCTTATACAAATCGGCTTGTAAATTAATTGATTCGGCTAAATACAAAGAAGCAATTGTTTTATTTAAACAAGCCGTGAAAATAAAACCGGATTATTACGAAGCGTTTAATAAAATGGCCTTAGCGAAACTTAAAAACATGGATTACAAAGGAGCTGAAAAAGATTTGCAAGCAGCTTTAAAAATATTTCCTGATAATTTTGAGAGTCAAAAAACGATGGGAATTTTATATTATGAAACCAAAAAGTATAAAGAAGCAAAAGCAACATTAGATTCGGCAGCAGCATTAAATTCGGATGATGCTGAACTATATTATTATCAAGCAAAATTAATGTATGATGGAAAAGCATACAAAAATGCTTTAGATGCTTGTTTAAGGGCCATTGATTTAAAACCTAAATACTTAGATGTATTATTTTTAAAAGGAGAAGTAAGATTTGCCATGAAAGATTATGCCTATTGTTTGAAAGAATTAACCGAAGCCATAAAAGTAATGCCTGCCGATAATCCAAATTATAATGTTTATAAAACTAGAGCTAAAGCACGGTTTGAATTAGGGGATTACAAAAATGCTGTTAACGATTGGAATGTATATTTAGAAGCATTTCCTGAAGAAGAAACCGCGTTAGTGGCTAGAGGTGCTTGTAAAATTGAAACAAATGATAACACTGGCGCCATCGTTGATTTTGATGCGGCTATAAAATTAAATCCAAAAAACCCTGTGAGTTATAATTATCGTGGGGTAGCCAAAGGAGAAAGTAAACAATTTGTAGAGGCACTAAAAGATTTTGATTATTCAATTAAATTAAAATATGATTATGCAGCGGCCTTTGTAAATCGTGCTGCTGTAAAATTTGCGAGTAAAGATAAACGAGGGGCTTGCGATGATTTAAATAAAGCTGATAGTTTAGGTGATGAAATGGCTATTAAATTAATTGAAAACTATTGTAAACATTAAACCCTGAATATGAGTTTACAAATCAATGTTGTTAGATTCGTATATTAGTAAAAAAATTAAATAAATGAGAACTGCTGTATTTAGAAAAGCGAACTTTAACTCTGCCCATCGTTTAAATAATCCTTTATTTGACGAAAAAACAAACGATGAATTATTTGGACTATGCAACAATCCAAATTATCATGGACATAATTATGATTTAATTGTGAAATTAGTTGGCGAAGTTGATCCTATAACTGGTTATGTTTTTGATATGAAAATTTTAAATGATATTATAAAAGACGAAATTATTGAACGTTTTGATCATAAAAATTTAAATTTAGACACTATTGAATTTAAAACACTAAATCCAACAGCAGAAAACATTGCACGAGTTATTTACGATATACTTCGACTAAAAATTGAATCGCAATTTGATATTGAAATTACATTATATGAAACGCCACGTAATTATGTTGTATATCCTGTAAAGTAAATGAATAACTGTTTGTTTTTTAAATGTGTTACTATTTTCATTATTTTATGCTTTGTAAAATGCTCTCCTTCAAACAACCATAAGGCATCTAAAAAAACTGAATTATCTAAAGCGTTATCGATAAAAAAAGAATTCAAAAAACCTCACGATTCTTGTGAACTAGAAAAGCTATTTGTATCAAAAAACTTAGTAAACATTAACGCTCTTGATTCATCTATACGAGTAGTTTTGCACTACTCTACTTCTCAAAATGTTTTAAATAAACCTTTGTATAATGGTCTATCCAATTGTTATTTACCGTGCGATGTTGCAATAAAATTATGCAATGCTCAACACGAATTGCATCAATATTTCCCAAACTATCATCTCATTGTATTTGATGCTGTAAGACCTTTACATATTCAAAAACAAATGTGGGACGAATTAGATATGCCTGCGAAAAATAAAATTAATTATTTGGCTCATCCAAATGATATTTCCTTACATAACTATGGCGCTGCTATTGATATTGGTATTATCGGTGATAATGATATATTATTAAATATGGGGACGCCTTTTGATTTTTTCGGAGAATTAAGCGAGCCTAAACGCGAAAAAGAATTAGTAGAAAATGGTCAATTATCAAAAGAAGCCTTTACCAATCGCTTATTGTTAAGAAAAGTAATGATTAATGCTGGATTTACAGCAATAACTTCTGAATGGTGGCACTTTAATGCAACAAATAAAATTACAGCAGCTTCAAAATATGAATTAATTAAGTAAATTCAGAAATACGACAACACACACATTTATACTGTTAAAATTAGTTATTTTACCGATTAAACGCAAAATTAATTTATAATTTTACAATATTATAAACCCTAAAAAAACGACTTATGAAATTATCAAACCTTTTTAAAAAAGCAATAAAAAACACTGCAACAGTTCAAAAATTAGAAAAAACCCAATTAAGTAAAGTTATTGGTGGTTTAGATACAGTTTCAACGGATATTACATCGTCAGATAGAGCAATTAACCAATCAGGAATAGCTGCTTCTTCAGCTGGACAAAAAGGTAAAGCTAAATAGTCTGTAATTTTAAATTTAAAAAATCAGCCAAAACGGCTGATTTTTTAATTTAAAATGAGTTATTTATTTTATCATTATTTAAATTTGTTTTCTTTTAAATACTTCCCAATTACATAATGCCCTAAATAAATTAAAGGAATTAAAGCCATTGCAACTAATAATTTAAATGCGTAGCCCCAACTTGCATTGGTTAAAAATTCATTAAACGGCCATTTACCAGGTAATACAAAAGCAATAAATTGTACAACAAAAGTATCTACTAATTGGCTAACCATTGTACTGCCTGTTGCTCTTAACCAAATATGTTTATTACCTGTTACTTTTTTAAACATCCAAAACACATACACATCAATTAATTGAGAAAACAAAAAAGCTACAATGCTACCTACAATAATCCATTGCGATTGCCCAAACACAATCCTGAAATCATTATCTGAAACCGGAGAAAAAGAAGTGGCTTCCATGTTTAATGCAATGGTTAGCAAAATAAATGTAAAGGATATTAAGCCAACCGTAATGTATGTTAATTTTTTAACCCCGTCTTTTCCATAATATTCATTAATCAAATCCGTCAATAAAAAAATAACCGGCCACAAAATAATTCCTATACTTTGAGTGAAT
>JBIICN010000086.1:0-9052 GCA_044238845.1 Bacteroidia bacterium
TAATAAAACTCATGCTTAGAAAGCAGCTTTAAATGTGATCATGTAATTTCTACTCATGCCAGGGAAAAATTGATTGGCAAAAATTGCATCTCTATAATAAAATTGATTGGTAATGTTATTAACATTAAAGCGTAATTCGTATTTACTGAATTTATACCATAGTGCTGCGTCAATTAATGAATAGGCTGGCAATTTATATTCATTTTTAGCATCAGTGAAATTATCTGAAGTATAGCTTACCCCAGCGCCAATACCCAATCCTTTTAAAATACTTTTGTTCAAATCATAACTTAGCCATGAATGAACTAAATGCTCTGGTGCAAAAGGCAACTTTTTTCCCACATTTGGATTTTCAAAGGCATCATCTTTATTTTTTTCAATTCGGGTATTAGCATTTGAATATCCCGCATTAAAGCTTAACTGACTTGTTAAATTGGCTTGTATATCTACTTCAAAACCTTTAGACGTTCCTGTGCCTATGTTTTTGAAAACACCTCCTGCAAAGCTTTGAAGTATATTTGTTCTAGCTAATGTAAATGCAGCTACATTTACAGAAATAATTTCTTTATAAGC
This sequence comes from Bacteroidia bacterium, assembly GCA_044238845.1. Classification (GTDB taxonomy): domain Bacteria; phylum Bacteroidota; class Bacteroidia; order B-17B0; family Aurantibacillaceae; genus UBA4416. The sequence goes on from JBIICN010000086.1 coordinate 574, forward strand.
ATATCTAACACCTAACTCGCCTTGATAACCTGTTTCAGGGTCAAACATAGCTCCATCAGGGGCAACGGTTCTGGTTGGTTTAAAGTAAGTGTTATAAGATGAATATATTGATAAATTTTTAATAGGCTCATAAACCAAACCTGCTCTATAAGTAGGATTCACAATATTTAATTTGCTTACAGTGCCTTTCGTTGTTACTTGTCTATCTTTATCTACTTGGTCGGTATAATAGTCTCCGTTAAATAAATCTAATCTTACAGCAACTAATGCTTTTAATTTTTCTGAAATATTAAACCAATTCTGAGCAAATATTCCATGTGATGTCTCCATTCTTGCTTGATAACGCGTGTCAACAATTGTCATAGACCCTTGATTTAAAACTGGATCAACAACTGAAATCATAGCATTTTTACCTGGTCCTGAAATCGTTCCTCTATATGTTTTTCTATCTAACATATTAAACGAGTATCCAAGCACAAATTTGTTTTCCATTTTACCAATTTTGTATGAACCATTAATGTCTAGCTGATTTTGAAATGGTTTAGTTTGATGATTAAAATAGAATGGGAATGACCGTGTTAAAGAATCTTTAGTGGCATTAAAGGTTAGCTCTTCAGTAGAAAAATAATTGATATCATCTACAAAATAAGAGGCGGTATTATTGATACTCCAATTATTTGAAATTTTATACTCGTAACGTAACTGAACATCTACTCTTTTGTTCTTTAAGTAATCTTGCGGGTCGTTATAACGAGTTAATGGATTCATTCCTTTTACTAAAGTACCATCTGCTTGAACGGGTATTCCAGTATCTGTAGAATACTCATCATCATTGGCTTGCACGGATAACTGAATCGAATGCTTTTTATGTGGTTGATATTTTAAGGCAAAATAACCATTGGTGTAAGTGTTTCCTAGACCTCTAAAACCAGCAGATTGACCCACACCAAAATCGGTTCTAAAGGATAATTTGCTATTAATAGCACCGCCAGCCCCTGCAAAAATATTTCGCGTATTATAAGAACCATAGCTCGTTAAAAAGTCGGCTTTAAAAATACTAGTTGGTTGTTTGCGTCTTACATTTATTATGCCACCAAGTGCTGAGTGACCAAATAAAACGGAAGACGGGCCTTTTAAAACATCAATTCCTTCAACTGCCGCTAAATTTGTTGACGGAGCACTTTGCGAAATGTTGTGGCGTTCGTCTCTCACTCCATCTACCAACAAAACAAATTGCTCCATACCTCTTAAATGGAAATGTTGAAATCCGCCATAGGTATTTCTGGCTCTCACACCCGTTACATTTTTCATAGCATCTTCCAAGGCAATAGCGCCTCTTTGTTCAATCATTTTTTTATCGATGCTGTGAATGGTTACTGGTAAATCTTTTAAATCAACATCTATTTTATTCATTGATTTTAATTCTTCTATTTTTTTGTTAGAGGTGATTATTACCTCCTTTAAAGTATCTTCTTTTTGGCAGAAACTATCCGTTGAATAGGCAATAGATAGTGTAAATAATAATGCTCTTATATATAGTTTATTTAGTTTCATTTTAATAATAGTTTTATAGCTGAGGCATGACGAGTCACAGCAATTAAGTTAAATTGATAGAAAGTGATAAGTGTGATAAGTAAACCTGAAAAGGTTTTATAAAAACAATAAAGGCGGCCCTCTTAACTTATAATGGTAATGGGCTGATTGTGTTTTGAGATTATCAAGCCATAAAATAAAGTAATTAGTGTAATGAAATAAGTTACAATTTAAAGCAAAAATCTCTTCAACTAAAGATGGCAAGTAGTGGTCGTGATCACATATAAAGCAGTGTGAGTGCTCATTCGATTCTTCTACTATTAAACCAACATTAGTATTATTTTCAACATTATCATTTCTATGTTGAAATACCTTGTGTATTGGAATTACAGCCAATTGAAATAGTATGGTTACTATTAAAACTATAGAAAAATATGTTGTACTTTTTTTCAATGTAATCTAATATTAATTTGCTTACTCTCCGTTTAAAGCCTTTAAAAGTATAGTTGCAGCAATGCCAAATCCCGCACCCGAAACAAACAAATTCCATTTAAAATGTTCGGCTTTAATAACTTTTGTGTATAACCATAAGGCAATAGTAAAAATAAGTACAATAAATAATTGTCCTACTTCTATACCAATGTTAAAGGCAAACAAGGGCATTATAATACTTCCACCAAACATCATAAATTTAAAATTGCTGGCAAAGGCCAAACCGTGTATTAATCCAAAAACCAAAGCAATGCCATATTTTATTTTGGCATCCGAATACTTACCTTGCTTATCATAATTCACAACATTTGCAATTGCCGTTATCATAATTGTTAATGGAATAAGCATATCAATAATTTTAGAATTAGCCGGTATAATATCAAGCGCGCTCAAAATAAGTGTTCCGCTATGTCCTATGGTAAATGCAGTTATAATTACTAAAATTTGCTTCCATTGATTTAGCTTAAAAGCAGCACACAAAGTCATAACAAATAATAAATGATCGTAAGCATTTATATCTACAATATGATTCCATCCATTTACAAAAAAGGAGCTTAAATTACTCATCGCTTTATTCTATAGTGTTTTATTTATTGAATAGTTGTTTAACAAGGCCTCGTGATTATCTTCAGTTATAAAAGGAGGTATGCGAATGGTTATTCTATTAGATTGTAAATACCCGAACTCTTCAAAGAATAATGTGTTTTCAATCAAAATCTTATCTCCTTTATTCAACTTAATTGCTTTTTCAGAAAATTTAATCGTTAGTACATTGTACTCCTTAAGTACCTCCGATGCTTTATACTTTAAAGGCATTTCTTTTCCATTTATTGTTATAGTGTAATACTTCTCAAAATAATCTTCTATCCCGCTCTTATCTTCTTTGGTTGGGGTAGATAGATCAATGTTTTTTGTAAGGGTTTTATTAATGCTTTTTTCAAAGTCGTCAATAAACACTTTACATTCTACGCTTAACATTTTTGTATTTTCATTGTACTCAATTAAAGAAGCCGTTAACTTTATGGGATGCTTGAACGAAACAAAAAAAAGCCATGTACTCATCAATAATAATGAGAATAGCACTTTTGTTGATGAATTTCTTAGATATTTATTTACAAGGGATTTCATTGATAAGTGATTTTGTTTTAATTTGTAATTCGTTGGCCTTAATTACGCTTGGATTATAAACGATGGATACTTGTTTAGTGTGCAAGTTAAGAATGGACTGCTTAACTCCATTTACCGTACTTAGGCCGCCTTCAACTACATTTTGGCAGTTTTCGCAACTTGCTTTAGGAACATTTATAACAAGTAAAGAATCTGATAAATTCTTCACTAAAACCCGTTCTTCTTTTGCTATTTGAGTACATGAACTAATTGCTAATACTGTAGCTATTGTTATTACTATTTTTTTCACTGTATTTATTATTAAGCTGGTGATTCCATAATTACAAATTCACCATGCGATGTGCCTATTGCTAGTTGCTTGTCATCGTTTGACCAACATAGTTTAGTTATTTTATTTTTTAGTTTAACCCCTGTTATTAAATTTTCACCAATAGCAGTATCATAAAAATGAACAAAGCCCAAATCATCCCCAGATGCTAAAAAACTACTTTTATTTTGAAATTTGGCTTGCATTATTTTACCTAAATGCCCTCCTAGTGTTAAGGGTGTTTGTCCTTGAGGCGCTACTCCGGCAAATTTCCATACAATCAATTCATCCCAACAGTTTGTAAGAAAGTATATTGAATCGTTTGTCCAATCTAATATTTTTACCTTCCCTTTATAACCGTTCATCTCAAAATCAGAACCAACTTGATATGGCAATGGGAAGAAATGTACTCTTGAATCTTGCGTGCCACAACCAATGAATTTGCCATCAGGACTCCAAGATAAAGAATGCATGGAGTTTTTCCATTCCAAAAAATTTATTGGCTCATCACTTTCTATTTCAAATAAGCGAACTCCTCCGTAACACGATGTAGCAAAAGATTTACTATTACTATTCCAAGCAATTCCAGACACTGTGCTCTCATGCCCATCAAAATCTTGAACAGTATTTCCATTTTGATTGAAAATGGTTACGGTATTTCCAGAGCTTACTGCAAAATACTTACCATCAGGCGACCAAACAACTTGTTCTACCCAGAGGTTGTCTGATTTGATTTCTTTAATTAGTGTTGTGTTTTTGATATCCCATAACTTTATAAAACCATCTTGCCCGGTTGTTACCGCTTTATTTTCGGTGGGGGAAAGTGCTAAACACATTAGTCCATTTTGATGTGCGTTTACTTCAAATATTTTTAAATGGTAAGAAGTATTATAGCAGGTTAAAATACCGCATGAAGATGCCACAAGAACAAATTCGTTTGTATAACTCCAACCTATGCCTATTACATAATCATTAAGTTGCGTGCGCCACAATTCATATTCATTTTTAGATTCGGCTATTTTGTTTATTTCTAAATGATTTACCATTTATGCCGGGTTTAATGATTTTTTGGAAACACAACTTTTAAATCCACTTATTAACTCCTCGCGATTTAGATTTTTGCCTATAAAAATGATTTGATTTCTTCTTTTTTCACCTACCCTCCAAGTTCTATCAGCTTTAGCGTCAAACAACATGTGTACTCCTTGGAAAACGAATCTTTCGTCATTCCCAGCAATATTTAAAATCCCTTTCATTCTGTAAATATCAGTTCCTTTGAATTGTAGTAAATAAGAAATCCAATCGTTTACCTTTTGAATACTTAATTCGCTCTCGTCTTCAATACCAACAGATGATACCAAATCATCATGCTCATGACTGTGTTCAAACTCTTCAAATAATATAGGAGAAATTAGAGATAGTCTTTCGTATTTCAAGTTTTGTAAATCATCTTTCGTTATAACTTTATGGATATTAACATTTGATAATTCTTTACTATTTCCAATATGCTCCGATTTAATTTTAAGATTAAACTCATCAGGCCCATGTTGTGTAAAAACTGCATAAACTCCCTCTTTATTTGGTCTAAAATAAAAATGTTGTAAATCGTTATCAATCAGCAATCTGTTTAGGGGGTGATTAGTATTTATAAACTTATCTGCCTTAACCTCCTTCGGTTGCTCCGAAAATAGCTTAATAGCTTGTTTTTTTGCCTTAGCTATTTCGGTAACACTGGCTTCATTTAATTTTATAAACCCTATATCAAAAGAAGGATCAGGGCCTTCAGTCATTTCAATTTGATATTCACTATCTGCTAAGTTATATAAGCCCATCCATTCGTAAGGAAACTCTTCGGCAGAAAACTCGGGGTTCATTTCAATTTTCGCACCTAAATCAAAAGCTTTTATATCTAGTATATTCTCTAAATTTATTTCGGCATCCTTAGTTTTATGAATTTTAGCATTCGCATTCATGGAACGAATACGTTTTTCAAGTTTCACTAATTCATCAGCAGATACCAAATCTGTTTTATTGAGCAGTATAACATCAGCAAAAGCAATTTGTTCTTTGCATTCTTCACTATCATCAATATGCAACCAAACGTGTTTTGCATCTACAATAGTTACAATGGCATCAAGACTATATGTATCTTTTATATCATCATCTACCCAAAATGTTTGAGCCACAGGCGCAGGATTTGCCATGCCCGTAGTTTCGACTATTATATAATCTAGTCTATCTTTACGCTTCATTAATTGATCAAGAATTCGAATCAAGTCTCCGCGCACCGTGCAACAAATGCAACCATTGTTCATTTCAAAAATCTCTTCATCTGCACCAATTACCAATTCGTTATCTACCCCAACTTCGCCAAATTCATTTTCGATTACGGCTATTTTTTTACCGTGATTTTCACTTAAAATTCTGTTTAACAAGGTTGTTTTACCTGAACCAAGAAATCCGGTTAGGACAGTAACAGGTATTGCATTTTTATTTTCCATAGTTTTTTAATTAAAGTTTATTTCGCATTAGGTATGGCATTACTATTAATTACTGTATCGCCATGTTTGTATAAAAAGTTTTCCTCTACTATTTTATTATTTATGATATAATCGTTTACTAGTGTTTTGGCATCTTCTTTAGATACACACTTGTACCACAAACACTCTGGTTGAATAAAAACCACAGCAGCATCATCGCATCTGCCTATGCATTTTGTTCTCACAGTGTGAACTTGTTCAAACAAACCTTTATCTCTTATTTCTTTTCTGAGTGTTAATATCATTTCTTCAGCACCCGCTTTGTTACAACATCCACCATTACACATAAAAATGGTGTGCTTAACTTTTGTTATATCTTTAACTGACATTTAATTTGCTTTTGGAATTTTTATAAAGCACTAGGATATAAGCGCTCAACACAATTAGAATAAAAGAAAATCCAATTAACGTAATTGTTCTATCACTAAGGCTCAAGGCAGGTACTAAAATGGAAGTAATTTTATATCCCGCCATTAAAAATGCCATAATAACAATTGCCCATCCAAGGTATAATCGGTATTGGTTTTTGAAAAATGGATTTTTCGATTTATTTAGAAGGCTATATAAAATCCTGTTATCTATTGTATCGGTAATAATCATTCCAATAGTAAAAATGATGCCCATATTTGCTGCTAAATAAATTCCTCCTTGTTGAGAAGATACATAGCCCCAGGCAGCAGCTTGTGAAGTTGTATCAAATACGGTGGCAAATAAAATACCAACTAAAATAATTGCGAAGGGGCTAGAGCTAGTAATCAGTTTTTTTGGAAGCAATTTAGTCCGCCAACCTATTATTTCATGCGGTTGTTTGCTTAACAAGCTTCTTAAATTTAATAAGCCTACCATTATAAGAAGTAATATTGGAATCCATTCTGCAATTGCCGTTAACCAATAGGGTAAATTTAAAACGCTACTCATTTGACTAATGAACATTGCAACAACTGTAAATACCAAGCCATGCCCAATAGCAAACAAGGTGCCTACCCAAATGGCCCATTTTGAGTTTTGTAAATTGTGCTTCATTGTCATTCCATCAATAATAGCTATATGGTCAGGATCAATACCATGCTTTAATCCTAAGGATAGCATTAAAACCATCCCCGATAAATTGTTTGAAAATGAAATCAAATTTTCCATTATAATATTTACAAATATAAGTAATATTTTAATAATGCAACTATGTTGCATTATTAAAATATTTGAAGAGATTCGGTTCTAATTTTGAGGGATATCCTAAATGTCAAAAATTCAACTCAATTCAGTATTGAAATGGTGTTAGGGGTATTTATATTATACCATATTAAGTAAAGGTATAAATTTATAGCAAAGCATTTTGGGAAAGAAGTTTGTTCTGAGGATTGAAATGAATTCGGCGATTCTTATTTTTTACAATTATCACAAGTCCCTTCTATATTTAAATTTAAACGAGTGAGTAAAAAATCTTTAGGGAGTTTAATAATTGGCACTTTTACTGTATCTAAACAAACAACATCACCACATTCAGTACAATTAAAATGCACGTGCTCATCATGATGTTCGTGCTCGGTACAATGTTTTTCGTTGCACATCGCATATCTTGACACGCCCTGAACATCCATTATTTTGTGAATAATACCCTTTTCTTCAAAGGCAGATAGGATGCGGTAAAGCGTAACTCTATCAGCCAAGCTATTAAATTTCTTTTCAAGTTCGGGTTGAGAAATTGCTTTTTCCGACTTCTGTAAATAATCTAATACTTTTAACCGAATTTGAGTTTTCCGAAACCCTAAATCTTCAAGTAATTGAGAAGCTTTTTTCATTAAGTTCAAAGATAAGAAAAATTAATAGCAACAATGTTGCTATTAAAATAAATATTATATATTTGTTATATGGTAAGTGTTATAAATACGGGTGCAGCTTTTGTTTTAGGAGCTAAGCACGCGTTGGAGCCTGGTCATGGAAAAACCGCAATGGCTTCTTATACGTTGGGGAATAAAAACGCTAAAAATCATTTGTTTACCCTTGTGTTTAGTATGGCCTTCTCACACACATTTATGTTATTAGGTATTGGATTTGTCGTTTCTTACTTATTTCCATTTTTTGATTCTGAAAAAGCTGAACATATATTAGGCATTGTTTCCCCTTTAATTTTAATGTCAATCGGCGGGTTTATGTTATACAGAATTAAAAACAACAAACACGTATGCTCTTCAAGTTGCACCCATCACCATAAACATGAGCCGGCAAAAAAGCCAATTAATTTAAATGGTCTGAAACTAACTACAGCATCAGTTAATAAGCCAACGCACACACACAAAACAACGGCATTAATTGGAATATTAAGTGGCTTAATACCTTGCCCTTCTGCCATAGCAGCCTTTTTTATGGCTGGGCAAGCAGGAAGTTTTACCAATTCTTTTGGCTATGTGCTTATTTATGTTTTTGGTTTTGTAATTGTGATGTTTTTATTAGCAATCATTTTTTCTTTTATTGGAAACAA
>JBIICN010000044.1:0-30744 GCA_044238845.1 Bacteroidia bacterium
GATTTGGAGAGATTTTAAACCGATTGTTGTAAACTATTTCTGAAGGGCTTAAGTATTTTTTGATTTTAAATTAAGTAAAATGAATAGACGAGATTTTCTAAAACATTCATCTTTATTAACTCTTAGTACCTTATCAGTACCATCTTTACTTTTGGCTTGTAGAAAAAAAACTCTTTTTGAAGGCAAAAACTACAATGGAAAGGTTATAATTATTGGAGCTGGAGCCGCTGGTTTATATGCTGGTTATATTTTAAAATCAAAAGGAATAGATTTTCAAATTATTGAAGCATCAGCAACTTATGGTGGAAGACTTGGTAAACTGACAGGCTTTGCCGATTTCGATATTGATACAGGTGCTCAATGGCTACATGGAAAAAATAGCATTTTAGGCGATTTAATTGAAAAAACAAATACCACTATAACCAAAGACGAGAGCAATGCAGTATATTGGTTTAATAATCAATTAATAAATACACTTCCAAAAAGTACAGATATATTTGAGGGAAAAAATTTACTAGACATCTCTTATAAGGATTATGCTGTACAAAAAGGCTTAGGAGATGACTATAAATACATTATTGAAAACATTGCTGGCGATCAAGGCGCAGCCGCTTCAAGAATTTCGGTATTTGGCAATAATCAAGATGAAGATAATTGGAGCTCTGGAGATAATGATTTTAAATTTAATGAAACTTTTTATGATTTAATTGATAAACAAATTGCAGAACACATAAAAGATAGAATTTTATTAAATACTCCCATTACTAAAATAAATTATGAGCAAGGCACTGTAGTTATAACTGATATAAACAACAATAACTACAGTGCTGACAAAATAATAATTACCGTACCAATTACAATACTTAAAAATAGTTATATAAACTTTACGCCAAGTTTGCCTTCCAATAAAGTAAGTGCTTTTTCGAAAATTGGAATGGATGCAGGAATGAAAGTGTTTTTAAAATTTAGCTCGAAGTTTTATAACGAAAATATTATTGGCGGCAAATATAGTGCAGCCTATGCAGATGATACTTTAGGGAAAACTGGAAGTAGCAATATTTTATTAGCTTTTGTAATGGGAGAACAGGCCGAATATCTTACAAGTTTAGGCAGTGATGCTGCTATTACAACAACTTTATTACAAGAGTTAGATGCAATGTACAATGGCCAAGCTACTGCATCATTTATAGCATCATCTATTCATAACTGGACTAATCATCCTTTTATAAAAGGAGCTTATTCCTACAGTACCATTGGCATGGGTAATGCTAGACAGATAGCCTCACAAACAATTGACAACAAATTATATTTTGCTGGTGAAGCCATGAATATTAATGGACATCATCAAACTGTTCACGGAGCGTGCGAAACAGGCTACAATGCCGTAATTCAGATTTTAAAATCTGTGAAAAAATGAAACAGAAATTATTTATACTTTCATTTACATTTTCTGTTATTACTATTAACGCCCAACAATGGCAGGTTGGCTTTGGCTATAAATACCTTTACTCAGGGCAGTGGGATAAATGTATACAAACGTATAATTTTAGTAGGCCGTTTTTAAAACTTAAACAGCCATTACTTATAAATGGCTTTGGCGCAACAACATCTTTTTTATTTAAAAATTCAAAAAAGTTAAAACATGGCATTGATTTGTCATATTCTTATTTTGGAAGTAAAGTAGTTAACGAAAATTATACAAATAAATTAAATTTAAATTTATTAAATATTGCTTATTTATTGAGTTACCAAAACCCTTATAAACTAAAACGAGTAAGTTTTGATTTAGGTGTTTCAGTTATGCTTGGAATTTTATTTAGGAAAGTAAATAAGGCTGCCTATAAATATGATGATCAAAAAATGAAAGCATTAGGCATAGGCGGTAGCGTTAATTTAAGAGTGAATTATAAAATTAATTTATCAGATAAATATCATTTAGCGCCTTTTATCTGTATTGGTTATACGCCCTATTATTTTAATCCTAAAACCGAAGCACTCATTAATCAAACAACTGAGTTAGTTAGTAGAAATTGGACAGGTGTTTTTACTTCCCAAATTGGTTTTTCAGCATATTTAAATAAATCTTCAAACTAAAATTTTGTTTTATAAAAAAATCAATTACATTTGTGCCATTATGATTAATAAAACACATATACATCATTTCCATTCTTGCCATCAGGTGAGCTGAAATGATATTGTGTTTAGCAAAACAAAAACAACTAAACTATATATTTTAAAGGCTTACCAAATGGTAAGCCTTTTTTATTTAAATAAAATTTTAAAAACATATTCAAAAAAAACAAAACATGAAAACTAAATTAAAAATAGCTATTCAAAAATCAGGGCGCTTAAGCGAAAACTCCTTAAAGCTTTTAAAAGAATGTGGAATCGATATCGATAATGGATTAAATAAATTAAAAGCTGAGGCTTCTAATTTCCCTATCGAAGTTTTCTTTTTAAGAGATGACGATATTCCTCAATATGTTGCAGATGGTGTTGCTGACATTGGAGTAGTTGGAGAAAATGTACTTTTAGAAAAAAATAAAAATTTAAAAGTTGTTGAGAAATTAGGTTTCGGAAAATGTCGTTTATCATTAGCCATTCCAAAAGAGCAAACTTATAAATCTATTAAAGATTTAAATGGTAAGCGAATTGCCACTACCTACTCCACTATCTTAACTAAGTATTTAAAATCTCAAAAAGTAAAAGCAGAAATTCACGAAATTAGTGGCTCCGTGGAGATTGCCCCTAGCATTGGATTGGCGGATGCTATTTGTGATTTAGTGAGTTCTGGAAGCACATTATTTACTAATGGTTTAAAAGAAGTTGAAATTATTTTAAAATCAGAAGCAGTTTTAGTGGCAAACAAAAAGCTAGGTAAAGAACAGCAATCCATTTTAGATAAATTACTGTTTAGAATGAATGCTGTTAGAAAAGCCAAAAACACAAAGTATATTTTACTAAATGCACCTAACAATAAATTAGAAGCTATATGCAAAATATTACCAGGCATGAAAAGCCCCACTATTTTACCATTAGCTAATAAAGGTTGGAGTTCTGTTCACTCTGTTGTTGAAGAAAATCAGTTTTGGGACATTATTGAAAAACTGAAAGCAGAAGGAGCGCAAGGAATACTAGTTGTACCAATAGAAAAAATGATATTATAGAACGATTTACGATTTTAGAAGTACGATTTAAAAACTAATCATATAATGGAACTAATTAAATACCCTGAAAAACAAACATGGAAGGAATTACTAAAACGCCCTGCCATAGATACAACTTCATTAGAATCAATCGTTCAATCCGTATTATCCGACATTAAATCAAACGGACAAACAGCAGTAAAAAACTACACTTTACAATTTGATAAAGTTAACTTAGAAAACATACTAGTGAGCGCTGATGAATTTGTGTTAGCAGAGAAATTAATTTCAGATGAATTGAAACAAGCTATTCGGTTAGCGAAAAAAAATATTGAAACATTTCACTCAGCTCAAAAAGAAAACACTCAAGTCATAGAAACAATGCCTGGTGTAAAGTGTTGGAGAAAATCAATCGCTATTCAAAAAGTGGGATTATATATTCCAGGAGGAACAGCGCCGTTATTCTCAACCATCTTAATGTTAGGCGTACCAGCTAAATTAGCTGGCTGCGAAGAAATTATTTTATGCACTCCTCCTGACATAAATGGAAATATTAATCCTGCAATATTATACACGGCAAAATTAATTGGTGTTTCAAAAGTTTATAAAGTTGGCGGCGTGCAGGCAATTGGAGCAATGGCTTATGGAACAGAAATCATTCCTCAAGTATATAAAATATTCGGACCAGGTAACCAATACGTGACTTGCGCCAAACAACTCATCAATAAACAAGGGGTGGCTATTGACATGCCTGCAGGTCCATCTGAAGTAGCAGTATTAGTTGACGACACATGCGTAGCTGAATTTGTGGCTGCTGATTTGTTATCGCAAGCAGAGCATGGCTCTGATTCACAGGTGATTTTAGTTTCAACAAATGAAAGTGTCATACAAGCTATTCAAACGGAATTAGAAAAACAATTGGCTGTTTTACCAAGAAAAGATTTTGCTAGCAAAGCATTGGTAAATAGTAAAACTATTTTAGTCAAATCAAATGCAGAAGCAATAGACTTATTAAATGAATATGCTCCAGAGCATTTAATTATTGCCTGCGCAAACGATGAGCAATTAGCTGAACAAGTTGTAAATGCAGGTTCTGTATTTTTAGGAAACTATTCATGCGAAAGTGCAGGCGATTATGCTTCAGGAACTAATCATACGTTGCCAACTAATGGTTATGCAAAAGCATACAGTGGAGTTTCATTAGACAGTTTCGTGAAGAAAATTACTTATCAAAAATTAAGTAAAGAAGGAATAAATAACATTGGTCCAGCTATTGAACTAATGGCAGAAGCAGAAGGTTTACAAGCTCACAAAAATGCAGTGACAGTTAGATTAAAAAACAATTAATAAATCATGTTCGACGTAAATACAATAGTTAGAGAAAATATCAAATCCCTTCAATCCTATAAAGTGTGGAGAGATGATTATTTGGATAACAATGAAGCTATTTTTTTAGATAACTGCGAAAATAATTTTGGTTCGCCTCTTGGATTGGGTTACGAACGTTATCCTTCATCTTCTCAAATCAAAGTAAAAGAAGCCATTGCAGCATATAAAAACTTAAACTCAAATCAAGTAGCTATTGGAAATGGAAGCGATGAATTAATTGATTTACTAATTCGTTGCTATTGTGAACCGAAACAAGATAATATCTTGATTTGCGAACCGACCTTTGGAATGTTTAAAGTATATGCGCAATTAAATAATGTTGAAGTACTAAATGCTCCTTTAATAAAAGAAACTTTTCTTTTTGATGAGAAACTAATTTTAAAAACTATAACATCAAATACAAAATTAGTTTTTATTTGTTCACCAAATAACCCCACTGGCACGAGCATCCCTATTGAACAATTAAAAATAATCGCCACTAATTTTAATGGTATTATTGTATTAGATGAAGCTTATATTGATTTTTCAGAAAAACAATCTGCGATTGAACTTATTAATGAATATTCAAATATCATTGTTCTACAAACTTTTTCAAAAGCTTGGGGATTAGCAGCTCTGCGCGTTGGTGTAGCATACAGCAATCCTTCAATTATTGAAATTTTAAATAAGGTTAGACCTCCTTTCAATATCAATTCCAATTCACAAGAATTGATATTAAATGCCTTGAAAAAATCAGCAATAAAGGATACATTAGTAGAAAGCATTTTAAAACAAAAAATGGTTTTAGAAAATGAATTGCTACAATTATCATTTGTGAAAAACATAATAGACAGTGACGCCAATTTTTTATTAATAGAAGTGACAGATGCCAATAAAATATGCAGCTATTTATTAGAAAAAAATATTTTAATCAGTAACCGTTCAAGTTTACTAAATTGTGAAAACCGAATCAGAATTAGTGTAGGAACAGAAAAAGAAAACAAACAATTAATCACCTTATTAAAACAATATAACTAAGATGCAAAAAGTACTATTTATTGATAGAGACGGGACTTTAATTTGGGAACCACCAACAGATTTTCAAATTGATAGTTTTGAGAAATTTAAATTTTTGCCTGGCGTTATTACTTGGCTTGGAAAAATTGCACGTGAGTTAGATTACGAATTAGTAATGGTAACAAATCAAGATGGATTAGGTACAGAATCATTTCCAGAAAACACCTTTTGGCCAGTACATAATTTAATGGTTGAGACCTTAGCCAATGAAGGCATTGTATTTGAAGACCAATGTATTGATAAAACATTTGAAAAAGATAATCAACCAACTCGTAAGCCAAATACTGGTATGCTAACTAAATATGTTAATGGTGATTATGATTTAGCAAATTCATTCGTCATAGGCGACAGATTAACGGATGTGAAATTGGCAAAAAATTTAGGTAGTAAATCCATCTTTATTAAAAACTATGATAAAGAAACTGGTTTCGAAAATGAGATTGATAAAATTGTGGAAACTTGGGAAGAGATTTATAATTACTTAAAATTACCAGAAAGAAATATCACCCACACTCGAACTACAAAAGAAACTGACATTACAATCGCCATTAATTTAGATGGTAGTGGTAAGGCAGAAATTAAAACAGGGCTTGCTTTTTTTGATCACATGTTGGAACAAATTGCTAAACATGGCAATATTGATTTATCCATCAATGCAAAAGGAGATTTGCACATTGATGAACACCACACCATTGAGGACACTGCCATCACATTAGGAGAAGCATTTGCAAAAGCACTAGGAGATAAACGAGGTATTGAACGTTATGGCTTTTGTTTACCAATGGATGATTGCTTAGCACAAGTAGCATTAGACTTTGGTGGCAGAAACTGGATTGAGTGGCAAGCTGAATTTAAACGCGAAAAAATTGGAGATATGCCAACCGAAATGTTTTATCACTTTTTTAAATCATTTAGCGATGCTTCAAAATGTAATTTAAATATTAAAGTAGAAGGACAAAACGAACACCATAAAATAGAATCTATTTTTAAGGCCTTTGCGAAAGCTATTAAAATAGCTGTAAAGAGAGATTCTAATAACATGAGTTTACCAAGCACAAAGGGTATGTTGTAAGGAGAAAGAAGTAAGTTGTAAGGCGTATATTTAAAAAATAATTTATATAATTAAAAATGGAAAAGACAACCTCATTTAAAGGATTAATAGTTTGGCAAAAGGCACATGTATTGGTATTATCAATTTACAAAGTGTCTAAAAATTATCCGAAGGAAGAAAGTTATGCTTTAACTAGTCAGATTAGAAGGGCTGCTGTATCGATTGCTGCAAATATTGCTGAAGGCTATAAAAAGAAAACTACTCCAAATAAATTAAATTTTTTGAATATCTCAGAAGGCTCATTAGAAGAAGTAAAATATTACATTCTTCTTTCGAAAGATTTAGAATACATAAACGAAAAAACAGCAAATGAACTTGAGAATTTAGCAGATGAAGTTGGACGTTTAATTCATGGATATTCTAAATCAGTAGCTATAAGCAAAATTTAAATTTACTTTGCCCAGCCTTTCTCCTTAAAACTTACAACTTATACTTACTATGAAAGTATCCATCATAAAATATAACGCAGGCAATGTGCAATCTGTCTTATTTGCTTTGGAGCGAATAGGAATTAATGCCATTGTTACTGATGATAAAGATCTTCTAACAACATCCGATAAAGTTATTTTTCCTGGCGTGGGTGAGGCTAGTTCTGCTATGAAGTATTTAAAAGAAAAGAATCTAGATGAAGTGATTGTGAATTTACAACAGCCCGTATTAGGCATTTGTTTAGGCATGCAACTCATGTGCCAATATTCAGAAGAAGGAAATACAAATTGCTTGGGAATTTTTGATAATAAAATTAAGCGGTTTCTTTCCCCCTTTGAAGGGGGTGCCCAAAGGGCGGGGGATGTCAAAGTCCCACAAATTGGTTGGAACACTATTTACAATCTAAAAACAAATTTATATCAAGGCATTAAAGAAAATGAATACATGTATTTTGTTCATAGTTACTATGCAGAAATAAGCGAACACACCATCGCAAAAACAAATTACGGATTAGAATATAGTTCGTCCTTACAAAAAAATAATTTTTATGCGGCTCAGTTTCATCCCGAAAAATCAAGTGACGCTGGTCAACAATTATTAGAAAACTTTATTCGAAGTGCGAAGTAAGAGTTACGAAATACGATTTGAAAACGAAGATTTAACAGAGCTGAACTAATTAGCAAAAAGCAGATAAATAAATAAAAAATATGAGTATTAAAAATATGGATAATTCTGAACTCGAAAATCGAAAATCGTCACTCGAAAATCTTCAATTTGAAATCATTCCAGCAATAGATATCATCGATGGCAAATGTGTGCGATTAACACAGGGCGACTATGCGCAAAAAACGATTTATAATGAGAATCCATTAGAAGTTGCTCAAGAATTTGAAAGCATTGGTGTTACTCGTTTACACTTGGTAGATTTAGATGGAGCAAAACTTGGTAAAGTAGTAAACTACAAAGTTCTAGAGAAAATCGCCAGCAAAACAAAACTGTCTATTGACTTTGGTGGAGGCATCAAAACCGATGATGATATTGAGACTGTCTTTAATTATGGAGCTGATTTAGCAACTGTTGGAAGTATTGCCGTTAAGAATAAAGACCTGTTTTTTTCATGGATAAAAAAATATGGCGCTGAAAAAATATTCTTGGGCGCAGATGTCAAAAACGAAAAAATAGCTGTAGGAGGTTGGCTAGAAACAACCAATGTTTCTATCTATGATTTCATTGAAGAAAATTTAAAAGAAGGAGTTAAACAAGTGTTTTGTACAGATATTTCGAAAGACGGATTATTACAAGGGCCATCCATTGATTTATATAAAAACATGCTTGCAAAATTTCCTCAATTAAACTTAACAGCAAGCGGAGGTGTTTCACAATTGAATGATTTACACGAATTAAAAAACATTGGATGTTCAGGAGCCATTGTAGGAAAAGCTATTTACGAGGGAAGAATTACGATTGCCGAATTACGAAATGCGATTGCCGAATTACGACTTAGGAATTAGGATTTGTGAAATACAATTAAATAGTTTCAAATGATTAATTTAGAGTTAAGATTTATATAAGAATGAATATGAAATCACAAGATTTAAAACTTAGAACGAAACAATTTGCTATTACTGTACTAAAATTTATTGAGAAAACTCCGAATAAACAACCTTACTTCGCTTTAGTCAATCAAATAAGTAGATGCAGTTCGTCTGTGGGCGCAAATTATAGAGCGGTATCGAGGGCAAAATCAACTCCTGACTTTATAAATAAATTAAAAATTGTTGAAGAGGAATGTGATGAAACCATGTATTTCTTGGAGATTTTTATGGAGTTACTTCCTGAACATAAAACTGAATTAGAAGTTATTCATAAAGAAGCAAATGAAATTCTTTCAATAATTGTAGCATCATTAAAAACAGCCAGAAATAATGCAAATCAAAAATCGTAACTCGTCATTCGTAAATCCTAAATAAAAAATGATAACAAAGAGAATAATTCCTTGCTTAGATATTAAGGACGGACGAACCGTTAAAGGCATCAACTTTGAAAACATAAAAGATGCAGGAGACCCTGTTGAATTAGCTATTGAATATGCTAAACAAGGTGCTGACGAATTAGTGTTTTTAGATATTACAGCCACTAATGAAAAACGTAAAACCTTATCTGAATTAGTAACGCGCATTGCTAAACATATCAATATTCCATTTACAGTTGGTGGCGGAATCAGTTCTGTTGAAGACGTATCTATCTTATTAAATTCTGGTGCAGACAAAATATCTGTTAATACCTCAGCCGTTAAAAATCCTCAGCTAATAAAAGAACTAGCTAATCAATTTGGAAGTCAATGTGTAGTTTTAGCCATTGACACAAAATTTGAAAACAATGATTGGTATGTGTATTTAAATGGAGGAAGAGTAAAAACAGATTTAAAAACAATTGATTGGGCAAAAAAAGCAGTTGCTTTAGGTGCAGGAGAAATATTACTGACTTCTATGAATAATGATGGTACGAAAGATGGATTTGCCATAGATATCACTAAACAAATTTCAGAAGCAGTAAATGTTCCAGTCATAGCAAGCGGCGGAGCTGGAAACGTGCAACATTTTAAAGAAATATTTGAAAACGGAAAAGCAGATGCCGCATTAGCAGCTAGCGTTTTTCACTACAAAGAAATTGCCATACCTCAACTAAAAACATATTTAAAAGAAAACAACATAGAAATTAGATTATAATCGTCATTACGAGGAGGTACGACGAAGTAATTTCAAACAATTCTAAATACGAGATTGCTTCGTAAACGAACACTCGCAATGACGAATAAAAAACAAACAAACAAACATGAAACCAGAGTTTACAAAATCATCAGACGGATTAATTCCAGTTATCATACAAGATAATATAACCAATGTTGTATTAATGCTTGGCTATATGAATCAAGAAGCATTTGAAAAAACACAACAAGAAAAACGCGTGACGTTTTTTTCTCGTTCAAAAAACAGATTATGGACCAAAGGAGAAGAAAGTGGTAATTTCTTAGATGTCAATTCCCTTCTAATTGATTGCGACAATGACACCATTTTAATTAAAGCTACTCCTGCTGGACCAACTTGCCACACTGGTGCAGACACTTGTTTTAACGAAAAAAACATCTCTCTTAATTTTTTAACAGAATTAGAAACAATTATTAGAGATCGCAAAAATAATCCTACAGACAAATCTTACACAGCCTCTTTATTTGCAAAAGGCATTAATAAAATTGCTCAAAAAGTGGGAGAAGAGGCTGTAGAAGTGGTTATTGAAGCAAAAGACAATAATGATGATTTATTTAAAGGTGAAGCGGCTGACTTATTGTTCCACTATTTAATTTTATTACAAGCCAAAAATTTTACGTTAAATGATATTATTAGCGTTTTAAAAAGCAGGCATTAAAATCTTATGATTGTAAATAATTAGCAAATTCGGAAATCATACCACTTTCATTTGTTTTATCGCAAAAATAAAAATGACCAGGAGGATTACATTCAATAAAAAACATACCGTTTTTGGCTTCCATAAAATCAAATGCACCTAAACTTAAATTAAAATGTTTCATATAAGATAAGCATTCCTTTTTTAATTGAAATGTTTTATGATAATCTATAGATATTTTCCCAATATGATCTCTCCAATCTAACTTATAGTCCCCCTTGATTTTAAAAGCAAATACTTTTTTATTAAAAACAATAACTCTGTATTCGGAAATAAAATCTATTTTTTCTTGAAAGTGATGAAGCGTAAATTCAACATGACCTTTTTTAATCTCAGCTAAAATCTCTTTATTTACAAAAACAGGTTTTGACATATACCTCTTTTGATTCATATACAATAAATTGCTTGAATGCAAGGGCTTAAAAACCGAATTAGAAATCCAATTTTTATCAAGGATTACTTTAGCTCGATTAGATATAGTTTGTGACGGCAATTTTAAGCCTACTTTTTTAGCAACTATCATTTGTCTAATTTTATCCCCAGCATCATATGTAACTGAAGGATGATTGATTATTTTTACACCTTTAGCTTCTAAACAGGCAACAATACCACATATCAAACTATGATACTCTTGAGAAAAAAAACTAACTAATGATGGATCTGAATTTTTATGAGAAGCATAAATGCTTCTATAATTAGCGATCCATACTGTTTTTACTTGTTCAGATTTTAAAACTATTTTAGTTTTTATATCAACAATCGAAAATCGATTAGAAGTAGCATCCAATTCAAATTCATAATTTACATGAATGAAATTTTGAACGACAACAAAATAACTACTTTTTGGTAAAAATTTCAAAACAGCATCTAATTCCTCATTATCAGCATCACTAAAAATGAGTATTTTATTTTTAACCATAAATAAGATAAAGAAAAAAATCTCATCTTTTCGAGATGAGATTTTTAATTAAGAATTAAATTTTGCAAGCTTCTTCTCCACGTGAAGATGTTTTTTTGCTAGCTTCAGCTGTTTTGGTGGTTTTAACACGTTGTTCATCTAATGTAACAGAAGCACCTCCGCTAATAGCTTTTAATTCTTCTAATGATAATGTAACCAAATTAGGTTTGTTTGTTTTATTGTTTTTCATAGGATATTTTTTATTAAATATAAATATTTATTCAATTTTAACAAAAAAATAATTAAAACAAGGAATTAACTAAAAAGGCATTATAGATAACTTTCAATGGTTAAAATTTAAATCTTTAAAAGCGTCATTTAGCTATTATATTTTCAAAACTCATCAATAATAATGCTTAAATTTGCCACCTATTATGGCAGATAACCAACCTGAAGAAATGTCGATGCAAATGTCGTTTATGCAACACTTAGATGCATTGAGATGGCATTTAGTGCGTAGCGCCATCGCCATATTTATTTTTGCGGCTGGTTTATTCATGTTTAATAATTTTTTATTTGACACTGTTATTTTTGGCCCCCTAAAACAAGATTTCATTTCATACAGAGCCCTATGTTCTCTAGGCTATAGAATTGGCGCTGGCGATGTCATGTGCATGATTGTTAAAGAACCTCATCTACAAACACTATCAGCCTCCGAACAGTTTTTTACTCACATGTGGATTGCCTTATTAGGTGGAATTATATGTGCATTCCCTTATGTATTATACGAGCTATGGAAGTTTATTAAACCAGCTCTTAAAGATACTGAATCTAAACCCGCCAAATGGTTTGTAATTGTGGCCTCTATTTTGTTTTTAATTGGTATTTTCTTTGGGTATTTTTTATTGTTCCCAATGTCATATAATTTTTTAATCAATTACCAATTATCTGATAGTGGTATTGTGCAAACCAATAACACCTTAGATGATTATATTTCTTTAATCTCAACCATGGTCCTAGTATCAGGCCTAGTTTTTGAATTACCAATTTTAGTTTATTTCTTAACACGCTTAGGTATACTAACTCCAAACTTTATGCGCAAGTACCGTAAGTATGCAGTGGTTATTATTTTAATTGCAGCAGCAGTGATAACTCCTTCACCTGATGTTACATCGCAAATGGTAGTGGCAGTACCCATGTATTTATTGTATGAGATCAGTATTTTTGTGAGTGCGTACGTGATTAAAAAACATAAATTAGAAGTATAAGATGGCAAATCAAGTTAAAGAATTCAACGACTATCGTGCTAAAATGAACGATGTTATTTTAGGAAAAGATAACTTAGTAATTAAACGTTTATTTAATTTAGATACACAAACTTATTCAGATGGTGCACTAAACGTTAAAACAAAGGAAATGCTAGGTTTAGTTGCTAGTATGGTTTTACGTTGTGATGATTGTATTAAATATCATTTAGAGAAATGCCACGAACAAGGCTGTACAACTGAAGAAGTTTATGAAATATTTGCTGTGGCTAATATTGTTGGTGGAACTATAGTGATTCCGCATACTCGCCGTGGCGCTGAATTTTGGGAAGAATTAATCAAACAATAATTTTCCTGTAACTTTTTTTAACCTCTACGTTATTGACGTAGATGAAACTTCAAAAACACATCTACATCGTTTTTATTGCCACCAATTTATTTGGACAAACAAACTCTGGTTTATATCCAAAAATGAGTTTTGGTCTCAATCATTCCGCAAATTTAAGCATGTGTTTCAACTCCTTAAATTTAAAACCAAACATACATAGGGAAAATCAGATCTCACAAACCAAAACTAAACTAACAGAAACTCAATTTGGTTTTGGCATTGGTTTATTTATGTGGATGCCATTAAACGAAGGCATTGTGTTTAAACCAAAAATAGAAGGTGTGTTTTCTAATACATGTTTAAAACAATCACCATCTGTTTTTGCTACATCATTTGACCTAAATATTTCTCATGGCTTTGTCATTTCTTTAAAAAAGCCTAATGAAAATGGCATTATTTACTTGGCTCGTAATATGAGTTGTTACTTAACTAGCAAGCAACCTTATTTATTAATAGGTCCAAATATAAATTTAAAGAAATACGATAATGGATATCTCAATGAAGGATTTGAGAACGAATTCCTATTTGGATTTGTTTTGGGATATGGTATCAATTACATATTTCAAGGCAAAAATTTCGCTCCTGAAATATGTTACACCATCTCATCTAACTCACAAAACCAGATCAATGATTCAAAAAAAACAACTCATACCATTTCTGTTTCACTAAACTTTTTTTAACGTTCAACATTTAAACAAAACTCATTAAAAAAAGTGTTTTAACTGAT
The DNA here is from genome assembly GCA_044238845.1 of Bacteroidia bacterium. GTDB lineage: Bacteria > Bacteroidota > Bacteroidia > B-17B0 > Aurantibacillaceae > UBA4416. The sequence goes on from JBIICN010000044.1 coordinate 13,875, forward strand.
TTTGAAACATACAAATCAACCATAAATATTTCAATAATTTGCATTTGGTATTTTATTGCAAGACATGCAACAAATTATAAAAACACAATTCTGAATCAACGAGTTTATTTAAAATAGTTAGCGCAATTACAACTAGATCATTATTTTTCTTTATAATTCAAGTAAAAGTAACTCCCTATTTAATAATAGTTCTTCCTAGGATTTTATTAACCCGCTTTTTTTGATTTTCGAGCATGATCACAAATTCGTAAACATTTTTGTTTTCAAAAGGATCAGCCGTTTTAATTAATTCTTTAGCGTCTTTTAAAATTTGGTTCAATCGCTTTTCTTTTAAACTAAACAATTGGTGTTCAATTCCTTTTTTAATAGAATGGATTTCTAGCGGAACATTGACTCCAAATTTCTCCCACTTGTAACTCACCGAATCCGAAAAAGAAGCAAAATCAATGGCAACTTGAGCAACCGCTGGATTTGTATGATGAATAAATGTTTGCAAGGTTGGAATATTTCCTTTCTCTAACTCATGATGAAATTCATCCAAGACCATTTGATGAATAGGATTAATGAATTGCAATTCATCTCTCCATAATTCAAAAATCACAAACTCACAAACTGTTAATTGAAACGATTGCTCCGTATTATCCGTATCCTCTGCCTCCACATCTACCAATACATTTCCATATTGCATCATCATGCGCAATAATTCTTTTTCTTCACTATCTAGAATTAAATCCTTCGGCGCCTCTTCCTCTAAATATGCTTCAGGTGGTATATCATCTATAGGATAATTTCCTTGGCCTTGTTGCTGATTATCTTTTTGTGTTGAGGGTGATGCTTTACCTGTTTTTTTACGAATGAGTTTATTAATTTCAATTTGCAAAACTTGCTCGCTAATATCCATAATACGTGAACATTCTTTCACATACACCGAACGATTAATCGCATCAGGAATAACTGAAATACTCTCAACTATATCTTTAATTAATTCGGCACGTTTAATGGGATCGTGCTCAACTTCTTTATAAAGTAAACTCGTTTTAAAAGCAATAAAATCTTTGCTATTGTTTTTAATAAACTCTTTAAACTCTTCGTTGGTTACTTTTTTACTGTAAGAATCTGGATCATCTCCGTCAGGAAATAACAATACTCTTACATTCATTCCTTCCTCTAAAATCAAATCAATTCCTCTAAAACTAGCTTTAATACCAGCCACATCACCATCATATAAAATGGTAATATTTTTAGTGAAACGATGAATTAATTTTATTTGTTCAACTGTTAAAGATGTTCCAGAAGACGCCACTACATTTTCGATACCTGATTGATGCATCGAAATCACATCCGTGTAACCTTCTACTAAAAAACAATTATCATCTTGAATGATTGTTTTCTTTGCTTGAAACAATCCATACAGCGTTTTACTTTTATCGTAAATATCTGTTTGTGGCGAGTTAATATACTTCGCTAGCTTTTTATCGCTCGTTAAAATCCGTCCACCAAAACCAATAACTTTTCCAGATATATTATGTATTGGGAACATCACACGTCCTGTATACCTGTCAAAAATATCTTTTTCTGTAATCGGAGTTCCTTCTACATGATTATTCGATAAAATCGACATTCCCGTCTTTACCAAATACTCTGGTTTGTAGCCATTCTTCACGGCTGTTTCCGAAAACTTTCTTCTTTCTTCCGAACTATATCCTAAATTAAATTTATCAATGGTTGCTTGCGAAAATCCTCTTTCTTTAAAATATCCCAAACCAATCGAACGCCCTAAATCATCATTCATCAATAAATCAGAGTAATACTTTTGTGCATATTGCATCACAATGTATAAACTCTCTTTTTCGTTTTGCTGCGCCCTCTCTTCTACACTTACTTCTTTCTCAACAACCTCAATCCCATACTTATTGGCTAAATAACGTAGAGCTTCTGGATAAGATAAACTCTCCAAATCCATAATAAAATTAACAGCCGTGCCCGATTTACCGCAACCAAAACATTTGTAAATTCCTTTAGCAGGCGACACGGTAAATGATGGCGATTTCTCTCCATGAAAAGGACAAAGTCCTAGTAAGTTAGCGCCACGCTTTTTTAAGGTAATAAAATCTCCAATCACATCCTCTACTCGAGCGGCGTCAATAATTTTATCTATGGTTAATTTAGGTATCAAAAAAATGGGGCTTTGGGACAGTAAATATAAGTAAAATGTCCTCTTTTCAATCTGTGTATTGTAAAAACAGATTAATAAATCGTTGGGCGCGCCCTTCGGTCGGGCTTTACGCTCCAATCTTTTTGTAAAAGAGGCACAAAAAGGATTTTCGCTACAATCCCTCGCGCGGCAAAAACCATACTTTCGAGCTTTGGTTTTCCTTAGGGAATTATAAAATTTACTATCTTTAAACTCTGAATTTTTGAGTAAAAACAATAGCTCCTCAATTCAACAACTCAATAATTCAATAAATAGTTATGTCCGTTTACGATAAATATAAAGCAGTCATTGGTTTAGAATGTCACATTCAATTATTAACCAAAACAAAAATGTATAGCAACGATGTAGCCGAATATGGTGCTATGCCGAATACTAATGTAAGTGTGATTACTTTGGGGCATCCTGGCACTTTACCAAAAGTAAATAAAAGCGCTATTGAATTTGCAGTAAAATTAGGTATTGCCACACATTCGAACATTCGTGAAGAAAATCAGTTTGCTCGTAAAAATTACTTTTATGCCGATTTACCAAAAGGCTATCAAATTACACAAGACAAAACACCTATTTGTACTGGTGGTTATGTGGATGTAAAATTAAAAGATGGGACTGAAAAACGTATTAACTTAACGCGTATACACATGGAAGAAGATGCTGGTAAAAGTATGCACGACATCGATCCATTTGAATCATTAATTGATTTAAACCGTGCTGGAACGCCTTTATTGGAAATTGTAACGGAACCCGATTTTACTTGTAGCGACGAAGCGTATGTGTATTTAACGGAAGTAAAAAAACTAGTACGTTATTTAGATATTTGCGATGGAAACATGGAAGAAGGCTCACTACGCTGTGATGCCAATGTTTCGGTGATGTTGAAAGATGCGAAAGAATACGGAAAAAAAGTAGAGGTAAAAAACATGAACTCTTTCCGTAACGTACAACGTGCTATTGATTTTGAAATTAAACGTCAGATTGATTTATTAGAAGCAGGTAAAGAAATAGCAGGAGAAACAAGAAGTTTTAATGCAACTGATGGTTCTACATTTGCTTTACGTAGTAAAGAAAACGCAAATGATTATCGTTACTTTCCTGAGCCAGATTTACAACCTGTATTTATTACGCAAAATTACATTGATACAATAAAGGCGCAAATGCCTGAATTACCGAATGATTTGTTAAAAAAATTCACCAAAGAATTTGGCTTGTCAGAATACGATGCACTTAACTTAACCGACTTAAAAGGCTTAGCTTTATATTTTAATGAATTGGTTTCTTTTACCAAAAACTACAAAGCAGCAGCTAACTGGATGATGGGAAGCATTAAATCTTACCTGAACGAAAACGCCATTGCTATTGAACAATTTAAAGTAAACCCAAAAACTATTGCAGATTTAATTGCTTTGATTGACGAAGGAAAAATAAGCAATGCTACCGCTACACAAAAATTATTTCCCGAGTTGATGTTGCACATAGACGAAGCACCATTAAGTATTGCACAACGTTTAGATATTATACAAAGTAATGACACTGGCGCTTTACAAGAATTCGTTGATCAAGCATTAGCAAAATATCCTGAAAAAATTACAGAATACAAAAACGGTAAAACTAATTTGCTAGGTTTATTTGTTGGTGAAGTCATGAAAATGGGGAAAGGCAAAGCCGATCCTAAAATGGCGAATCAATTAGTGAAGGAAGCTTTGGAGAAGTAATCAACTGCATACACTAGCCTTTCAGTTCGAGCTTTCAACCTGAGCGGAGTCGAAGTAAAAGTCGGGAAGCAATTCAAAAACACCTTTGGAATAATTATTCCAAAGGTGTTTTTATTTAAGTAACCCGAAGATTGCTATATTAGTTAACGTTGGCTTAACAGTTCCAACACCCATTTCACGTAAAATTTTTGCACCTCAGAATTATTCTTTACTTTTAAAAAAAAATGAATCCTTTATGACATTAAAAAAAATAATCTGTTTTGCATTTGCTCTAATTGCAACAGGCAATAAAATTAACGCGCAGTTTGGACCACAAGCATCTTTTTCCTGCGGAAAATTTGGGGTAATGACTGCAAGTAATATAACCTCTAATGGAGTTACCATTACCAGTTATTTTAAATTCAATAAAGCGATGCAAGATTTTCAAACAGGTCTTAATTTGCAAAACGATACAACCGTTTCAGTTGGGACTAAATTTGCGTTAATACCAAATATAACCTTGTCCAGTTCGGTTCCTGGTGGGTTGCCTCCAACTGTTTTTCAAGGCGACACTATATTCCTTAATAAAGCCAATATAAAAAGCAAAGGAGATTCTATTGTGTATAGCATAAAAATAAATGGGTTGATGGCTGGCTCTTCCCTAATAACAAATTATAATCAACAGCAAATGACCGTGGTCGTTTTAGACAACAACTATTCAAACTATTTATTATCTCAATCACAGTCATTACCAATAGTTATAGGAGGTTATTTTTCAAGCGGAGCAACGCCTCCAGTAATTGCATTTCAAACAAAAGCAAACACAAGCCCTGTAAACACTAATACGGTAAGTAATATAATAGGTCCAACTCAAGGCCCTATACAAACTAATACGATAAAAATAGATTCTATATTTAATATTATGGATAGTAGTGCCATAATTGCAGGGCATTTCAATTTTTATAAAGCCATAACCGATAATAAATTTAACCTTAAAATTGGTAAGAGTTTCAAAATACTCCCTCAAACAGTTTTAATCTATGGTAATACTATTGTACAAGAAGGCGATACCATTAGAATTGATAGTACTAATATAAACACACTAGGTAGCGACATTCCTTTTATTGTAAAACTAACAGGGTTAACCCCAAATACAAATTTTACAGCACAGCAAACTTTTGTAATAATTGCCAAGAAGGGTAAGTTTGGGGACAATAGTATTTTTAAGTCTCCCAACAAATGTCGTTTTAATGCAAGAAGAAACGATACCCTATACCCCTATAATAATATAACTGCAGGTTATCCATCGTTCACAACCGCTTTGGGAAGAATTACAAATAACTTTATCCCGGGGCCTAATAAAGTAATATGTACCAAAGTTAGTTCAAATTATTATTCAATAGGGCAAATTGTTGGTTCCACTCCCAATAATGGCAATGGCAATTATTCTTATACGTGGCAAAAACAAGAAAAAACCAGCGGCCAATGGCTAAATTGCACCTCAATAAATAATGGCACTATTAATTATACACCCGATAGCATATTGGCGTCAAAACTAAATTATAATGAGGTTAAATATAGGCGTATCGTAAATAGTGGAACTTACAGCGATACCAGTAATAGCATTCTAATTACCTATGTAAAAAATGGCTATGCACCTAAAATCAACATACAACCATTTGCGGCTACAAATAAAGATATGAGCTTGCAGGTTCTTGCTGATAATGCCAGTAGCATCAGCAATATGATTCTGCTAGATAGCATTGATCGTCAAAATTCATATGTACGAAAAACCTTACCAAGCAACATTGTTACATTTATCAATAACGAAAATCATCAAAATCATATTTATAATGTAACTATTAAATATAATGGTACTTGTCCGTCGTACACAAGTAAAAACATATACATTAGTAAGCCTGATGGCGACGGGAACATTTATCCAGCCGTTAAAATAGGAATACAAACATGGATGATCGCCAATTTAAGAACTACAAGTTTTAACAACGGTAAACCTATTAAAAAAGTTAGCAATAAAATCACAAATTCAAAAGCGACTTTTTCTTGGTATAATAAAGATTCCGCATTAAATGCCCTTCCTTTTGGAGCACTTTATAATGTAACCGTAATGAATAACGATAGCCTGAGGAATGTATGCCCAAGTGGCTGGAAGGTAGCTGACATAATGGATTGGCAAATTTTAATTGACACTGTTGGGGGGAAAGAAAATGCCGGTAATAATTTAAAGTCTACAGCATGGTGGAAAACATCTGATAGTCTTTCAAATCCCTATTATTTTAACGCTACTCCAGCTGGGGGATATATTATGAACTCCTTAAATAAATTTGAGTACAGCGGCAAATACAATTGGGGTGCATGGTGGGGCATAGTGCCTGATAATTTGGTTGATCCGCCTAAATACGATCGTACATTTTTTGAAATAACAGATACTGATAAAGCCATCTATTATATGCCTTTTGGCGGAAAATCTGTAGATGAAACTCAACGCTCAATAAGATGTGTTAAATACCAATAACAAAATAAAAAAATTATGAAAACGTTAAATTTAAAAAACCGTATTGTATCAGTAGCATTGATGTTTTTTATTGGCATTCCTACATTTTATTCACAATGGATCGACCCTATTGCTACAACTACTCCAAATGATAAAAACATAATACTTCATTTACCAAACATCACAGCCATTAATTCAATATCACTTGCTGTAAGTTGCGAATTCACAAAAGAATTTACTGAAAGCTTTGCTGTAGACCAAAAAATATTAGGAATTGGGGTAATTTGGTCGACAAGTACTAACTCGCTTACCGTTGATAGTTTAAATGTAGGATACTATATTTATGACCCAAGTAAAAAATATATTGGCTATAATGGAACCAATTTGTCATATTATGATCTTCATCCGGGATTTGAAAGATTGGGTACAAATAAAAAATACACTCATATTATTCCAGCCTCAAGAAGCAAGACGTTTGTAATTGGTGATAATGGTGCTGTGAATGCAGATCCTGTAAATAATCAAACTAATGTAAAAACATTTAGGTCTGATGTTTTACAACCCAATACGACTTATTACATATCTTGCTTTGTTATTTGGTCTAGAGGAGACGGTTGGGCATCTCAATACAATTATAGTTACAGTACACCTCAATCTTTTACTACTTCTTCTGATCCATTAATTAGTAATAATGTTTTACATCAGCCTAATCTAGATTATATGTGTTCTAGCACATCTTCTGTTTCCGCTATTACAGGCTATTCAGTAGAACCAAATGGTGGCTGTAGTTACACATGGCAAAAAAGTTCTGATAATTCAACTTGGCAACCTATTTCTGAAGCTACTAGTGTTTCCTATTCTCCAACTTGGGCAAGCGTTAGTCCTACAGTACCAATTACACAATGGTATAGAAGAGTTGTAACATGCGGAGTTCAAACATCTACTAGTTCTCCCGTTTATATAACCTTTGTTCCAAATTCTTTTTCATGCACACCAGTGAGAGATGGAGATGATAATATATACTTACCAGTTACTATTGGCAATAGAGTTTGGCTATGGGAAAACTTGTACACTACAAAATATAATGATAGAGAAACTCCAATAGCATTGGTAACCAATTCAGTTAGTTGGTCTCAATTAACCACACCTGCATATTGTTTTTACGACAATACGCTGTCCAGCATTAATGTTTATGGCAATTTATACAATGGTTTCGTTGCAACGCAACCAAATGTTTGCCCTATAGGCTATAGAGTTCCTAAAAAAACAGATTGGGACGATCTGGCAAAAGCGTCGGTTAGTAGCGTAATCGGGCAAGATAACACCGCATCATCACAATACGAATACGCAAATATAGCTGCACCATTAATTGCACAAGGAACATCGTTTTGGACTAGCCCTAATACGAGGGCTACTAATAGTCTTAATTTTACTGCCCTAGGCGGTGGAGGCAGAGATATGAATGGAACATTCGTAAACTTAAAAAAACAAGCTAGATTTTGGTCGCAAGATGGTAAAAATAGTTTTTTGTATGTTGGCTCATTAAATGCAAACGATAACGACTTTTATCTAACATATAAATTGGTAAATTCCTATGGGCTGTCTATTCGCTGTGTAAAAGATAAATAAGTGTAACCATTCGATAAAAAATATTTATGGAAAGTTCGAATGAATTAAATCCGATTAAAAATTGCTAATGTTTAGGCATTATACAAATTAGCGACATGTTGTTTTGTAAAAATTAGTTGATCAAGCTTTAGCAAAATACCCTGAAAAAATTACAGAATACAAAAACGGTAAAACTAGTTTATTAGGATTATTTGTTGGCGAAGTCATGAAAATGGGTAAAGGCAAGGCTGATCCTAAAATGGCTAATCAATTAGTTAAGGAAGCGCTGGAAAAATAATCATTCTTTTCTATCCCCCTCTGGAGGGGGCAGGGGGAGGATTTCACAAATAATAAAAACGCAGGTAGAATATTCTTTCTAACGGCGTTTTCTTTCAATTAAATTTCAATTTATATTTTTTTGGGCGTGTCCCTGCCAAAGAACAGGCAGGGTCGGGCTATTCACTATAAGTCCTCGCTCCTCGTACCTCGTAGCTGTGGGCTTTTCGTTTCTATCCCTCACGCAAACGAAAGTAATCAAAACAGTATTTACTCCTTCACCACTTTCTTCGCTGCCACAACCCCATTTCCTTCCAACACTTTCATAAAATAAATACCACTACTCAAATCACTCACATTTATTGTATTATTTTTATTGGTCATTGTTTCTGATAAAACCAAAGCACCAATACTATTATACAACTCAATTTTAGTATTTTGAGGAATAGAATTAAAACTAATATTTAGTAATCCATTTGTTGGGTTTGGACTAACTAATACATTACCACTATATAAATTTTCTTTAACTCCAACACTAGCTCCAATAGCCATTAACGTTCCTGTACCAGATGTTAATGGAGTAATTAAACCTGTAGCATCCGATTGATTAGCTTGAGATATACCAATATTCAACACTTCATCAGTAGCTAAGCTTGACAAAATTTGATAATGTAAAGTTCCAATTTTACCATAACCATTAACGTTATTACTAATGGTGTGTGTACTTGCGGTAAACAGTTTGTTATTAGCGAAATCAAGTTTTCTAAAATATAAATTCTGTGAAGCATCAATAAACGAATTTTGATATTCAATGTAAATACTGTTAGGGTCGATCAATGTATTGTCAAAACCAACTGTAAAAGCTACACCATTAATATTACTTATTGGACTTGTAGCATCTCCCAAATAAACAGAAGCAGTTCCCCACATTCCTTTTACAACCGTTGTCTGATCAGGCACAATACTCAATTGTGAGTTCACTAAATTGGTTTGCGTAGGTTTAAAGGCATGAGTTAATCCATAGTTATTAAATATCGCTAAGGATCATCATCATTAATAATTCCATCTCCATTACAGTCAGAATGATTCACATTCTTTCCATTAGTAATTGTTCCTGTCCAGTTATTTGCAAAATACGGTTGCCAGTTATTGCTTACGCCTACTCGTGGCGAACCCGTTTGCGTATAATGCAATCCCAGTTCTAAAACGTCTAAATTATCGGCAATACCATCGCTGTTGGCATCACCTGGCCAAACATCGGTGCAATTAGGATTTGCAGTAACTGTAATAGCGGTTCTATAAGCGCTTGGGGTGCAGCTCATTGCTTCTGCATAAAAAGTAGTTGTTCCAGCCGATAATGTAGGCGTAACCAAAATCATCCCTGTTGAGATAATTGTAGAAGACGAAACAGAATTATACCAATTAACTACATCTGTTGAAAATACACTTAACGTTGCTGAACTGCCCACACAAATACTCAAACTTGCAGCGCTTGTATTATCAACAGGAGCATTAGGCTGGTTGCATTGATACATTTTGCAAATAAACATATCATCAACATTCGAACAATTTAATGTAGATCCTGGAGTCCAATTATTAAAGCTAATTTGAGAATTAAATACTCCAGTTATATAAATATTGGTATCTAGATCTAAACAAATTGATTTTGCCTCAAAAACATTTCCATTACCAGAAAAATTTTTCTGCCATACAAGTGCCCCAATTGAATTTAATTTACTAATAAAAGCACCAAAAACTGACCCGCCTGTAATATAAATATTACCACTTGCATCAATTGCACTTGATTTACATTGAGTGCTAAAGTTTGAAACTGTAATTTGTTTTACCCATAAAAAATCTCCATTAATATCCAATTTTAAAACGTAGCTATCGCAGCCTCCGGTTACTGTTAAATTATTTGATAAAATGCCAGAATTAAAATCCACAGTACCATAGAAATAACCAGAAATATAAACGTTACCCAAAGTATCTACTTGAACAGAAGTTGCATATTCTGAATTTGAACTACCAATATTCTTCGACCATACAAAATTTCCATTATTATCAATTTTAGAAATAAATATATCTGGACTACCTGCTAATCCTGAAGTTGAAGCAGTATAAGAACCTGTACTTGTAGGGTCTAAATCAGCTGTTCCGGCAAAAGTTCCTACCGAGTATACATTACCTAACTTATCAACCGTAATCGAATACCCAGACTCTCCATCGGTACCTCCTAAAGTTCTTACCCAAACAAAATTACCGGAGTTATCTAATTTTAATATATACACATCTCCACTTCCCTGATCTGATAATGAATAATTACCCAAGCCTGGATCAAAATCGGAGTTACCGCTAAAGTTCCCAATACTATAAATATTACCCTGCTTATCAAGTTTTAATGATGTTCCGACAGCATTACTATTCACCCCTCCAATATTCTTTACCCAACCAAAGTTTCCTAAAGAATCTAATTTTAAAATAAAAGCATTAGCATTTGTATTTCCTGGCAAACTTGCCTGTAATGTGTAAGTTCCGATACTAGGGTCAAAATCAACAATACTTTTGAATGAACCAGTTACAAAAATATTTTTTAATGTGTCAACAACTATAGAATATCCTATCTCATCATCAAGCGCACCAATTCCTTTAGCCCAAATAAAATTACCGATAGAATCAAATTTAGAAATAAATAGGTCATAATCATTTATCCCCCCCGAAGTCAGGTTGAAATTTCCTGCACTGGGATCAAAATCTACGGTTCCAGAAAACACTCCAGTTGAGTATACGTTACCATTTTTATCTGTAGTTACAGAAAGCGCTCGGTCAAAATTATTTGCTCCAAAACTATATGCCCACTTATAAATAGGAACTTGTGATTGCGCATTTGCAAAAAATTTAAATGCAACAAAGATCAATACCATTACTTTTCCCATAAACCTAATTTCTATTTCAAATAGAATTCAATTACTCCTTAACAACCTTCTTCACTGCAACTACGTTATTTTCTTCCAACACTTTCATATAGTAAATACCACTGCTCAATTCACTCACATTAATCGTATTATTTTTATTACTCATTGTTTCAGTTAAAACCAAAGCACCAATACTATTATACACTTCTATTTTTGTGTTATGAGGAATCGTATTAAAATTAATATTTAATAGTCCATTGGTTGGGTTTGGACTAATCAGCACATTTCCACTAAAGCTATTTTCTTTAATACCAACACTCGCTCCAATAGCCATTAAGGTTCCTGTGCCTGATGTTAAAGGAGAAATAACCCCCGAAGCATTTGATTGGTTTGCCTGAGATAAACCAATATTTAAAACTTGATCAGTGGCTAAACTCGATTTGATTTGATAATGTAAGGTGGCAATTTTACCAAAACCACTTACGTTATTACTCGCTGTATGAGTCGTTGCGGTAAAGATTTTTCCATTTGCAAAATCTAACTTCCTAAAATGTAAATTTTGTCCCGCATCCATAAAAGAGTTTTGATATTCAATCCAAATACTATTTGGTTCTAGCAATGTATTATCAAAATCAATTGTATATGCAATACCATTAATATTATTTATTGGACTTGTAGCATCTCCTAAATAAATAGAAGCTGTTCCCCACATCCCTTTTACAACCATTGGTTGATCAGGCACAATACTTAATTGTGGGTTTACTAAATTAGTTTGCGTAGGTTTAAATGTATGCGTTAAACCATAATTGTTATAGATCGCTAAAGTATCATCATCGTTAATAGTTCCATCTCCGTTGCAATCACTATGATTCAAATTTTTTCCATTCGTAATTGTTCCAGTCCAGTTATTAGCAAAATAAGATTGCCAGTTATTGCTTGCTGTTGCTCTAGGCAATCCTGTTTGTGTATAATGCAACCCAAGTTCTAATACATCTAAATTATTTGCTATTCCATCGCTATTAGCATCTCCTGGCCAAACATTGGCGCAGGCACTGTCAACTGCTAAACTAACGGTTTCTGAATTAATACAACCATTCATGCCTGTTCCCGTTACTGAATAAATTGTTGTTGACGTTGGATTAACGCTAATACTTGAAGTAGTTTGTCCTGTATTCCACGTATAGGTTGTAGCGCCGTTAGCAATAATACCTGAGCTAGTGCCTAAGCATACTGTATTTGTACCGGTTACTATTAATGTTGGTAAAGGATTCACCGTTACGTTAGAAATAGCATTAACCAAAGATACACAGCCATTTGCATCTGTTCCACTAATCGAATAACTTGTTGTTGTTGTTGGGCTAACAACGCTCGTTCCCCCTGAATAAGTGTAAGTCGTAGCTCCTAAAGGCACTATTGTATATGAGTCTCCACTACAAATTCCTACATCACCTACTGTAATGATAGGAGTTGGATTTATATTTAGTATATAATTATTTGATGTTACTGTTGGATTAGAAACACCTGGAAAATTGGAAATCATAACGCATTGAACCTGTGTGGTTACACTAGAAGAACATGTTAATGAATAAGTCGTATTGTTCGTGCCAACATTTAATCCATTTTCAATCCACTGATATATAGGATTACTTCCACTGTAAGAAGGTGTAACAGAAAAAACCACAACAGTTCCTTCGCAAGAAGGATTTGTTCCATTAACAATATTTACAATTGCACTCGCATTTATACTAGAAGAAACATTAATATTATCAATATAAACTGGCTGTCCGTTTCCTGAAACATTCAGAAATGCAATTTTCACACTAGAATTACCTAAATAAGCGCTTAAATCAATCGAATCTTTACGCCATTGAGATGCATTTGGGACAAAATAAAGGTATGTGTTTGGAGCTGTTGCCAACAAAGAGTCAGTCTTTGAATATAAAGTGGTCCATGTCATTCCACAATCAGTCGAGATTTTTACATATAACGAATCATTTGATGCTGAATCTCTCTTAGCATACGCTACATCAAAGGTTAATTTAGCATTAGATATACTACTAAAATCCAAAATTGGAGAATACAAAAAATCTTTTTTACCACCGAACAAATAAGCGTCTTCGTTTTCGATAGATATAGATGATGCACTAGCCCCTGCTCCAGCAGAAGTAGAAATAACCCATTCATTAATATCTACATCAGGGTTATATGTTCGCCAGTCGTTCATAAAAAAACTACTAGTTTCAAAATCTTCATTTAAAGGCAAAACAAGTGGTACTGCAATAGACACTGAACCGCTTGCTGATACAGAACATCCCAGCACCGAGCCTATGGCGGAATACGTAGTTGTTACTGTTGGTGAAACAACAATACTATTTGAAACCGCGCCCGTATTCCACAAATACGAGACTCCACTTTGAGGCGAATTAATTGAAAGCGTTGTTGCATGGCCTGCACAAATAGTTTCCGAGCTAATAGAAATCGGAGTCAAACCAACTTTTGCAACAATTGCCGAAGAAGTTGCAGGATTAGTGCCTACATTAGCAATATTCGAAGTCACGATACAAGTTATAACATTATTATTTGCCAATATAGTCGTGGTAAATGTAGGGCTATTCGTGCCAACATTTGATCCATTTATCTTCCATTGAAAGCTGGGGCTGGTTCCTCCATTTGTAACCTGAACAGAATAAGACGCAAATGCTCCAGCACACATTGGATTTGTGCCAGATGTTTGAACCACCGTTGCGGAAACATTATTTGCAATTCCTAATACCTTTGAGAAAAACACTTTAGTCCCAGATGCTGTTATAGATTGACTTCCAAAGTTCCCAGTGCCCGAATGAGTACCCGCAATATAGATAGATTGATTTTTATCAATTGTAATTGATTCAGGAAATGTCGTGCTAGTTCCACTACCTATTTGATTAAGCGTTTTTTCACCTCCTGAACTATTGTATCTAGCAATGAACCCGTTTTTTTGATTAACATTGGTTACCCCGGTTGACACGCTTAATGATCCAAATTGTGCAGAATTACAAAAGTACCCAATAGCTATAGGCTCTTGCTGTTGTGAAACTATAATTCCTTCACCACTTTCTCCAGTTTGATTACTTCCTCCTTTTCTAACCCATGCATTAACACCAAATGAATTATATTTAGCAACAAAGATATCATCAACCGAACCACATGCACTTGCGTTAGATCTACTCGAAATTTGATTAGAATTGAACGTTGCTGTTCCAGCAAAAATTCCTGTAACGTAATAATTCCCTAAGCTGTCTGCCGCAATATCATATGCATCAATTGTATTGCAATTCATATTTGGAACCGACGCAGTATTAATAAACTGCTCCGCGCCTAATGCACTATATTTTGCAGTATAAATAAAAATGTCAGTCGGAGAAGAGTTAACATTAATTGTAGAAGATCCAAAAGTAATCGATCCAGAATTTGGATATCCAACTAAATAACAATTTCCATTAACATCTAAGGCAATGGTTTTTACTGAACCTATATTTGAATTTCTTGCCCATACCACATTTCCAGATGGATCAAATTTTGCAGTAAACGTACCTTGATATCCAGGAGTATTTGTAAAAGTAGTACTCCCAAAAGTTATAAAATTATTATAATTTCCCGAAACATATAAATTACCAAATCTATCACATTTAATGTCACCGCTTCCAGAGGGATTAGAAGATACATCGTTACAAATTTCAGTTAAACTCAAGAAATTTCCATTTGCATCCATTTTTACGATAAAAAGAGAATAAACATTAAGTGTATTTGATGATACTGTAAAAGAGCCCGCAGTAACAATAGCGCTCGTACACGTTCCTAAAAAATAACATCCATGAGTAACAGGATCCTCAGCAATAGCAAGTCCTCGTAAAACTGGAATAAATGGACTCCCATTACTAACTGATGTTATAGCTTTTGCCCATGAATAATTGCCCGACGAATCCATTTTTGTAATATAACTATTAGATGCGCCTCCAATAGCCGTGTTAGCAAGTGTTGTTGCTCCAATAGCTAAACTTCCCGTATATTGCCCCATCATAAATGTAATTCCATCCACATCTGTAGAAATATCCGTAAAGGACGGGACATCTAAAATTTTTGTCCACTGCCAAGTTTGCCCATTAATGCGATTAAATGCAATAATTACCAATATTAAAAAAACTATTTTTTTCATAACATAAATTTCTATATCAAATATAATCTAATTATTGCTTAAATCTCTACCGTAAAAAGGATTTTTAGCACATATATTATTTTGTTGATATTGGAAGTACACCCGTTAAGTTTCTATGGATGTGTAAAAAAACCTGACAGACTTTATAAATAGCAATCTATAAGCTCTATTCTGATCATATTCTATACAATTCTTGATTCAAATAATAATGTTGCCCTTCTATATTTTTTATAAGTACTCAAATTTCTGCTAATTTATTTAGGTAATCTCATGCTGTTACTTTCGAGTATAATTTAGCATAAGTTAAATGTTTCACTAAATATAAGGTTGCGTAAAAAGCATATCAACTAGTTTTTCTAGTTGGAGCAAACACTAAATAATCATTTTTTTAGTGTTTATTAAGGTTTGTGACACTAAAAAAACATGTGTTTATTGACTAAGCATTAAAAAGCTTATTTTTAATGCTTGCTATTTTTTTGCATCAATCTTTTCTCCGTGTTCTCAGTGCAAAATCTTCGCGTCTTTGCGCCTGCCTATTGGCAGACAGGGTTAAATAAAAAGCATATAAAACAAAAAAAACTCACTATTTACATAATGAGGGTTTTATTGTAAAATTGGCATCGGCATACTCTCCCAGGTTTTAGGTTTTCAATAAGTTATTTTGTAAACATGATGTGTGTTTCCAAATTAACGTTTAGATTCGCTATGCTTTCCTTTCGGATATGTTTTACAAGGAAAAACTCTCAATATAAAAAGATAGTTTTCTTCAATAGAATAGATAATAACATAGGGATATTTCTTAACCACATATTCTCTAGTCGCTTTGTATTTATTGGGATAAAAAAGAGGATTGTTATGAATTTCCTCCGCGCATTTAAATATGTAATCAGTAAACCTTAAACCTAAATTTGGTTTTTGTTTATTGTACCACTTTTTAGCTTTAGCAATATCAGTTATAGCTCGGTTTGTAAATATCAATTGCTGCATGAAAACTATTTATTATTAATAATAGCTTTTGCTTGTTCAATTGTATAATACTTTAATTTTCCTGCTTTATGCTCACTTAATGTTTTATCTAAACTACTCTTTTGTTCTTTGGTTAAACGACTTTGCTCTCCATCATCATGTTTATATATCTTCAAAATATTATAAACAGCTTCTAATAAATCATTATCAATATCATCAATATATTGATGTACTTTTTTTCGGAGTGTAGTTGTGGTCATAATAGTAGCTTTAAACAAAGATAAAACATAAAATGCAAATTATCTAGTGCTGAAAATGGATTTGAAGTAAAATAAAACCCATATAAAAACAAAAAACCCCCACTAAATAAATAGAGGGGGCTTTTGAAAATTGGCATCGACATACTCTCCCAGGTTTTAGACCAAGTACCATCTGCGCAGGTGGGCTTAACTTCTCTGTTCGGAATGGGAAGAGGTGATCCCCACCGCTATA
>JBIICN010000045.1:0-30265 GCA_044238845.1 Bacteroidia bacterium
ACCGAGAGGCGGTTTACAACCTCCGTATGTTCGGCGATTGTGATAGACCTACTATCATCTTTTATTCAACATTCATTATCCTACAACTGATAATGATTCACGGCACACCACACCGCGCCACGGGCGTGCGGCATTTTTGTTAGAAAGTAATTTAAAATGCTACGATTTATAGCCGTTTAATTCCATTACTTTTTTAATTTTATATCTTATTCAGTTTTCTTATGGCACTTAGTTGGAACGAAATAAAAGATAGAGCATTACACTTCTCTAAAGAATGGGCTGACACTTCTAATGAAGAGGCAGACGCAAAACCTTTTTTAGTTGAGTTTTTTAATGTATTTGGCATTAGCAGTAAACGAGTTTCGACCTTTGAACATCGCGTAAAAAAACTAGACGAAAAAGACGGTTATATTGATTTGCTTTGGAAAGGAACTATTTTAATTGAAATGAAAAGTCGAGGTAAGAACCTTGACAAAGCATACCAACAAGCAAAAGATTATTTACACGGACTTAAACAACATGAACTACCTAAATACATTTTAATTTCCGACTTTGAAAACTTTAGGCTTTATGATCTTGAAGAAGAAAAAACAATTGAGTTTAAACTCAACGACCTTGTAAATAATGTTCAGCACTTTAGCTACATTTTAGGTTATCAAAAAAAGGTTTACAAAGAGCAAGACCCTGCAAATATTAAAGCAGCAGAGTTAATGGGTAAACTTCATGACAGGCTTGAAGAAATCGGATATACTGGACATCCATTAGAAGTTTATTTGGTTCGTATTTTATTTTGTTTGTTTGCCGAAGATACAACTATATTTAACAAACAACAGTTTCAAGAATTTATTGAGCAACGCACCAATGAAGATGGTAGCGATTTAGCTTCTAAAATTCAAGAACTATTTCAAGTATTAAACACAGCAAAAGAAAATCGCTTTAAAAATCTTGACGAACAATTAGCGGATTTTCCTTATGTAAACGGAAAGCTATTTGAAGAAATATTGCCAATGGCAAGTTTCGATAGCAAAATGCGAACGGCTTTATTAGAGTGTTGTTATATTGATTGGAGTAAAATTTCTCCTGCCATATTTGGTTCAATGTTTCAAAGTGTAATGAATCCAAAAGAACGTAGAAACCTTGGCGCACATTACACAAGTGAAACAAATATTTTAAAATTAATTAAACCTCTTTTCTTAGATGAACTTTGGAAAGAGTTTGAGAGTGTAAAAGACAACAAAAATAAACTTCCTGAGTTTCATAAAAAACTTAGCACATTAAAATTTCTTGACCCTGCCTGTGGTTGTGGTAACTTCTTAGTAATTACATATCGTGAATTACGTTTGTTAGAATTAGAAGTTTTACGTGCTACACATAAATCGGGTCAGGGCGTCTTAGACGTTCGTGACATAATGTTATTAGACGTTGATATGATGTGCGGTATTGAATACGAAGAGTTTCCTGCTCGTATTGCCGAAGTTGCCATGTGGTTAATTGATCACCAAATGAATATGCAAATAAGTAATGAGTTTGGTCAATACTTTGTGCGTTTACCTTTGAAAAAATCGGCAAAAATTGTGCATGGCAATGCACTACAAATAGATTGGGAAAACGTAGTTTCTAAAAACGACCTTTCTTACATTCTTGGAAATCCACCTTTCATAGGAAAAAAAGAACAGAAGCCAGAGCAAAAAGCAGATATGGAATTGATATTTGCAAATGCAAAAGGGACAGGAGTTTTAGATTATGTAACAGCGTGGTACATCAAAGCGGCTCAATACATTCAAAATACAAAAATTAAAGCGGCTTTTGTTTCTACAAATTCAATTTGTCAAGGTGAACAAGTTGGTCTTTTGTGGAGTTTAATGTTTAATAAATACAATATTAAAATTCATTTTGCTCACAGAACATTTAGTTGGAGAAACGAAGCAAAAGGAAATGCAGCGGTTCATTGCGTGATAGTTGGCTTCGCCAACTACGACACCAATAACAAGAGTATTTATGAATATGAAGATATTAAAGGTGAGCCTCACGAAATAAAAGTAAAAAACATAAATCCTTTCTTAGTCGAAGGTAAGGACATTACTGTTGAAAATCGAAAATCTCCTATTTGTAAGGTTCCTGAAATGAATTATGGAAGTATGCCTATAGATGAAGGCAATTTGATTTTGTCAGATGAGGAAAAAGAGGAAGCATTAAGACATGAACCTCAAATTAGTATTGCAATTAAGAAATATACAGGTGGTGATGAATTTATTAATAATAAAAAGCGCTGGTGCTTATGGTTGCAGAACATTGAACCTTCTATTTTAAAGAACTCAAAATTCATTATTGACCGAATAGAAAAAACGAAAAAATTTAGATTAAGTAGTAATAGAGAAGCCACAAAGAAACTTGCTGAAAAACCAATGTTATTCGGCGAAATACGTCAGCCAAATTCAAAATACATAATCATTCCAAAGGTATCCTCCGAAAACAGAAAATATATACCAATTGGTATTTTAGAGCCGACAACAATAACAAGCGGTAGTGCACTAATTATTCCAAATGCAAGTTTATATATATTCGGAATAATGACTTCATCTATGCAAATGGTTTGGATGAAAGCAACTTGTGGTAGAATGAAAAGTGATTTTCAATATTCAGCAAGTATAGTTTATAATAATTTCCCTTTTCCAGAAAACCCGACTGAAAAACAAATAAAAGCAATTGAAACAGCAGCGCAAAATGTCTTTAATGCAAGAGCGGAATTTCCAGACAGTTCTTTGGCTGATTTGTACGACCCTTTAACAATGCCACCAGCATTGACAAAAGCACATAATGAATTAGATAAGGCAGTAGATTTAGCTTATCGCTCACAACCATTTGCAAGTGAAGCCAAACGCATGGAGTTTTTATTTGAACTGTACGAAAAATATACAGCGGATTTATTTACAAAAGAGAAAGTGAAGAAAGCAAATAAAAAATAAGATGAAAATTAAAGTTGGCAATGAACTAATTAAAATCACTTCAAACAAGAATAATCTTTTTTGGAAACCAATTGGTATGTTTTCAAATGTATCGGAAATACAAATTGAAAATCTATGGTATAAGTGCTCAATTAATTTTGTAAAGAAAGATTCACTGAATATGATTCAAATTAGCTATCCAATGCTTGTTGATGAAAAAACATCTCAAATTAAAATAGTACACACAAATGGGATCTATAAAGAGTTGCAAGTATCTGACCTTAAATTAAACTTAATTAAATTACTTCTTAATAATCATAAAATGAATTATAAAATTTATAAATTTAAAAGAATAGTTTTTGAACGTTTAAATACCATAATAATATTTCTTCTAGCTATGGTTGTTTCTGCGGTATTCTATTATGTAAACGTTTATACAAATTTTAATTTAATAAATTTCGTGGCGACAAATATTTGGTGTCAAACAATAATAATGTTTCTCACAATATCTAGCTTTATTAATATATTTTTCCCTTTCTCTATTAGAAGAGAATTAAAAGAAAAAGATATTACTAACATCTCTAAAGAAACTTTTAAAAGAGAAAAAGAAGAGAAAGAACAAAACGACCGAATAGAAAGACAATCAACATTCTAAAATTTTCAACATGAGTAAAGACCTTACACCACAATCAAACGATATTATATTCTACTCATCACCTGACGGTGATGTGAGAGTAGAAGTGTTTTTTCAAGAAGAAACGTTTTGGTTAAATCAAAAAAAAATGGCAGAATTGTTTGGCGTTGATGTACGAACTGTTAATGAGCATTTACAAAACATATACAAAACCAATGAATTAGATAAAAATTCAACTATCCGGAATATCCGGATAGTTCAAAAAGAAGGTAATCGTGATGTTTCCCGTGACATTGATTTTTATAATTTGGATGCAATTATTGCAGTAGGTTATCGTGTAAATAGTATTCAAGCTACTCAATTTCGTATTTGGGCAACTAAAACCCTCAAAGAATTTATTATCAAAGGATTTGTGCTCGATGATGAACGTTTAAAACAAGGGAAGCGCTTTGGTAAAGATTATTTTGATGAATTATTGGAACGTATCCGAGAGATCCGTGCCAGTGAAAGACGTTTTTATTTAAAAATAACTGACATATACGAGCAATGCAGCATTGATTATAAAAAAGACGCTGAAATAACTCAAACATTTTTTAAAACGGTTCAAAATAAATTACATTGGGCAACAACGGGTAAAACTGCTGCGCAAATAGTTAAGGAAAGAGCAAGTTCAGCTAAACCAAATATGGGTTTGCAGACATGGAAAAATGCGCCAACTGGTAAAATTTTAAAATCAGACGTTTCGGTTGCTAAAAATTACTTGATTGAAAAAGAAATAAAAGAATTGGAACGTGTTGTTACAATGTATTTGGACTACGCGGAAAATCAAGCTGCTAGACAAATACCAATGAAAATGACTGAATGGGTTTCCAAACTAGACGCTTTTTTACAATTCAACGAATATCAAATTTTAAAAGACGCTGGAAAAATAAGCCATGAAGTTGCTAAACAATTGGCCGAAAAAGAATATGAAAAATTCAGAGTTATTCAGGACAAAAACTTTGAAAGTGATTTTGAAAAAGAAACAAAGAAAATAAAAAAATAAAAGCCCTACGCACATTTTGCAAGCACATTTGGTCGCTTCTTTTTAAGGCAAATATTTTTTGTGGCGCCAAATAAGCTAGCAAAATTTACTGCCCACCTGTGTATGCAGACACGTAATCAGGACTCAAACTGTGTGGCGGCAACTGGGTACTAACACACGGTTTATTCTATTTGGGCATTCGGCTTCGGCATTTGCAAAAGCAGTCGCTCCCGCGAAAGACGTTTATTTTTGCTTTGCAAATGTCCATTAAATATTTAGCTTTGTTAGTAATATTTCGGTAGACAATGTTTCAAAACCCCAAACAGAAATAAACCGCGAAAACGTTATAGGCAAGGCTTATAGACAAAACACAAATTGGCAACTATGAATTACTTTGACCCAAAAAATGCTGCCGAAAGATATTCAAAAGGTAGACCATATTTCCACAGTAATACAATTTCTCATATCCAAAAACATTTACAGCTAGACAAGAAACTTGACAAAGCATTAGACATAGCTTGCGGCACTGGTTTGTCGACTAAAGCATTGCTTGACATTGCTTTTAATGTATTCGGTACAGACACATCACAAGAAATGCTAAAATGGGCTTTATCTCAAGACAAAATAAATTACTTAAATGCACCAGCTGAAAGCCAACCGTTTTCTAATAATGAATTCAATTTAATTACTGTATGCTCTGGTGTGCATTGGTTTAATATCGACAAGTTCCTTGTCGAGGCAAATAGACTTTTGACAAACAATGGTTGGCTAGTGTTATATGACAACTTTTTTATATCGGAAATGCAAGGCGTTGAAAGTTTTAGCAAATGGTATCCTGAAATTTATTTAAAAAAATTTCCCGCTCCAAAAAGAAATAATAGTTACAATTGGTCAAATGATAATTTAGCATCTAAAAATTTCACACTAGACAAAGAAGAAGAATTTAAAAACCCAATATCGTATACAAAAGATGAACTTGTTTTGTATTTCACAACGCAAAGTAATATAACTGCTGTTATCGACAGCGGAGAAATGACTTACAATGAAGTTGAAGAATGGCTTAATAATGAGTTAACTCAATTCTATTCGGCAGACAATACAAGGGCAATAAATTTTGGGAATTGGGTAAAGTATCTTCGTAGAAACAATTAAAGCCCAGCCTATAACAGCAGCTATAAATGAATAAATTTTTTTCATAATTAGTTATTTGTTTTTTGATGATCGTTAGTGTATCCACGTTTACTTTATTAGCATTTGCTATAAATACATGGATGTTTTTTTTATATTAATTCTTGATGACTTTAAATGTTTTTACTTCACTATTATTTTGTATTACTTTCAAAAAGTAAGTGGCTGTAGCCAAATGCAAAACATTAATGGATTCTGTTTTTCCAGTTATCTTCTTACTCTCAATTAATTTACCATTAACGTCCGTCAATTGATACATTAAATTTTGTGAATCAAAATCAGGTATTTGCAATAGCAAAACATCCGACGTAGGATTAGGATATGCCTGCAAATTTAAATTTTGCGCAGTCTTTTCGGCAATTGAAGTAACAACCGATATTTCGTACGGTTGCTGCACACCTTGCGCTACGGTTCCTGTTGCACTTGTATGAGTAGTATAAACTACTTGTCCAACAGAAAAGCTAACCGAACCGCCGCTTCCAGATGCATTACCACCAGAGGCAACAGCCGATTCTTGTGCCTTTGCCGTTGCAAGACCTAAACCCAGAAAGAGCAAAACACTTAATGACGCTTGTTTAGTTTTCATATAATTTAATAATATTTTGTTTATAAAAGTTCATTTAAAAAATTAAATATTATAACGAAGATAGAACTATTTCATAATTAACAACTAATAAAATATAGAATAATTTTATTAGATATAATCCATTTTTAAATAAAAAATCCATGTAGTAATACAGAAATCTTTGCTTAATGACCACAGAAAAACACCTAGGCACTAACACACGCTAAGCAAACAGTTTGGCAGACAACAAAGCTTTTGCAAAAGCGGTCGCTCAGCGAAAGACATTTATTTTCGCTTTGCAAAAGTCCATTAAACATTTATCTTTAAACTAACATTTCGGTAGACATTGTTTCAAACTCCAAACGGGAATTTAGCTTGAAACCGTTAGGTGCAAATAGTATAGACCAGACTAGAATCAAGGCATTTTGATTAATTCTATTTTTTTTGTAAATTTATACCATGCAAAAATCGACAATCATACATACCCTAAACGAGCTTCCTAGCAAATTTAATCTAGACGACTTCCTCGAAAAACTAATCGTAATTGAAAAAATTGACGAAGGTATGGAAGAGGCTAAAACTGGAAAAACCATAAGTCATGACAAGGTGAAAAAAATGGTAGCTAAATGGCACAAATAAGCTGGACAAAAAAATCCCTAAAAGATCTTCGGGCTATAAACGATTATATCTCGCTTGACTCTTCCTTTTATGCAGCACGATTTATATCTAAATTAATAAGTCGAGTTGACCAATTAATTGAATTTCCTGAATCGGGTCGAATGGTACCAGAAAAAAACGTTCATGAAATCCGAGAATTAATAGAAGGTAATTACCGAATTTTTTATCGACTACAGAAAGAAAAAATTACTATTCTTCGAATTCATAACGCTGCAAGAAGAATTAAATAGAACTATCAGCACCTAACCCAACCTAAATCCCATTTGGACATTCGGCTTCGGCTTTTGCAAAAGCGGTAGACAATTAGTTAATTTTCGCTTTGCAAAAGTCCATTAAACATTTATCTTTGTTAATAGCGTTTCGGCAGACACGGTTTCAAATCAAACCGTTGCTTAGCGCGAAAACGTTACAAGCAATGCTAGGAGACACTCTCCGACCAACTGAAATCCCCTTAAAAATCGACATTCAACTATTTTCAAAAGCTCGATATTTAACAATGTTAATATGTTGAAAACTTTCAAGGACAAAATTTGTCCCCAAATGTTTTTTATAATACTTTTGGACAAAATAAGTCCTCAATGACTCAAACAAAAAATATGGTTACATCATTTGGCGAACAACTCCGTTCATTACGTGAGCAGAAAAAATTATCATTGCGTGAAGTAGCTTCTGCAATTGGTATTGACACATCGTTACTTGGAAAAATTGAGCGTAATGAAAGACAGGCAACAAAAGACCAAATAAAACTAATTGCTAAATACTTCAAGTATAATGTACAATTATTAATCGAGGAGAACTTAAGCGACCAATTGGCTTACAAAATAATTGAAGCAGATGCTAATTTGGAAATTTTAAAAGTTGCTGAACAAAAAATTGAATATTTAAAAACAAAAAAATAATATGAAAGTAGTTTCATTGTTTTCTGGTTGCGGTGGTCTTGATTTAGGTTTTATTCAAGCTGGTTATGAAGTGATTTGGGCTAATGACTTTTTTAAGGAAGCTGTGGAAACCTATAAGCAAAATATAGGTGACCATATTGTTTATGGAGACATTACTAAAATACCAAGTTCTGAAATTCCAGACGATTTCGACATCCTGCTTGGTGGGTTTCCTTGCCAAGGTTTTTCGATTGCAAACATTAAACGAAGTATGGAAGATGAAAGAAATTTTCTATATAAAGAACTCCTCCGTTTAATAAAAGATAAAAAACCCAAATATTTTGTAGGCGAAAATGTTAAAGGACTAATTTCTATGCAACAAGGAAAAGTATTAGAAATGATAATCAGTGATTTTAGAAAATTAGGTTACAAAGTTGACTTTAGGGTTTTAAAAGCATCTGATTATGGTGTTCCTCAAAACAGAGAAAGAGTTGTTATAATTGGAAACAGATTAGGATTAGCTAATCCTTTCCCGAAAAAAACACATGGTATTGAGAACGAATTGTTCGACAGAAAAAATTTACCTTACGTTACAGTTAAGGAGGTTGTTGGTCATTTGGCAAATGAAAGGACAAGAGATAAACCCTTTAAACTTAAAGGTAAATTAATTCATAATCACGTTGCACGAACAAACGTACATGATCAATTTTGGGGTAGAAAGCACAAAATAAATCAACACGACATTTGTGATTATCTAAAAATATGGAGAAGTAAAGCAGGTATATCGACAAAGAAAATTGACGAAATATTTGGATATGCGCATACTGCTGGACATTGGTTTAGAAAAGACAATAATTCGGGTAGCATTCCAAACCCAAAAGACTGGTGGGAATTAAAAAAAATACTAGGCTTTGATAATAAATACGATAAAGCAGTTACCGAATTAGTATTAAAGCCCATTTCATTTGAACAATCTCTTAGGATTAATAATTGGGATAAGCCAAGTGATACTATTACTGCTACTGGTCCTGAAATCCATCCTAATAAAGAAAGACGAATGTCCGTTCGTGAATGTGCGATTATTCAAACATTTCCTGACGACTTTATTTTTTGCGGAAGTTTGGGTAATATGTATAAGCAAATTGGCAATGCTGTTCCAGTTTTATTAGGTAAAAAAATTGCCGAAGTCATAAAAAAAGAGTTACTTCAATATGAAAAAGAAAAAAACACCACCTCAAAAAATAAAAAAGCAAATGAAACAATTAAAGAGCATAGAGGAAATAGAGTGCAAGTACCTCAATAAATATTATCACTTTCTAAAATTTGCTGAAGATGAATTATTGTTCGGTTTTAAAACGAAAGAAAAAATTTCAGGTGATTGGTTAGGATTGTATAAGTCAGGAATTTCAGATTTTGCTGTTGGAGCTGAAAGAATAGTTTATTCATTATTAAATGGAAAAGGAATTGGGCAACCAAATTCTTGTCCAGTTGGTGCGGATTTGTTTTTTGAAGTGCCAGATGCATTTATTCACATTGATTTAAAGACTGTAGGTGCGTCTTTGATTGGTAATACAAACATTGGTGATTACACTAAGAATATTTTCGTTGGTACAAATCAAAATAGTTACAAAGGGAAAATGGTAGTAAACGAAGGTGGAGACAAAGAAGAAACAAGAGATTATATTCCAGCACTTCCAACAATATATAATAAAGGAAAGACTCACGAAAAAATTTGCCTCTCTTATTTTGTAACCATACTTTACGACAAAGATACTCTTGACACTTTAGTAATGTGTATAGTTTGTATGCCAAATGGAGAACTGGAAAAGCATTATAAAACAAGAGTATTACAAGCTGGAAAAAATTTAGATAAAACAAGATTTAGATTTACAAATATTCCAGATTTTGAACTATTAGATGATAATGAAAAACGTGTTAAGGTCGTTTATTTTGACAAGAAAATGGATGACACATATAAAAAGAAATTAAAGTTTTTTGAAGAGCTATATACTAAAGACAAATAGCACAGCTTGTAACCGCACCTACCAAAAATGCGGGCATTCGGCTTCGGCATTTGCAAAAGCGGTCGCTCCCGCGAAAGACAATTATTTTCGCTTTGCAAATGTCCATTAAATATTTAGCTTTGTTATAAGCAGTTCGGTAGAAAACGGTTTCAAAAATCCGCACTTCTGGTAGCTGCAATACGTTATAGGTAAAAAGCGCAGACAACATTACTGTAGACAAAAACATGGGGCTATTTAGCAGCGACAAAAAACATACAGACATTCAGACAAGACAACTTCTTGCTGACAAATTTGACTTCCGTAACTTCTATTGGTGGCCATTAAACGGACATAAACTTGCAGACACTGAATGTTTTACTGACCAAACCTTTTCTATAAACTTCGGAATCCCAAGTCTCATACAGACAATAAAAGATATGGGTGTAAATCAATTGCACAAAATAAATGAAATTAATGAAGACGAGGTAATCAAAACTGAAGATATCTGGTCTTATGATGGAATAGAAGTAGTTTATTGCAATGACAACGTCGACTGGTTAATTTATTTCTCTCATGAGAATACTGTTACTGTTTCAGGCAAAAATCTCATTGACGCGTTAAAGGAAAATTGGCCAGAGTTTGAAAACTCTAAAGCAACAGAATGGTACAATTAATTTATCTGGCAGACACGAAAGCTGTGTTTAAACTTTGTGGCGCTTTCAACCTATAACACACGGTTTATTCTATTTGGGCATTCGGCTTCGGCTTTTGCAAAAGCGGTAGACAATTATTTAATTTTCGCTTTGCAAAAGTCCATTAAACATTTATCTTTGTTATCCGCCGCGGCGGAGCGTTTCGGCAGACATTGTTTCAAATCAAACCGTTGCTTAGCGCGAAAACGAGCGGTAATTTTAAGACCGACCCAAGCAGACCAACCTAGAAAGAAATGGAACAAATTAGACAGGTAATGAAACAGATGATTAACGTTTCGGAAGACGAATTAAACGACTTCCTCAGTGCAGCTGTTGTCAAAACTTTTAAGCGACAAGAAATTATAAGTATACCTAATATTGTCCCAAACGAAATATTTTTTATCAATAAAGGAATTATCAGAGTTTTAATCACTGACAACGAAGGAGCTGAACACACTATACATTTTGCTTTAGAGAACCAATTTATTGCCGACTATTCCAACTTTATTCAACAACAACCATCCATTTATAGTTTGCAAACTTTGGAAGAAACCCAAGTGGTTATTTTACCTCGTTCAACCATTGAATGGGGATACAACAATTTAAACGAAGGACAAAAAATGGGGCGCCTTGTTGCTGAGTATTACTTCATCTATCAAGATGACAGAATTAAAAATAATTATGTTAGAACACCAAAGCAACGATACGATAGCATTACAGAAGTTTTCCCAAATATTCACAACAGAGTTCCGCAGCATATGATTGCTTCTTATTTAGGTATCTCCCCCATTCATTTGAGTCGACTAAAAAAAGCTGAAATAGAGAAAATATAAACATTTGTTATCGTTTAGCACTTGCCAATTGAACGACCTTTGCATTATAATTTTAAACATTATTGTAATGACGAAGAATACAATCACATTGCTTATATTGCTATTTATTTTTAATGAAACAGTTTCAGCTCAAGACTATTCTGTAAATTCTATCATGACTAAAAAGTATAACCCAACTACGAATCTTATAGTTTGGCCTGAAGAATTCAATCCTGAAAAAGCCAAATGGTATGTTTACAACCAAATTGAAATAAACGCTAAACCCGAAGTAGTCTGGAAAATTTTAATTGATGCTAAAAAATGGCACACCTTCTACAATGGAGTGGAAAGTCCAGTAGAATATTTAGACTCTGCTGCAACTACTCTGAGAAATGGGTTGGCTTTTAAAATGCATATAATGGGCTTACATCTTAAACCTGTCATGAAAGAATTTGTACCCAATGAAAGAATGGCATGGGAGGTTCGAAGAGGAAATCTAACTGCTTATCATGCATGGGTAATTGTACCAACATCCAATGGTTGTAGTCTTATAACACCTGAAGCCCAAAATGGCTTTTTAACCTTTTTGCAAAAAGTATTTCAACCCAATAAACTACTAAAATTGCACGATAAGTGGTTAAGATTAATTAAAGAACAAGCAGAAAAACAAAATTGAGGTCAATGAAAGAATATACATTAATAACAGGTTCTAGTTCTGGTATAGGATTAGAAATGGCAAAACTATTAGCAGAGAAAAATCACCATTTAATTTTAGTTGCACGTAGCGAAGATAAATTAGAAGCACTTCAAAAAGAAATAAGAAATCAATTTAAAGTTGATGTTATTTACATGCAATATGATTTATCTGAACCTAATTCTGCACAAGATTTATACAATGAAGTAAAAGAACGAAACTATTTAGTTACAGGTTTAATAAATAATGCTGGGTTTGGTGATTATGGCAACTTTATAGAAATGCCATTGAAAAAAGATGAAGCAATGATTGCAGTTAATATTACCGCATTAGTTGGTCTCACGAAGTTATTCGGTGCGGATATGGTTAAAGCAGGAAAAGGGAAAATTATGAATGTCGCTTCATTACTTTCATTTCTGCCATTTCCTTACTATTCAATGTATTCTGCAACTAAATGCTTTGTATTGGCTTTTACCGAAACTATTGCATCTGAGTTGGAAGGAACGGGAGTTACAATAACAGCACTATGCCCAGGTACTGTTGAGACACCTTTTCATACTGACAATATGAGAAAAACAAATGCAATGAATGCCAGTAAACCTATGCCAGCAGATTTAGTTGCAAAAGCAGGGATTGAATTATTCTTAAATGGTAAAGGCAAAAAGATTGTCGGCTTTCTGAATTTGTTTTTGAGCAACCTACCAAGAATAACACCTGACAAATTGATGATGAAAATTAAAAAGAATTTAGCAAGCATAAAAAAATGATAGACAAAATCTTCTTTGTAGTTTAATCAAACTACAAAGCTGCCGCTCTTCTTAACCTATCGTTAATGGCTAAACCTAAACCTTGCTCAGGTAATAAATTGGTGATGATTACATCTACATCTGCTTCGTCTAATTGACGCAAAAACGAAAATAAATTAACAGCTGCTTCTTGGTAGTTTTTTATCAATGAAAGATTTTTAGTAATAATAGATTGCTGTAATTGAACATCGTTACCAAAAATTATAGCGCCTATTTTTTTACCAGCGTGTGTTTTTTGTAATTCTATTATATCACCAATATAAACAGGCTTTTTTGGGGCATAATGGCTTTTTAATTGGCCAGGTGCTTTTGGATTACTAGATTGATTTAATTGCACGGATACTTTTCCAACAACCAATTCAATATCGTTAATAGATAAACCACCCAAACGATAAATAATAATTTCACCATTTTCTTCACCTACAATGGTTGACTCTAAACCAACTTCACAACTTCCTCCATCTAAGATGTAGGGAATTTTAGTTCCTAATTGTTTATTCACATGCTCCGCCATTGTGGGACTGATATATCCAAAAGGATTAGCACTTGGAGCTGCTAAGGGGAAATTTAATTGAGATAATAACTCAAGAGTTAAAGGATGTTTTGGAATACGCACACCTACCCTATCTAAACCTGATGTCACTATATTGGGAATAGATTCTTTTTTAGGCAACAACAAGGTTAATGGCCCTGGCCAAAAGGTTTGAGCTAATTTTAATAAAGCAGGATGAATATCTGTTACAAAATTGTAAGCCTCATTTAAAGAATGCGTATGCACAATTAAAGGATCAAAAGTTGGACGCTCTTTAGCTTCAAATATTTTGGCTACAGCAATGGGATTTAAAGCATTAGCTGCCAACCCATAAACCGTTTCGGTTGGTATAGCTACTAGTTGTTCTTTTTCCAAAAAACCTTTGGCTTTTGATATGTCTTTGCCTATTTCTGCCACTTGGCAAATATAGGTTTTTACCCTGTTTTATAACCGTAATTTTTGTATTTTTATAGCCTTTATATTTAGAACTCTTTTAAAATGAAAATATCATACAACTGGCTTAAAACCCTAATAGATACAGATTTAACTCCTGAGCAAATGGACGAACACCTAACTTCTTCTGGATTAGAAGTAGAAGGTATTGAAGCATTTGAAACAGTGAAAGGTGGCTTAAAAGGCATTGTAGTTGGTGAAGTGATTGAAAAAGAAAAACACCCAGATGCCGATAAATTAAGCGTGACCAAAGTAAACGTTGGTGCGAACGAATTATTAAATATTGTATGTGGTGCGCCAAATGTAGCTGCTGGACAAAAAGTATTAGTAGCCATGATTGGTGCAAAATTATATCCAACAACAGGCGAACCTTTTGAAATTAAAAAATCGAAAATACGTGGTGCTGCCAGCGAAGGAATGATTTGTGCGGAAGATGAAATAGGTTTAGGTAATAGCCATGATGGTATTTTGATTTTACCAGATCATGCCGTTGTTGGAACACCCGCGGCTGAGTTTTTTAAATTAGAAAATGATTATGTGTTAGAAATTGGTTTAACACCTAACCGTGCTGATGCTGCTTCGCACTATGGCGTTGCGAGAGATTTAGCAGCCATTTTAAATTGTAAAAATAACACCAATACATACGAAGCAAAACTTCATAATATTTTTGAATTACCCGAAGCAAGTAATATCAATAAAGTTGAAATTACGATTGAAAACACAGAGGCTTGCAAACGCTACAGCGGCTTAGTAATTTCAGGAATTACCGTTAAACAATCTCCTGATTGGTTAAAAAATTATTTATTGGCTATTGGATTACGCCCTATTAATAACATTGTAGATATCACAAACTTTGTATTGCACGATTTAGGACAACCTTTACATGCTTTTGATTTAAATAAAATTACCGACAATAAAATCATTGTTAAAACTGGTTTAGAAGGAGCAAAATTTAAAACCTTAGATGGCGCTGAACGCACTTTACTAGCTAATGATTTAATGATTTGTAATTCGCATGAACCCATGTGTATGGCCGGTGTGTTTGGTGGTTTAGACAGTGGCGTGGGCAATGATACAACAGCTATCTTTTTAGAAGCGGCGTATTTCAATCCTGCCTTCGTTCGTAAAACAAGTAAACAACATGGTTTAAAAACCGATAGCAGTTTCCGTTTTGAACGTGGTACCGATCCTGAAATGACGATTACGGCTTTAAAACGCGCAGCAGCCTTAATTTTTGAATGCGCTGGTGGTGTTTTAAGTATGGATATTGTAGATATTTATCCCGAAAAATTAGAACCATTTCAAGTGGCTTTCTCTTACCACAACTGCCAATCGTTAATTGGAAAAGACATTGATAAAAACACCATTAAACACATCATAACTTCACTAGGTATTACTATTACTAAAGAAGGTAACGATGGCTTATTGTTATCTGTTCCTCAATACAAAACGGATGTGACTCGCGAAGCAGATGTGATTGAAGAAGTAATGCGTATTTACGGCTACAATAACGTTGAAGAAAGTACTCAAATTAAATTCTCAGCAAGTTATGCCGATAGAGAAAAAGTAACAGCCACTGATAACACAACCGCTAATTTATTAATTGGTTTTGGTTATAACGAAATGATGGGCTTATCCTTAACTAAAGAATCTTACTACCCAGAAGGAACACCTTTAGTTAAAATTTTAAATCCTCTAAGTACCGATTTAAATGTGATGAGAAATACCATGCTTTTTGGCGGTTTAGAATCATTAGCTTATAACATCAATCGTAAACAAGCAGATTTAAAATTATTTGAATTCGGAAAGACTTACGAAAAAACTGATAACGAAACGTTTAAATATTCTGAAACTAAACATTTAACGCTATTTGTTACTGGACGAAAATATCCTGAAAACCCTTACGGGGAAAATAATAAAGTGGATTTTGCTTTCTTAAAAGCAAGTGTAGAATCTATTTTAAATAAACTATCTATTAAATTTAAAATCAGCGAGTTAAACGACGGTAGTTTTAGTTACGGTTTATCTTACTCTCAAAAAAATAAGCACCTAGTAAGCTTTGGTTTAGTAGATAAATCTATTTGCAAAAAGTTAGATGTTAACACAGACGTGTTTTATGCCGATTTTAATTGGGATAGTGTATTATCATTAGTTGATAAAACAAAATTAGAGTTTACCGAGATACCAAAATTCCCAGCTGTGCGTCGTGATTTAGCTTTATTATTAGATAAAAAAGTAACGTATAAAGAATTAGAAGAATTAGCTTATAATGCAGAGCGCAAGCTGTTGAAAGACGTTAACTTATTTGATATTTACGAAGGTGATAAATTAGAAGCAGGTAAAAAATCGTATGCGGTTAGTTTTATGTTACAAGATGAAGAAGCAACCTTAAACGATAAGCAAATTGATAACGTGATGCAAAAACTAATTAAAACCTATACAGAGAAATTAGGAGCAGTTTTACGTTAAATCATACCACTTATCGATTAAAAACAACCAGTTATTCATTTAACAACCATATTGAATTCAAATTCACTAAATTTAAATCATGTTAAGTAAATATTTCATATTAGTTTTGTTAAGCATTATGATGCTTTGCTCATCATCTATTTTTTCTCAAGTAAAAAAAATAACGAATGCTGCTGCAAAAACAAATACGATTACCTCAAAAAAAACATTAAATAAAGAACCAAAATATACTCGCTGGAGTTTAAAAGCTGGTGGAAATATTAGTGTTATTTATTTAGCCAGAAATGTGAAAGAAAAAAATAACGAACCGGGTTATTGCGGGGGATTAACCTATGAAATAAATAATTTCGTTCGTGTTTCAACATTATATTCTCGTTTTCAACCAATTAATATTGAACCCACTTGGTTAAATGTACGAGCAAATACGTATGAATCAAATTTAGAAATTCTTGCAAGATTTCCCAATCAAAAAACCTTATTATACCCTTTTATTGGTGTGAGTTATAATACTTATACAGGTTTTTTTACAGGACAATCAGATTACTTAAATTTAAAAGAATATTACGCTGTAAACAGTACTATTAAAAATCAATGGCTTGGTTTTAATTTAGGTACAGGTATAGAACATCATTTTGGTATTTTAGGATTGTTTATTGATTACCGAATGCGAGTTGGTAAACAAGAAAATGCATTTAATATCATGGATGTATGCTATACTGGTGGATTAAAAATTAGATTCCCATACGGTAAATTGGCTAAAAGAATATCCTCTGCAAGCGGAAATGAAAGATTCCACTGGTTTTAAAAATAAAACTACTCCTTAATAAATTTACTATTCACTAAGCCTTGTGTTGTTTTAACAGAAATAAAATAAACTCCTTGAGGTATATTATTTAATGAAATAATGTACTGATTAATTCCATTTTCAGTAAAAGTAACATCCATTACTTTACCTAAAACATCAGTAAATGTTATACTTTCAGGTATTTGATTTAATGCAATGTTAAGATGTTGATGAGCGGGACTTGGAAATAACTTAAAATTTGTAGATCTCATTAATTCTGATATTCCAATATTTGTTCCATTTAAAAAATTATGTGCTGCACACATATTAGGAATTCCCCAACCGTCATCATTATTAGGATTTCCCGATTGAGAGGCTGTTGCTTTTAAGGCTTGTAAAATTTCCATATTTGTTTTAGTAGGATTAGCTTGCCATAAACACGCAACCGCTCCAGCCAGAATAGGAGTAGCAAAAGAAGTTCCGTTTCCACTAAAAAAATTACCCCCGGTACCGCATACATAGGTTCCTTCTCCCCTTGAACTCAAATCTGGTTTTATTCTTCCATCTGCAGTAGGCCCAACAGAACTAAAGCTTGAATGTAAGCCAGTTCCGTTCACAGAACCAACCGAACAGATACTGTCTGCATCTGCAGGAACTCCAATATATCTCCAAGAATTATTTCCATCGTTACCAGCAGCATTTAATACAAAAATACCTTTTCTAACTGCCATGGTTGCTGCAATAGACATCGGTGAAGTTTTACCGTTTAAATCGCTATAAACATGACTGATAAATGGACTATCAAAGGTGGTGTATCCTAAAGAAGTAGTCATAATATTCACCCCTACACTATCAGCATACTCAGCACCAACTATCCAATTGCTTTCTTCTATGGGTTTTTCGGAAGCTACGTCCTCTGTTCTAATTAAATATACTTTTGCTTTTGGTCCTGTCCCAATCAATTGGCCTGGGGTATTTCCCGAAATACAAGATAACACTAACGCCCCATGATTATGATCCTCATAAACAGACGTATTACCTGCAACTATGTCACGTGTATCTATTAAGCGTGATTCAGTTCTTAACGAATCAAAAACGGCATTATTATTAACATTATCAAAACCGGAATCAAGAACCCCAATTAAAATATTGTCGCCACGGTATCCATTTTCATGCATACAATCTGCTCCAATCTGATGGTTTTGAGTAAAAGAAGGGCCATAATTGTACGAATTCACTTGAGTTGTTTTTAACTCTTTAGGATTTACCGGTGCATCCGACAATTGATCATCACTAAACTTATTCATTTTAGCCACCGGACTAGTTGATAATACACATGTTAAACTATTAATAGCCGTTAATTGAGAAGGGTTATTGACAATAACAATAGCTGCATTCATCCACTTCGATCTTTGAAATACAACAGCTCCAGTGCCATTAACCTGATTAATATACGTTTGATTTACTGGTATATCAGTCATATCAACAGAAATACCTTGAGCCGTTCTGCGAGCTATCGACCTTGCCGAAAGATAAGAACTTGGATTTCCTACAGTGTAAGGAGAACCATTTTTATCTTTAAATTTCACCCAATACTTTGTAAATGTTTGGGCTTTAGAAGAACTTGCTAATAAGCCTAAAAAGCAAGCTATAAAAAGAATTTTTAATTTATTCAAATCCATGAGTAATATAAGTTAGTTTATATATAACACCTTTTTCGATTCTTTGTTCAACAGGAACTACTGCCCCGTTTACAACCTTAATCGTATTAGAGTATAAATCTTTAATTTCACGATAAACTAATCCAATATCCTTAGCATATTTCTCAATAAAGTATTGACGATGAATAGCATTTTTACTTTTATCGTCCTTTTGTTCCACCAGTAATACATTTTCAAACGTCGTTCCATTAATCACTTCTTTAGTATCTACATACTTATATAAATACTCCCAATCACCAAGCGTATTAAGTGCATTCCCATTCCATGTAGCATCAACATTTACAGGAAATGTCAATTTTGTATATCTTACATCTTCTTCAACAACTTCCAATGTTGTATTTGTTTTAGTGTAATTCCAAACATCTTTCACTGTCCACGGCATATTATCGTATGAAAGATTAGGATTATATTTTTTAATATATCTCACTAATTTAATCACACTTCTACCTTCATTATCAATATAAAGCTCTTCCAATTTTTCTTTAATACGATATTTATGGTAAGTGGTATCTAAATTAAAATCATCGAAAACCGTTGAATCAGCATCATAAACAACGTATTTGCCTATAGTTGTAGGAGCATAAGCATAACCAACATCTGGCGAATCTTCTGTCTTTTTTTTGCAAGAAAATACAGCCAAAAGAGCTAAAAAAATGACGATATAATTGATTTTTGCCATATTTAAAATTACTAATAAATTATAGTATATACAATATAAAAATAAGCTTAAATTCGTCAAAAATTAATTTCTTATGGCAGACTTTTCAAAACACAAATTCGGTACAAGAGCTATACACGCTGGTGCAGATCCAGATCCATCAACTGGTGCTATCATGACACCCATTTTTCAAACTTCTACATACGTTCAGGAATCTCCAGGAACTAATAAAGGTTACGGTTATGCACGTGGTAAAAATCCCACTCGCGAAGCTTTGCAAAAAAATATTGCTGCTTTAGAAGGTGGTAAACACTGTGTTTGTTTTAGTTCTGGTATGGGAGCAACGGATACCGTGATGCGCATGTTACGTCCAGGTGATGAGGTTATTACTGGTGATGATTTATATGGTGGTTCGTACCGTATGTTTACTAAAATTTATGAAAACTATGGTATTAAATTCCATTTCATCAATTTAACAGATGCTAATAATATCAAAAAATACATCAATGCTAATACAAAGCTAATTTGGGCAGAAACACCAACTAACCCAACTATGCAAATTATTGATATTGAAGCTTGTGCTAAAATAGCGAAAGAAAATAATTTATTACTAGCGGTTGACAACACCTTTGCTTCTCCCTATTTACAAAATCCTTTAGCATTAGGTGCTGATATCGTGATGCATTCGGTAACTAAATACTTAGGCGGACACAGTGATGTGGTGATGGGTGCTTTAGTGATGAATGATGATAAATTACATGAACAAATTTATTTTATTTTAAATAGTTGTGGTGCAAATCCAGGGCCAATGGATTGCTTTTTAGTGATGCGTGGTATTAAGACTTTACATTTACGGATGGAGCGTCATTGCTTTAACGGACGTAAGATTGCAGAATTTTTAAAAACACATCCACGTATCGAAAAAATTTACTGGCCAGGATTTACAGATCATCCAAACCACGAGATTGCAAAAAAACAAATGCGAGATTTTGGCGGCATGATTTCAATTGTATTAAAAGGTGCTTCATTAGAAGATACTTTTAAAATTGCTTCGTCTTTTAAAGTTTTTTCATTAGCTGAATCTTTAGGTGGCGTTGAATCTTTAATTAATCATCCAGTAACCATGACTCATGCATCCATTCCAAAAGCAGAGCGAGACAAAGCTGGCGTTGTTGATAGTTTATTACGTTTAAGCGTTGGTGTAGAAGATGTAGAAGATTTAATTGAAGATTTAAAACAAGCATTGGCTTAAATAGCGAATTAATGATTTGATGAGTTAATGAATTAAAAAACTCATCAAGTCAACAATTCAAAAAATCAATAATTGATACAATGAACTTCTTCACAGGATTTTTTAAGGCAATTGCTAATAGTTTTAAAGGCTTTAGCTTAATCTTCGAAAAAGGATTGTGGCCTTATTTATTCTACTCGGTTGGTTTATGGTTGCTAATGTGGGTTGGAAGCATTTGGTTATTTGCCGAAATAGCATCTCAACTCTCAAACTATCTTAGCCAACAATTAAATTTTGAAGAAATTCCTGATTCTGGTGCTATTTTATCCTTTGCGAAACCTTTTTTAACAGGTTATTTTAGCTTTATAATGACGTGGGTATTTAAAATTATTTTTTGGTTTATTTCTAGCACATTTACAAAATACTTAGTTTTAATAGCACTCTCTCCTCTATTTGCTTTATTATCCGAATCGGTGGAAGAAAAAACAAATGGCAAAAATTATCCCTTTACCTTTCCTCAATTAATGAAAGATATTGGAAGAGGTATTGTGATGAGTTTAAGAAATATGTTGTTAGAATATTTTTTTATTGCCTTAGGTTTTATTATTACACTGCTATTTCCTCCTTTGGTTGTTATCACAGGTCCTCTTTTAATTCTTGTTTCATGGTACTTTATTGGTTTTACAATGTTAGATTATAATTTTGAAAGACATAAAATGACCATTTCGGAGAGTGTACATTTTACTCGTAAAAACATTGGTTTAGCCTGTGGTATTGGTTTAGTTTACACGGTATTTATGTGGTTACCCTTTTTTATTGGTTTAATGTTTGGCCCGGCTTTAGCCGTAGTTGGAGCCACTCTTAGTTTTTTAGAACTAAAACAAAAACAAACTGTTATTTAATAATGAAACATTCTGTATCCATCGTTAACTATTATAACACCACTCCATTTTTATACGGCATTCATCATTCTGATTTTTTATCAAACATACATTTAGAATTAGATATTCCCAGTGTATGTGCTCAAAAATTAAAAAACAAACAAGTAGAAATTGGTTTAGTTCCTGTAGCTATTTTACCTGAATTAGATAACTATCAAATCATTACCGATTATTGCATTGGCGCAATTGGCAAAGTAGATAGCGTGAAATTATTTTCCGAAAAACCATTAGAAGAACTCACTCATGTATTATTAGATTATCAGTCTAAAACATCGGTAACCTTAATACAAGTTTTAAATAAACATTTTTGGAAAAAAAACATTCAGTTCATCAATGCTACTGAAGGTTTTGAAAAACAAATTAACGGCACAATCGGGGCCGTTATTATTGGTGACAGAACTTTCGGTTTAACAGAGTATGCTTATCAATATGACTTATCAGAAGAGTGGCAAAAATTCACAGGCTTGCCTTTTGTATTTGCTTGCTGGGTAAGTAATGTGCCTTTAGAAGAACGTTTCATTAGTGAATTCAATCAAACTTTAGCTTTTGGAGTTAATCATATTGAAGAAGCTGTAATTGATAAGCCAAATGAAGCTTTAGGTGATAAGGCTTTAGATTACTTAAAAAATAAAATTTCCTATAATTTAGATGCTGATAAAAAAAGGGCTTTAGAGAGATTTTTGGAGTTGATGAAATCATAGATTATTTCTTAAATTTACTATCATGAAAGCATCCGTCTTCACTAAATATGGTAAGCCAAGTGTGCTTCAAATAAAAGAAATAGCTAAACCTATTCCAAAAGACAATGAAGTATTAGTTAAAATTCACGCCACTACAGTCAATAGAACAGATATTGCTTTTAGAAAACCTGACCACTTTCTTAATAGGTTATTCAATGGTTTATTCAATCCTAAAAAGCAAGTATTAGGAACTGAATTTTCTGGAGAAATTGAAGCCATTGGTAATCATGTAACAACATTTAAAGTTGGAGATCAAGTTTTCGGTATAAATACGATGGCCTTTAGTACGCATGCCGAGTACGTATGTATTCCCGAACATAAATCTATAGCATTAAAGCCAAAAAATATGAGCTACGAAGAAGCCGCAGCAGTTTGCGAAGGGTTTATTTTTGCTAATAATTACTTGAAATGTATTGACTTTTCAACTTCTCCAAGTATTTTAATTAACGGTGCCACTGGTTCTATAGGTTCTGCTGCTTTACAATTAGCCAGCTTTTATGGAGCAAAACATATTACGGCGGTTTGCAATACAAAAAACATAGAGTTAATTAAATCATTAGGCGCTAACAATGTTATCGATTATACAAAAAACGATTTCACACAAATAACCCAACAATTTAACGTAGTGTTAGATGCCGTTGGAAAAAGCACTTTCTTTAAATGTAAAAAATTACTTCAGCCAGGGGGAATATATTTTTCAAGTGAATTAGGTCCCTACTCTCAAAATATCTTTTTGGCACTGTTTACTCCTCTATTCAGTAGTCGAAAAGTAAAATTCCCCATACCTACAGATAGTAAAAAAGACATTGAATTTTTAAAAGACATGATTGAATCTGAAAAATATAAAGCAATTATTGACAAAACCTATCCTCTGTCTCAAATCCTAGAAGCTACAACTTATGTTGAATCTGGTGAAAAAACGGGAAATGTTGTGATTACAATCATAGATTAAACCTTCTTTTTTTCCCTTTTTTTCTTCTATAAAATCCCTATCTTTAAGGGTTATTATT
Source organism: Bacteroidia bacterium (assembly GCA_044238845.1). Lineage (GTDB taxonomy): Bacteria > Bacteroidota > Bacteroidia > B-17B0 > Aurantibacillaceae > UBA4416. The sequence continues at coordinate 23,459 of JBIICN010000045.1, forward strand.
AAACTATGAAGAAATTATCCCTACTCCTACTTTTGAGTATTATTTCTGTTTCAGAAATCACTGCTCAAAACGAATATATCGATTACCGTTCTACTAGCAATCCTTTGTATTGGAAAAACCGTAAACCTTTTGCTGATTATTGGCAGCAAGATGTGCATTATACGATTAAAGCTACATTAAATGATACTACTGACATCATCACTGGACATGAAGAGTTAACTTATTGGAACAATTCACCAAAGGACTTATACTTTGTGTATTTTCATTTATACAACAACGCTCAAACCAAAGACTCTTATCTAGCTGACTTATATAAGAATAACAACTATCATTTAAAGTTTAACAAGTATCGTAAAGAAGGAAAGGGAACTGAAGTGGTAAGTATTAAAAACGGCAATACCGAATTAAAAACAGAATTAGATAATACGGTAATGAAAGTGTATTTAGAACGCCCTTTAAAACCAGGTGAATCCATGACGTTTGATTTAGATTTTAAAACCTATTACGCTAAAGAAGTGATTCGTAACAGAATGAAATTATTTAATGCTTTTGGTAATAAACATTTTGACGTCGTACACTGGTATCCTCGTATTTCTGTTTATGATCGCAAACAAGGTTGGGATACAGATCAACATATGGATCATGAATTTTATGGCGACTTCGGTTCGTTTTATGTAGAATTTACTTTGCCAAATAATTATGTATTAGATGCCACAGGAGTTTTACAAAACGAAAAAGAAGTGTTACCTGATTCACTTCGACAAAAATTAGACATTGCTAATTTCGCTAAAAAACCATGGAACTCTCCTCCAAGCACTATTATTAAAAGAGACGGAACAACTAAAACATGGAAATTTTCCGCATTAAATGTTCATGATTTTGCTTTAACAGCTGACCCAACTTACCGTATAGGTGAATACATGTGGCAGGGTATTAAATGTGTAGCTTTAGTTCAGGAACCTCATGCTGCTGGTTGGCAAACTTGTCCGCAATACATTGCAAAAGTATTAGATGTAAATACTTATAATATTGGGCCATACCACTACCCTAAGATGATTTGTGCTGATGCTCAAGATGGTGTTGAATATCCAATGTTAACCCTTGATGGTGGTTACGATCCAAACTATCGTGATTTGTTAGTTCATGAAATGACTCATAATTGGTTTTTTGGTATGGTAGGAAGTAACGAAACTTATCGTGCATTTTTAGATGAAGGGTTTACTCAATTTTACACAGCCGACACTTATCAATTTATTGACGGACCAAATAAAATAAGTCAACAACCTAAAAGTAAATACGTGAGAAGATTTACTGAACAAAACAGAATTTTAGATGATCAAATTTATAACGGCTACATGAATGCGGTTACTGTTCGCGGTGAAGAAGTAACATTGAATACACATAGCGATGATTATAATGGAGGCATTCGTCATGGTGGTGGTTACGGAGCAGTGTATACCAAAACAGCTGCTATGTTAAAAAACATGGAATATGTTTTAGGTCGCTCTTTATTTGATAAATGCATGCAGCATTATTTTGATCAATGGAAATTTGCACATCCATATCCAGAAGATTTCAGAAACTCTGTGATTCAATATAGTGGAATTGATTTAAACTGGTTTTTTGACCAATGGTTAGAAACCACAAAAAAGATAGATTACAAAATTGGTCGCATTAAAAAAGGAAGTAAAAAAGGCGAATACTTTATTAAATTTAAACGTAAAGGCGATATGCAAATGCCAATTGACTTTGCGGTGATTGATAAAAACGATTCAGCTTATATGTATCATATACCCAACACTTGGTTCGAAAAACCAGTAAAATCAAATGTATTACCACGTTGGATTGGTTGGGGAAAAGTAAAACCAACGTATGTTGCCAAAGTACAAGTGAGTGGTAAATTAAAAAATGTGATCATCGATCCATCTCGTCGATTAGCTGATGTGGATATGATGAACAATGTCAAACATCACAAGATAAACTTAACTTTTGATTCAAAAATATATAATCCTTTAGACTGGAAACATTATGAAATGAAAGCTCGTCCTAGTTTATGGTATAATGGTTATGATGGTGTAAAAGTAGGCGCTCACTTAAATGGAGGATATATGAATACAAAACATGTATTTGATTTAACGGCATGGTTTAGCACTGGGTTAGGACAAGCTTATTTAGATAGCACAGCCAAAATTAATGGATATAATACCGTTTCATTTTTATTAAACTACCGAACATCCACCTCAAAATTCATTAAAAAATCAAACATCTACATGACCTTAAAATCTTTAGATGGATTAGAAAGTGGTTTAATTGGTTTTGAAAAGAAAAGTAACAATGAAAAAAACAGAATCTACATTCAATATAAAGCCATGGTTCGTGATATGCCAAACGATTTGGTGTATTTAATTAATCAAAAGGAATGGCAGATTAAAAAAATGAATAGTTATTTAAATGTAGGAATTGATCATAACTACAATTACAATCGTGGAGCAGGTTTCATGAATTTGAATATGAGAGCCAGCGCATTAACTCGCGATTATGATTATTCTAGTATACAATATACAGCCATCAACAAAAACGACTTGGGGAAAATTAATATCAATACACGAGTGTTTGCTCAATTAGGTTTTGGAACCTTGTTAGCAGACGAATCCATGTTATTTGCAGCAGGCGCAAATCCAGAAGACTTAATGGATAATAAATATACTCGTTCAAATGGATTTATACCGCCTAGCTGGGGCGAATACGGCGCTATGACAAATCACTTCACAGCTGGTGGTGGATTAAACTTAAGAGGATATTCGGGCTATTTATTAGCTACATCTGATGTAAATGGATTTACTGTATTTAGTTACAAAGGAACAACTGGGGCATCGGCAAGCACTGAAATTGAATTTGGAGAATTATTTAGCTTTATGAACATTAAAAAATTAAATAATACTATTAAAATTAATCCTTATTTATTTGCTGATGCAGGAACCTTAAACATAAATGCTCCAAACAAAGCAACTGTTATGTCTGGCTTAATAGCAGATGCAGGTTTAGGTGTTGCATTAAGTATTCAAAAATTTGGCCCCTTATATGGTATAAAACCTTTAACTATTCGTTTTGATATGCCCGTATTTATTAATCGTTTACCATTTGCTGAAAAAGATTATTTTCAAGCGCGCTGGATGATTGGTATTAATAGAGCTTTTTAAAATGACTTCTTACAGGTCTCAAATAATTAACCTATTAAAACAAATTGCATTTATTTTCTTACTCTATGCAATTTGTAGATTGCTATTTTACTTTTTTAATCACTCTTCTTTTCAACATATCAGTTTCCTTGAATTGTTATCATTGATGTTCTTTGGATTAAAGTTTGATTCTTTTTCGATTGCATCTACAAATGCTTTATATATTTTGATGTGCGCACTACCTTATAAATTTTATTATTCTAAAGCTTACCAAAAAGCGACTTCCATCATTTTTATTATTACTAATGCAATGGCGATTTCTTTAAATTTCATAGATTTTGCATATTATCCATTTACTCAAAAGCGTACTACATTTGAGGTTAGTCACATGATAGTTGGAGGACAAACTGAATTCACGAAACTACTTCCACACTTCATTGCAGGATATTGGTATATTATTTTATTATATGTAGTATTTATTTGGGCAATGATTAAAATACATTATAAAATTCGTGAAACTGAAAAGCAAGAATCAATTGCTTATAGTAGAAAGAATATAAGTAGTTCAATACTTATTTTTTTATTGCTTGTAGGTACTACCATTTTAGGTATTAGAGGTGGAGTTTCTGAAAGGCCCATTGTATTACTTGATGCTAATCAATATGCAACACCTAAAAACGTTCCTATTTTAATAAATACACCCTTTTCAATTTTAAAATCTGCTGATTTAACTCCATTAAATCCAATGCACGTGTATACAGAAAATGAGCTTGATAAAATATACAATCCACTTCACTTGGCAGATACCGGTCAATTTAAAAGCATAAATGTCTGTGTCATTATTTTAGAAAGCTTTTCTAAAGAATTTACAGCTATTGGTAAAAGAAAAAGTTATACTCCATTTTTGGATAGTTTAATAACTAAATCACTAGTGTTTTCAAATGCCATAGCAAATGGTAAAACCTCAATAAATAGTATTCCTTCAATTATTGCCTCTATGCCTTGTTTTTTAGAGAATCAGTATTTGAATTCATTGTATTGCAATAATAATTTACAAACATTGCCAAACTTATTAAAAGAAAAAGGCTACAATTCTGTATTTTTTCACGGTGGCACAAATGGCACTTTGAATTTTAATTCCTTTGCCGAATTGGCTGGATTCGATAAATACTATGGACGAACAGAATTTAATGATGATAGAGAATATGATGGACAATGGGGTATTTGGGATGAACCTTTTTTAAAGAAATGCGTCATCGAAATGTCAAATTTAAAACAACCTTTCTTTTCATCTATTTTTACTTTAAGTTCGCACAACCCATATAAAGTGCCTGAAAAGTACCACGGTAAATTTCCAAAAGGTAATTACGAAATTACTGAATCAATTGGCTATGCAGATTATGCCTTAAAACAATTTTTTATAGAGGCAAGTAAACAAGCCTGGTTTAATAACACCTTGTTTATTATTACTGCCGATCATGCAAGTATTTCAGATGATAATTTTTATTCAACTACAATTGGACAATATTCTATTCCTATTTTATTATATAAAAACGGGATTACACCTAAAATAGAAGAAAGAACTGTACAGCAAATAGATATTTTACCTACTATTTTAGATTATCTGAATTACAATAAACCTTATTACGCATTAGGAAAAAGTATGCTTCAGGATAATAAACAACCAGCTATCTTCTATGCATCGCCTTATTTCTGTTTAGTTCAAGATAGTTTTATTTATGTATTAAACGATTTTAAAATTATTGAGAAGTATAATTTCAAGAAAGACAGTTTACAAAAAAACAATCTTCCTACAACCACTAAAGATTCTGAAATTATAAATTTTAGTAAAGCATATATTCAAAATTACACCAATGATGTCATTGAAAATAAAATGACTTACAATTTAAAGACAAAAAAATAATGGAACATTACGATTTAATAGTTATTGGAGGAGGACCTAGTGGTTATGCAGGTGCTATGCGTGCTTTGGATTTTAAGAAAAAAGTATTGTTGATTGAAAAAAAACGAATTGGTGGAGCTGGTGTTTACGATGGCGTTTTAACTTCTAAAACATTATGGGAACTATCTCAAAAAATTTCTTCTATCCGAGAAATGATTCCTGATTATCAAGTAGATTATCAGAATATTGTAACCACTTTAAAAGAAGCTGTTTTTGAACGTAAAACTCAAATGACTGTCCATTTAAATTTATTACAAAAACAACAAGCTAATATATTTTCATACGAAAAAGGAACAGCTAGTTTTATAAATAAAAACACCATTGAAATAAAAAAAGAAGATGGTAGTATAAAACAGGTGAGTGCTGATAACATATTAATTGCTACTGGAAGTCGTCCACGTTATTTGCCTCACATTCCAATTGACGAACAAATTATCATGACTAGTGATGGAGTTAAAAATTTAACTAACCTTCCCAAAAGCCTGGTAGTTTTAGGAGCTGGTGTGATTGGCTGTGAATTTGCTACCATTTTTTCAAACATGGGAAGAACGAAAGTTTATTTAATTGATAAAGCTGATAGAATTTTGCCATTTGAAGATGATGATGTAGCTGAAATAATAAGTGAGAGTTTAGAAAAACATGGGGCAACCATTCATCACGGTTCATCACTTAAACGAATGGAAATAATAAATGGTAAAGTTGAATATGAACTAGAATACAAAGATGGATCAACAGAAATCATCAATGTCGATAAAGCATTAGTTTCAGTTGGTAGAATTGCCAATGTAGAAGGATTAGGATTAGAAAATGCTGGTGTAAAATTAAACGAACGAGGCAGTATTTGGGACGATGATACCCAAACCAACATTTCAAATATTTATGTGGCTGGTGATGTAACAACCGAAATGGCTTTGGTAAATGTAGGCGAACGTGAAGCACGACACGCTGTGGTAAGGATGTTTGGCCCAACCATTAAACCATTATCTTATCAAAATATTTCTACTATTATGTTTTTAAATCCAGAAGTAGCAAGCGTTGGTATGAGTGAGCAAGATTGCAATAAAAAAGGATTAGCCCATAAGGTCGTAAAATTAGATTACAGTACAAATGCACGGGCAATTGCCATGCGTAAAACAAAAGGATTTTTTAAAATTATCGTTACCAATGATAATGGCATGAGGATACTTGGTATGCGTGCCGTTGGAGAGCATGCTAGTTCAGCTATACAAGCAGTAGCGTATTTAATACATACTAATCAAGGGATTCGAGAATTAGCCGATATGATGCATCCGCATCCTAGTATTATTGAAGGTGTTCAAGAATGCTTAAGAATGTTGTTAGGCAAATCAATTTACAAGCCATACATTTTTAAAGACAAATTAAAATGTTATGTGTGCGAAAACAATGTGTGCACACCCGTTGAATCATTAGTTTAGGGCAATAAAAAAAGTCTATTCAAATTATGAATAGACTTTTTAGACAAAAAATAAAAATTATTTTCTAGCTGCTAAAGTATCTGAAGACGGTCTAGTTTTAGTTGTATCAGAAACTTTTAAAGTATCAGAATAAGATGACAAAGTATCTACACCACCAACTATTGCATTCATTTGATCATTATTTAATTTAACAATAGTTTCTTTTTTTAAATTTAATTTACCAAATAAT
>JBIICN010000087.1:0-8828 GCA_044238845.1 Bacteroidia bacterium
GAAAATATACTACACAAGCATTATCCTATAACCGCGACAAAATTATCAAACAAATTTGCATGTCGATGGAACGCTGGCGCTGGGAAAATAAATACCCTGATACATACGCATTCATTAATATACCCGCATTTTGGTTAACGGTTTTTGAAAAGGACACCGTTGTGATGCAATCGGCTGTCGTTTGTGGAAAACCAGATCATCAAACACCTATTTTAAAAAGTAAAATAGATCATATGTTGATTTATCCCTATTGGAATGTACCAATAAGTATTGCAACCAAAGAAATTTTACCGGCAGTTCAAAGAGATACCTCTTATATTAGAAGAAAAAACTTTGAGGTTTTAGGTGCAAAAAACAAAGTACTTGATTACACAAAAATACCTTGGAAAAAATACAGCGAAGATTATTTACCTGTTAGATTTAGACAAAGAATTGGAGAAGAAAATAGTTTAGGTGTAGTTAAATTTAATTTTCATAATCCTTTTGGCGTTTATTTACACGATACAAATTCAAAACGTTATTTTAAAACAAGCTCAAGAGCACAAAGCCATGGATGTATAAGACTGGAAAATTTTAATGATTTTGCGGATTTTTTAATTAGAGATGATAGCGTTCATTATACACACGATAGCTTACAAGTTTACTTTGCTAAACAAGAACAAAAGAAAATCAGATTAAAAAAAGCACTACCTATTTTCACACGCTACTATACCGCACATGCAGACAGCACAGGCTTAACATTATACATTGATGTATATAGAAAAGATGAAGATATGATGAATTTGATTTATAAAAACAAATAAAGGCTAAGCTAAACTTATTTTAAGGTCTAAAGAGATTCTAAAACAAGTTCAGAATGACTATGCTTTTATAACTAACTACTCAGCCACTCGTTCTCTATAACCAACTGCACTCATACAAAACCAACCCACAACTTTTACTTTATCGCTAGTTATGTTTTTTATATTAGTTTTTACATTTTCAGGACTTGTTGCAAATAATCCAGAGTTTGTAGTTTGAGTACGTACTTGATTTAAAAAATTGTAGGTCTCTAAATTAATCGAATGAATTTCCACTCTACATACTTCATTTTTTTGAAATAATTCTCCAAGTGGCGTAATCCCTTCTGCAATGGGAGTAATAAAAGGAAAGCCATCTGCCCCTGCTCCAAAAGCAGCATCAGCACAAATATTAATATCGCCTCCTTTATTAAAAAATTTACCATTATTGTATGATTTAATCCAATAATAATCTACAGTATCGCCAGGAATGTCAAATCCTAAAAAAGAAAACTTATAACCAGGATCTTGATTGCCTAACCCGCCACCTTCTTGGTATTCTATTATCAAACTATCAACTTGTGAAGTTCTGTTTAATCGGGAGGATGATACAAATGTATTACCTTGATGCACGACCGTTAATTCATAATCATGCCCTACTCTGCCTAAAGTATCTGTTGTAGCTAAATTAAATAGATAATCTCCATCGTTATTATCAGCAAAAGTATATCCAATACCAGTTGTTAAATCTTTTAATTTAACAGTAGCACCAGTAACGGGCTCATTTGTTTTTTGACTAAAATATCCATCTGTATAAGTCAATCTTACTTTTTGTGCAGAACGCATGTCGTTTATAAACGCATCAACTGTCATGATAGGTTCTCCTTTATCCAATTTTACTTGAATCACGTCTTCGCAAGAAGCAAAACTGATAACTGTAAATAGAGCAAATATTAATTTAATAGTTTTCATTTTCAATTTTTTATGTATTAAAATTTAAAATTATATGTAATTGCAGGAATTATAGAGCCAACAACAGAATATCTTACTGCTTCTGTATTTATAGGATAATCAGGATTATTTCTAAAATAAATAGAGAAGGCATTTCTTCTATTATAAACGTTATACACGCTTAATACGATGGTACTTTTCCAACGTTTTCTATCATTACTTTTAAAATTATAGGTAATGCCAATATCCGCTCGATGATACGGTGTGTTTCGATAGTTATTTCTTTTATTATCAGTATTATAAGGTATCACATATCCTTGTAACTCTACCTTAGCAGTTGGGAAAGTTGCTGGAGTACCAGTTTGAAATAAAAAGTTTGCCGAAAAACTGAAACGTTTATTTAAGTCATAAATTAAAACGGTATTAATATTGTGAGTTCTGTCGTATTTAGATAAATACCACTCTTCATTGCTAATTCCACGAACTAGACGTTCGGTTTTTGACAAAGTATAACTTACCCACCCATTTAATTTACCTTTAGCTTTTTTAATAAATAATTCTAAACCATAAGCTCTTCCTTTACCTTGTATCAAATCCGATTCTAAATACTTATTTAATAATAAATTAGCATTATCAACATAATCTAATTGGTTTTGTAAATTTTTATAATAAATCTCTCCTGATGTTTCAAACATATTATCTTTAAAATTACGGAAGTATCCTAATGTTACTTGATCGGCAATTAATGGTTTAATATTATTAGTTACAGGTGTGTATATATCCAAAGGGGTTGAAGCTGCAGTATTAGAAACGATATGTAAATATTGCGACATACGATTGTATCCTAATTTAATTGAACTTTTATCATTAATGGTATAATTTAAAGCTAAACGTGGTTCGGGAGTATTATAGCTTTTAATAGTTTCGCCCTGTGCAATTTTTTGTTCACTATCCAAAGGACGGCTTTCATTAGGTATTGTATCTCTGTAAGTGTACTTAGTTCCTTTACCCATGTAATTAAATAACGACCATCTTATTCCATATTGTAAAGTAAAACGATTTGATAATTTTTGTTCATTATCAATATAGGCTGCAGCCTCAACACCATATTGATTATCTAAACTAATATTTGATTTAACGCCATCTTGAGATGTAATAACAGCATTACCAGGTTTAAAGGTGTATAAAATACCTTGTGCACCAAAACGAATGGTGTTTTTACTATTTAAATAATAGGTGAAATCTGGTTTTACACTGTAATTAATAATATTTGAGGTCCACTCAAATTTTTGACTACTTCCTTCGTCTTTAAATCCTAACTCGTATTTATAATTACTATAAAAAGACGTCATATTCATAAATAACTTACTATTAAAAATATGATTCCATCTTAAGGTTGCTGTACTATTTCCCCAATTAAATTTAAATCCTGCGCCAAATACATCTCTACCGAAATAACCACTTGCAAAAACGGTATTTTTATCATTAATTCTCCAATTAAATTTTGCCGTTAAATCATAAAAATAAAATTTGGCATCTTTTAAGTCAGGTTGTCTTTGAGCTAATAATGGTTTAGCTAAAATATCAATATAGCTTCTACGCGCAGCAATAATAAATGACGCTTTATCTTTTAAAATTGGCGCTTCAATTGATAAACGACTAAAAATAGTTCCGATACCACCATTCACTTCCATTTTTTTACTATTACCTTCTTTCATCCTGATATCTAAAACAGAAGAAGCTCTTCCTCCATATTGCGCAGGAATACCACCTTTTATTAATTTTACATCTTTCACCGCATCAGGATTAAAAATAGAAAAGAAACCAAATAAGTGCGACGAGTTGTATACTGGAGCTTCATCCATTAATACTAAATTTTGATCAATATTACCTCCACGCACATTAAAACCACTAGCTCCTTCGCCAACAGTAGTTACACCAGGCAATAATTGAATACTTTTAATGACATCAACTTCACCTAAGAGCGCTGGCATTTTTTGAATTTGCTTAATGTCTAATTTAGCCACACTCATTTCCATGCTCTTAATATTTTTGTCTTCTCTTTCGGACGAAATCACCACTTCTTCTAGCTCTTTACCTTCTTCAGCAATTTCTAAACTTAAAGTCTGGTTCGAATTTAAGGTTACAGGTTTCATAACTGTTTTATATCCCACAAATGAAAACACGATAGTATCTTGTCCCTTAGGAAGGGTTAATGAATAAAAACCATATTCATTGGTACTAGTTCCTATTTGAGAGTTTTTTTTGTAAACTGTTACACCTATTAAGGCTTCGCCGTTTTTAGCATCCTTTGCGTAACCGCTAATTGTAAATTTATCTTGTGCATTTACATTGAAAAAAGCAGCAACAAATAATAATAGAATTAATTTCTTCATAATAGTTTAAATTCGAGTGCAAAATTAGGAAACTAAAAATTAGATTAAAGTTTCCTGAACGATTTTTTTACCTCTTATGTAACGTTTAATGTTAAAAAATGTTGTAAATAATTAAGCAAATGTACCTAGAAACCGAAATGAAAACCTAAGATTATTAGGTGAATCAGCTATGGGAAGCGGTAAATGGTAGTTTTGAAGAGAATTATAACACTTCCACTTCTTGTTCCTGGATATATAACAAGAGTTTTTTGACAGAAGAATAACCTAAACTTAACAAGGCATATTCATAGTCTTGCATTTGAGCATGATATTTTTGAGCGTTTTTTTTGCCAGTTTTGTAATCAATTACCACGGCATTATTATCTGAAATCACTACTCTGTCTGGTCTTAAAATATCTCCAGCAGCCGTTAAAATTTCTAATTCATTTTTTACGTTGACACCTTTCTCAAAATAAGACGAAATGGAATTAATAGATAATAATGATTTGATTTCAGTTGTCATTTTTTGAGATTCATCCATCGTAATATCTCCGGATAAAATAGCTTGTTCAATCACCAAATCCACATCGTACTTAGTTTTAATTTTTGATAAAATATAATGTACTAAAATACCATATTCACGCGCTTTTGTTACTTCTTCATTGGCACTATAACTTGAAGCTCCTTTTATTTGAACCACATCGTGATTTGGATTAAATGCCAATTCTTTAATTTGCAATTGCTCTAAACCTAATTTACTATGAGGCGCTTTGGTATTTTTTATCATCGTACCAAATTCTAATACATGATTTTCTGCATCATATTGCGATTGCGTTTCGGCAAAAGCTGTTAACCAGGTGTGACAATTTTTGGCACTTTTCTTTTTTAACTGTGGAGAAATAATATGTAATCTATCCACCGCTCTTGTAAAATCAACATACAACATATTTAAACTATCTAAGGTTTGTTGTTGTCTTTCTTTTTCGGCCAATGGTTTATAAACGGTATCATCAGCCGCTTTAGTCGTATTAATTAATGCCACAGGTAAATCAATACCTTCTTCATCAATATCTACCCAAATAGATTGAGTTTTTTCGATATCCCAAGCTAAGTACGGTGTAATCACCACTGGAAATTCTAACCCTTTTGAAGCGTGAATCGTCATAATATTGACTGCATTAATGCCTTCAGGAATAATGACTGACGCTTTATCTGCTCTGCGGTTCCACCACTCTAAAAACAAACTTATATTAGACGTATTGCTTTGTAAAAATCCTAATACTTCATCTAAGAAAAAACGAATGTACTGAGGATTACTTTCATTTAATTTTAGTGTGTGTACGATCTCTAAACAGGCATCAAATAAATTAGAAGCCGTTAGTTTTAAAATATTTACGCGTAGCTGACATTCGTTTAAAATATCAAATAAGGTTTTAGTTTTAGACGTGTTTAATTCTCTTAAAAAAGCAATATACTGCGCTTCGTTACAAAGTTGTCTATCTAATAAATAATTGACAACCACTGAGGCCGACACAAAATCTTTTTGGTTTGAAATGTATTTTAAAAAGGCTAAAACAATCGATACCTCTTTCGCATTATTCAATAATAAAGAATCGGCTGAAACTACTGGAACACCTTGTTCTATTAAAAAATTAGCAACCGTATTTCCATGGCGGTTTTGACGAATAATAACACATACATCGCTATAGGCAAAACCATCTTCAATCGCCTTCTGAATATATTTTAAAATAAATGTTGTGTTAACGGTATCCGTGTCATCTTCTGCTAATTCAGGAAAATCTAAACTCACATAACCCAACTCGTCTGTTTTATGTTCTTGCTTTTGATTATGATAAATCTTTTTTAAATCTTCGTTTAAAACGGTGTTCGATAAATATTCAAATAAAGTATTATTGAATTTTACGATGGTGCTTTCGCTTCTAAAATTGGTATCTAAAACTCTGCCTTCAAAATTCCGAATTAAAGAATCTTCGCGCTCTTGCAATAACTCATTTTTATGAAGCACATTTACGTTAGGTAAATTCACAAACTGCTCCACATCCGCATTTCGCCAACGATAAATCGATTGTTTGCCGTCACCTACAATTAAGTTCATATTACCATTACCTAATGAGTTATCGATTAATGGTAACATGTTTTGCCATTGCATAGCCGATGTATCCTGAAATTCATCCAATAAAAAATGCTTGTACTTATCGCCTAATCGCTCAAAAATAAATGGCGTTGGCTCTTTATTGACTACTTCCGAAATACGTTCATTAAACTCTGAGATAAATAAAATATTTTCATCGTTTTTGTATTCGTTAGTTAACTTGGCTAATTCGTTTACCAAGCCCATCGCATAAATATTTTTATAAATCAAACTAAAGGCATTATAACGCTGTTCATTTTCTCTCAAATAAACTAAAACATCTTTCGCGATTTTTTCGAGTTCTCCTTTAATACTATCAATTGCTAATTTTTCATCAACCGTTGCTTTACCTCCATGCCATTTATCATTATCTAATGTTTTTACCACATTAGAGCCAAACAACTCACTTTCTGAGGTTTCTTTTAAGTTAGCAAGCTTAACATAAAAATTATAAATACCAGAACCACCGCTTGCAAAAGCACTGGCTGATAATTGCTTGTCGTTAATCAACTTCATGGCTTTTTCGCCATGAGATTTCAAAAATGTATCGTAGTCTTTAGTGATTGATTTAAGTTGTTTTTTAATTCTATCAAAGTCCGAAATATCAAATCGATTCAATTGGTTAATTAAATCGCCTACTCCTTCTTTATTAATTTCTTTAATAAAATCAATTAGTGTTTGTTCAGGATCCCAATTTTTATTGTCTTCAATTTGTGCCATCGAAAACTGGACTAAATAATCGGTAATTAATTTATCCTTACCCAAGTTATTAATTAACGTAGAAATTACTTTTTTAAACACCGCATCCGAATCAGTTTCTATTTGAAAATTAATAGGCAATTTCAAATCCAAGGCAAATGTTCTAATAATGCGATGCGTGAAACTATCAATGGTACCGATTGAAAAATCGGAGTAGTTGTGTAAGATATCAGTCAAAACAATTTCTGCCCTTGCCTTTAAATCTTCTTTAGATATAGCGAGTTCTTTAGCAATTAAAGAACTAAGCATATCGTTGGTTTCTAAACTAATTTCTTTAAGAGCTTTAATAATTCGCCACTTCATTTCCGAAGCTGCTTTATTAGTAAAAGTAATAGCTAAAATTCCTTTATAAGCTTTCACTAAATTATGCTTATCAACTAATGCGATTTTTAAATACTCCTTAACCAGCGTAAAGGTTTTACCACTTCCTGCCGAGGATTTATACACAATAAAGTTATTTTTAGCAATTGGAAGCATACCTTTCGAAGGTAACTATTCTTAAATTAAAAAACATAAAATATTGTAAAAACCATTTTCATAAAAAGCATTTTAGTTTATTTGTAACTTATTAATAAAGTTGAATTATAATATACAAAATGAAACTTAAATTTTTATTCATACTAACTTCCCTATTTTTATTGTCTTGTAAAGGCTATAAAGAAATAACTGTTACTAACGTGGATAGTTTTTATCTCAATAAAATTACAACCGAACAAATTGAAGCCGAGGTAAATGTAAAAATCAATAATCCTAATACAATGGGATTTTCAATTTATCCTTCAGAATGCGATATTGTGTTTAGTGGAATTAGATTAGGTAAAGCAAAACTAGATAAACGTGTTCATATTGATGGTAAAACTGAGAAAATATACACATTTAAGCTAAATTCAAAAATAGCAGACCTTAATCCTTTAGATGCTTTAAGATTATTGAATTTAGAAAAGCTAGGAAATATTGAAGTAAAAGGCGAGCTAAAAGCAGGTAAATTTTATCTAAAAAGGAAAATTCCAGTTAACTACACCGATAAAGTGAAAATATTTAATTAAAACGTAACCATTTATTCATTAATTGTGTATAAATTAGCTAGAAACCTAATTTATGTCACAAGCTGAATTAATATCGGCATGCCTAAAAAACGACAAAACTGCCAAAAAGCAGTTGTTTGAAGACTATTGTAGTAAATTATCATTCATTTCGCAGCGCTATTGTAAAAATTCAATTCAAGCCGAACAAGTTTTATTACAAGGATTTGCTCAAGTTTTTTCGAAATTAAACCAATTTAAATCTCAAAATACTATTACCTTGGATGAATTCATAAAACATGAATTCATTTCTTTTATCGTAAAATACATAAAAGGTATTAGAAACGAATATTATGTGGCAAGTACTGTAAAAGCAGTTGAACACAAAGAAAAGACATACGATCTTTTTTTAGACAGCAAGTTTATTGACGTTAATAATGTTAGTAAGGAAGTTTTACTCAAATCAATTCAAACATTAGTTCCATCACAACGCTTAATATTTAATTTACACGTAATTGATAATTTTACATTAAATCAAGCTTCAGAATTATTGGATACAAGTGAACAAAGCTTAAAATCGAATTTAGAAAAGGCTAGATTTAATTTACAAAAAACAATTGAACACAACTTAAAACTAAGTAACGATGAGCAGCCAGTTTAGTTACGAATTAGATGAGCGCCAGGTGCGAATATTGATGCAGGATGCCGAGTCGGAATACAACGAATCGCTTTGGAATAAATTTGAGAAATTGGCTGTTCTTGAATCAAAATCGCCCATTGATATTGGAAA
>JBIICN010000088.1:0-8815 GCA_044238845.1 Bacteroidia bacterium
TGTAATGATTATCGTAGATAAATTAAAATGTAAAATGGTTTGGGCAACTAAACCTTCAAACGGAAAATAGTCATGATTTTATCTCAGGCTGAAGAAAATAAAAACAAAATTATATCTCTAGTAATTACTCTAGCAGTATTTGCATTGCTTATATTATTTTTATTTTTATACATCATCATTACTCCAAACCCTCCTTTTCCTGTAAGTGCTGGCGGTGGTGGCGGTATTGAATTTAATATTGGTAATTTAATTGAAGGGACTGGAAATGTGGATGGAGATGGAATTGGAGATGCTGTTCAAGTAGTAGAGAGCACCGAAGTAACTCCTCCAACTAATCAGGAAAATAGCTCAGAAAACTTAGTAACTTCTGATAACGGTGAAGATATTAATATTACAAAAACCGAAACTAAAAATACAACTACAAATCCTACAACAAATCAAACAGTTGTTATTCCAGTAAAACCTAAAGTAAAAACAGCGGCCGAACTATTAGCCGAAAAGTTTAATAAAAACAAAGGAAATAACGGTGGCGGCGATGGGAACAGTGGGCATGAAGGAAATGATGGAAGACCCGACGGAAACCCAAATACGAATGGAACTGGGGGAACTGGCGGCGGCACCGGTGGTGGTGACGGAACAGGAGATGGTCCTGGAAAAGGACCAGGTAAAGGACCTGGAAATGGAGGTTACGGTTTTAGTTTAGCTGGAAGAGCAGTTATTTCTCCTCCTCCATTATCAAAAGACACTAAAGAAGAAGGTAAAGTTGTAGTTGAAATCACAGTAGATAAAAATGGAAAAGTAATAAAAGCTGATCCAAATGGAAGAGGCACAACTACAAGTAGCCCTATGCTTAAAGCAAAAGCACGCCAAGCGGCTTTAGCTACTACATTTAATGTGAGTGGCGAGTTTGAAGAACAAAAAGGTACTATTACAATTACATTTAGCTTCTAAATCATGTCCTATATTCAAAGTCATAATACTTTAAAACATATTAAGGCATGACTTATCCTCAAACATTAGATTATTTATTTTCAAAATTACCCATGTACCAGCGTGTGGGTGCAGCAGCATACAAATCAAATTTAGACAATACCATTGCTATTTGTAACGCTTTAGGCAATCCCGAAAAAAAATTAAAATGTGTGCATGTAGCTGGAACCAATGGAAAAGGATCTTCGTCTCACATGTTGGCTGCTGTTTTACAACAAGCAGGATACAAAACTGGTTTATATACCTCTCCTCATTTAGTTGATTTTAGGGAACGAATCAAGATTAATGGAAAGATGATTCCAAAAACAGATGTTGTAAAATTTGTTGAAGATTACAAAAATGTATTTGAAAAAATTGAACCTTCGTTTTTTGAATGGACAGTTGGTTTAGCTTTTCATTATTTTACTCAACAGGAAGTTGATGTGGTTATCTTAGAAGTTGGATTAGGAGGAAGATTAGATTCAACCAATGTAGTTAATCCTGTAACATGTTTAATAACTAATATTGGTTTTGATCATATGAATTTATTAGGAGATACTCTTCCTAAAATTGCTACAGAAAAAGCTGGCATCATAAAATCAAAAGTACCAGTTACTATTAGCCAAACTCAATTAGAAGTGATTTCTGTTTTTAATAATGCGGCTAAAGAATTAAAAGCTCCGATTGAATTTGCTGATAAAAATTATAAAGTGATTTCTTTTAAACACGAAAATCAATTATTAAATATTGAATTACTTCACAAAAAAACAAACACGAAACATCTTTACAACCTTGATTTACAAGGTAATTATCAAATAAAAAATTTAATGGGAGTTTTAAATACCATAGAAAATTTAAAAGAAAAAGGTTTTTTAATAGAAGATGAAATGGTTACCAGTGCCCTTCAACAAGTTCAAAAAATAACTGGACTACAAGGTAGATGGCAAATCATTCAAGAAAAACCTTTAGTTATAGCTGACACCGGGCATAATGAAGACGGTATAAAAGAAGTATTAGAAAATTTAAAACGATACGATTATAAAAAACTTCACTTTGTTTTAGGGGTAGTAAATGATAAAGACATTTCTAAAATTTTAAAACTCTTGCCTAAAGAGGCGACTTACTACTTTTGTAAAGCAACAATTCCAAGAGCATTAGATGAAAAAGAATTAACAGCATTAGCAAAAAAAGCAGGCTTAGAAGGCAAAACATATAAAACAGTTATGGAAGCTTTAGATAAAGCAAAAAAACTAGCAAAGTCTAATGATTTAATTTTTGTTGGCGGTAGCACTTTCACGGTAGCAGATATACTTTAGAATTTTTCATAAAAAAAAGCCCTCAGTAAAAAACTACTGAGGGCTTTTAATTTTACTTTAATTGCTATTGAAAAACATTTACTGTTCCTTTTAAATCATAAACTTCACCATCTATACCTGTAGCCTTAATCATATAAAAATAAGTGCCATCAGTTACCATAGCTCCATTTTTGGTTTTGCCATCCCATTTAATATTTCCTGTTGTTGTTGTTTCAAACATCTTTAATCCCCAACGATCATATATCAACGCAGTAATTTCTCCAATACCAGCAGCATCTAATGTAAAAATATCATTCTTTCCATCACCATTTGGTGTAAATACATTTGGTACAATTAATCTTGCTTTTGGAACAACGTTAACGCATTTTTCAGTTGAGTCAACACATACGCCATCAAAAGCATATAATTTTACACAGCAAACTCCTATATCAACTAAAGGTAATTGTATTACAAATGCGGTAGAAATTGCACCTAAGCAAGTTTCCCATGCAAAGCTGCTTGCGCCTGTGCTAGTATTTTGAAGCGTTAAAATAGTTTCAATTGTTTCGGTACCATTTGGCATTCCAGAAAAACTCGCAACAGGATTATTTACAAATACACTAGCAGTTTGCGACTTAACACATCCAAATGCATTTGATCCTGCAACAGTGTATATTGATGATGAACTAGGAGAAACAGTAATCGTGTTTTGTAAAGCTCCGGTGTTCCATGTATAAGATGTAGCAGTGCCTGATGCTATTAAAGTAGTTGTTTGATTTGCACAAATTGTAGCTGAATTAACTGAAACAGATGGAATTGGATTAACTGTAATTGTTATAAAGCCTTGACCCGGGCAACTAGAATTATCTGTTACTGAATAAGTAGTTGTTACACTAGGACTCACTGTTAAGGGATTTTGATTAGACGATGTATTCCAATTGTAAGACGATACTCCATTTGCAGTAGCTGTTAATACGGCATTTTGTCCAGGACAAATAGAACTGGAATTGGCTGTAACTGTATAAACCGGTGTATTTATTACTGCAATACTAACTGTAGTTGTATTTGAGCAGGAGCCTATAAAACCAGTAACAGTATATGTAGTCGAAAGAGTTGGAGAAGCAACAGTTATTGAACCATTGGTTACACTTAAACCAGTATTTGGCAACCAAGAATATGTATTTGCGCCAGAGGCAGTTAATGTTGAAGAATTTCCTGAACAAATTGTTGTCTGATTCGCTGTAGCGACTGGATTAGGATTAACAATTATGACCTGAACAGTATTACTAACGACTCCTGTGCAACCTGGTGCTGTAACTGTATAAACAGTAGTTGCCGAAGGATTTACAGCAACAGTTGAATTATTTGCAGAGCCAATAATACCAGTAACTGGTGACCATGTGTAGGTTCCTGTACTTCCGCTAGCAGTTAGAACCACAGACCCAGTAGGACAGGTAGATGTTGTAGACGAAACGTTAAGAGATCCTGCTCCACTACCAACATTTATAGTAACAACTGTACTATTAATACATGCTCCTTGATTCCCTGTAATCGTATAGGTTGTTGAAACAGTTGGCGTAGCAACAAAAGTTGTCATTGTTCCACTAGAAACAGCTAAACCATTAGTAGGCTGTATGTCATACCAATATGCTCCCGAAACAGTAATAGTAGAAGATCCTGGGGCGCAAAAAGAGGTAGGGTTAGCAGTTGATGCTACTACAATTTGTGTAACCTGTATCGTAATTGTTTCTGTTGTTGATCCGCATGTATTTGTTGCTGTAACGGCTGCAGTGAAAGTACCAGCATTAGAGCCATAATTTATAGTAATGTCTGAAACATTAGATGCTGTAGATGTTATAACCGCTCCTGGAGGCAAAGTCCAATTGTAAGTAGTTCCTGCAAGGTTATTTACTAATAAATGAACATCGGTTTGGTTTGGACAAACTAAAGTTGGTGTTTGTATGCCTCCAATAACAGGCGTAATATTATTAACAACAACTTGCACAGTATTAGTCAATATTGTTGCTCCACAACCCGGTCCGGTTACAGTATATGTTGTAGTTACTGAAGGATTAGCAGTAACAGTGGCTCCAATTGCAGAACTTAAATCAACAGAAGGAGACCATGTATAACTACTTGCACCATATCCTGACAAAGTTACTGCTTGCGCTGGACAGGTTGTAACTGAAGGTGAAACACTAAGAGTAGTATTTGATAAAACAGTGATGTTTTGACATGCTTGACTTGTACATCCATTCTCCGTAGCAGAAACACAAACTTGCGTACTTTGATTTGGAATAACAGTAGCAGAGGCTCCAGCATTAGTTCCTGGAAATGGATTATTAGTACATATAAATTGTGGCCCCGTAATTGGTTCAAGTATAGGGCTTATCCAAAGAGGATTAGCCACACATGTTTGAACTGTACCAGTAGCCTGCGCAGTGATCCAATTCCAACTGTAAGGATTAGCACCTGTACCACCAGAAGCGGTAAATGTTATTGAAGTTCCTGCACAAACTGCCGCTGATGGAGATAAAGTTAAATTAACTGTAGGCGATGGCAAAACATTAAGATTCACCGTACCTGGTAATGTAGCGCAACCTGGGCCATAGGAAATAATTAACGAATATGTGCCCGCATTTAAGGTTCCAAAATTATTTATGATTGGGTTTTGAACTGTAGAAGTAAAGCTATTAGGCCCAGACCAACTGTATATACCCCCATTAGTCAAGGATGATAGTGTTATAGCGTTTCCTGCACAACCATTAGGAGCCGAAACAGTTGGCGGAGGTAGAGTATTAGTTACAGTAATAGTTTGAACAGCAGTTCCACCTGTGGGTGAGCATCCTGAAGGACCAACTTCTAACGTATAGGTTGTTGTCAAAGTGGGTGAAACAGAAATCGTAGCCGTATTTGGCAAAATTGCACCATCACTAGATGTCCAACTGTAACTTGAGCTGGCAATACTACTACCTAATTGAGTTACAGAGCCTGGACAAATTTGAGTAGGATTAGCCGTAATTTGAGGATTAGTTGCAACTCCACTTTGAGCAGTAACAGAGTAATTACATACATTTCCTCCATAACCATCAACCATAATATAATACTTTGTACCAATCACTAGGGGTGTATTTGTAGTAATTGTAAAAGAACCTGAAGAACTACCTTGAGAAACACAGTTCGATACTTGACTAAAATTACTACAATTTGTAGAGGCATATATTAAAGCCTGAATACCGGAGCTAGTTGATTGGCAACCAGCTGATATGAATTCGAACTGAGCTGAAGAAGAACTTGCAATGAAACTCAACCATGAATTATTCTCAATACTTCCACAAAAACCTTGATTTTGCAAACCTGTATTATCAGCTGTATACTGCCCGCTAGTATTTCCACAGTATCCATTTAAATTACAAATTAAAGGAGCATTTACACAGGCATCAGCAGCTGGGGTACTATTTAGACATGCTGTAACATTTGATAAAGCATACCCTTTTAAATTTGCTTGATCAACTCTTAATCGAAAGCCCTTGCTGACAGAGCTAGCATTTGACTTAAATGAAATTGTAATGTTCTTTGAATGAGATACAATCAATTCATTATTAAGAACAACATGATTATATGAAGCCATTAGTGGGTGCAAAGTATCTGGGCCATCAAAAAAGCGAAGAACGTCATCTTTATCCGCCATAATAATATAATCCATTCTGATTCTTACTTTTTGATTAGATGGGTTGGATATTGTAACGACATAGTTTTCGTTAGAAGTATAGCCAATACTATAATCGCCACCATTATCTAAACTGCTATATAAAAACATTCCGTCCTCTGGAAGCACAATTTGCTTGGATCTATCAATAAAATCAACATTTGTGTTTGATTTTATAGCCAATTTATTTAGAGGTAGACTCAAAGCATCTGGAAGGTTCTTTTGAGCTCTTAAACCGAAAACTGAGAGTAAGTAAAAAAGTGTAATTATTCTTTTCATGTAGTTTATCTTTTTTATTGAATCGCTAAATGTAATATGATTACTTTTATTTTTGTTATTTAACTGATTATGTAAATAACACCATCTCAAAAATTAACTAATCATTGAAAATTTATTAAAAAGATCAGCCCCAAACCTTTGTTCCTTCGCTACAGTTTTTACAAATATCAATCTCTTGGCGAGATTTTAAAATAGAATGCCGGAATTCTTGATATTTTGATGAATTCCATAATTCACTAAACTCTTCTCGTTTAAGATCTCCCAATTGATGTTTTGCATCCTTATCAAAACAACAAGGCACAACCTTACCATCCCAAGTAATCACACAACTACTCCACATCCTCCAACATTGATTCAATAACTTATTTTTAATGGAAAAAGTTCCATCTGCATTTTTTTTGTAGCGACTGTACTTAATATTTTCTGGAATCAAAGGATTTCCTTTTTCAAAATCATAGACTTGAGCGGTTTTAAAAACCACTTCATTGACTCCTAATTCATTCGCTAATTTTTTAACATCTTCTAACTGATGTTCGTTTGGTTTTACTACCAAAAATTGAAAAACTATATGTGGCGTATTTGATCTTAGTTCCTTTTTGGATTCAATAATGTTTCTCGTCCCGTCAATTACTTTTTGTAAAACACCCCCAATCCTATACTGTTCATATGTTTCTTGAGTTGTGCCATCAATCGATATAATTAATCGATCTAATTTACTTTCTACTGTTTTTTTTGCTTGCTCTTTATTTAAATAATGAGCATTGGTTGATGTCGATGTGTAAATTCCTTTATCTGAGGCATATCTTACCATATCCAAAAAATTAGGATTTAAATACGGCTCTCCTTGAAAATAAAAAGTCAAGTAAATTAATTCTTTATAAACATCATCAATGGTCTTTTTGAAAAACGCCGGTTCTAGCATCCCAATTGGTCTAGAAAATTGGCGAAGTCCGCTTGGACATTCTGGGCACCTTAAATTACAACTCGTTGTTGGTTCAATGGCCATGCTTATAGGCAAACCTATTGACAAGGGCTTTTTAGTACTTTTTGAAACATGATAACTAACCCAAACTTTAAAAGCATTTAATAGCTTTTGTAGACTAAGTTTTTTTAATAATTGTATGTTATTGAGTAAAGTCACTTTTTCAAAGATAAAGATTATAATTTATTATTAAATTTAGCCTGTTTTTATTCTACAAACTATGACAACTTTTTCGAACACCCTTGAATTTGCAAAACAATTAGATTCTCAAGATCCGTTACACTCATATAGAAGTAAATTTTACATTCCTCAACACGAAGGTCATGATATGGTTTATTTTACTGGTAACTCACTAGGCTTACAACCAAAAACCACTAAAGATTATTTACAACAAGAACTAAACGATTGGGCTACTTATGGTGTAGAAGGTCACTTTTTAGCCAAAAATCCTTGGATGAATTATCATGAATTTTTAACTGATAAAACAGCAAAAATTGTTGGTGCTTTACCTAGCGAAGTTGTTGTGATGAACCAATTAACAGTGAACTTACATTTATTGATGGTTTCATTTTATCGCCCAACCAAACAACGTTATAAAATATTATGCGAAGCAAAAGCATTTCCAAGTGATCAATATGCTTTACAATCACAAGTAAAATTTCATGGGTATAATATTGATGAGGCCTTAATTGAAATTGCTCCCCGCGAAGGAGAATACGAAGTAAGACATGAAGATATTTACAAAGCCATTGAGGATAATAAAGATTCATTAGCACTCATTATGATTGGAGGCGTGAATTACTTTAGCGGACAAGTATTTGATATGAAAGCTATTGTAGAAGCTGGTCATAAGGTTGGAGCGGTTGTAGGTTTTGATTTAGCTCATGGTGCAGGTAATTTAAAATTAGAACTACACGATTGGAATGTTGATTTTGCTGCTTGGTGTTCTTACAAATATTTAAATGGAGGCCCTGGTTGTGTAGCGGGTGCATTTGTTCATGAAAAACATCACAAGAATACTGACCTTCCATTATTTGCAGGTTGGTGGGGACATGATAAAGCTAGTCGTTTTAAAATGGATAGAGAATTTGTTCCTATTCAATCGGTTGAACGTTGGCAATTAAGCAATGCGCCAATTTTATCAATGGCTGCTTATAAAGCATCTTTAGACATGTTTGATGAAGTGGGCATGGATAAGTTACTTGAAAAAAGCAAAGTATTAACGGAGTATTTAGAATTTGTTGTGGGAGAAATAAATAAGCAAAAAAATAATTGCTTAGAAATTATTACACCAAAAGAAAATAGAGGTTGTCAACTTAGTATCGTTGCTCATGGACAAGGAAAGGCGTTATACAATAAATTAATTGAAAACGGCGTGATACCAGATTGGAGAGAGCCTAACGTGATTCGTTGTGCTCCTGTGCCGATGTATAATTCATTTGAAGATATCTATAGATTTGGAGAGATTTTAAACCGATTGTTGTAAACTATTTCTGAAGGGCTTAAGTATTTTTTGATTTTAAATTAAGTAAAATGAATAGACGAGATTTTCTAAAACATTCATCTTTATTAACTCTTAGT
>JBIICN010000046.1:0-29459 GCA_044238845.1 Bacteroidia bacterium
AAGCTCCTGGATTCCATGTATAAGTAGTTGCACCACCTCCTGTTAAGGTTGCAGAGGAGCCAGCACAAACAGCTGTAGGACTTGCTGTTGCATTGACTGTAGGGTTAGGAGTTACCGTTAAATTTAAAGTTCTAGTTGCTGTACAACCTAAAGTAGTTGTTCCAACAACAGTATATATAGTAGTTGCTGTTGGAGTTACTGCAACAGTTGTTCCTGATATAGCACCTGGATTCCATGTATAAGTTGAAGCACCTGTGCCCGTTAATGTTGAAGAACTTCCTGCACATACTGTTGTTGGACTGGCCACCGCGTTAATTGTTGGGTTAGAGACTGCTACTGAAATAGTTCTAGTACTGGTGCAACCAGATGAATTTGCTGATGTAATAGAATAAACGGTTGTTACAGTTGGCGATACTGCAACAGTTGCTCCAGTTAAAGCTCCAGGGCTCCAAGTGTAAGTAGTTCCACCTGAAGCAGTTAATGTTGATGAACTTCCTCTACATATTAAAGAAGGACTTGCGGTCGCTACAATTGTTGGGCTTGATTTAGCATTTAATGGAAAAGACAAGGTAGTAGTACACCCAGAGGCATTTGTACCTGTAACAGTGTATGTTATATTAGCAGTTACAGTTATTGCAACACTCGATCCTGTTAATGATCCTGGATTCCAAGTGTATGTAGATGCTCCTAAAGCTGATAGTGTAGCCGTTGATCCAATACAAATAGTTGTAGGAGTAGAAGATGCTGTTATAGTGGGAGTAACGCCTACATTAATAGTTAATGTTCGAGTAGTTGTACAAGCCCCTGTTCTTCCCGTAACCGTATAAACTGTAGTAGTTGTTGGGGTAACTGCAACTGATGCTCCTGTTGTTCCGCCTGGATTCCAGGTATAGCTTGTTGCTCCACTAGCAGTTAAAGTAGAGGTGCCTCCGTTACAAATAACAGTTGGACTAGCGGATGCTGTAAGACTGAGATTAGTAACCGATAAACTAACAGTTCGAGTATTTGTACATCCAACTAAATTAGTACCTGTAACAGTATAAGTAGTTGTTACTGTTGGTGATACAACAGTTGTTGCACCTGTTACCGCACCAGGACTCCAAGTATAAGTTGCGGCTCCCGCGCTAGTTAATGTCGCACTATTGCCAGAACAAATGGAAGTTGGATTACTAACTGCGGTTATTGTTGGAGTAGGCCTAACAATTAGATTAACTGTTCTAGTGCCAGTACATCCTGATGCATTTGTTCCTGTTACAGTGTAAATTGTTGTTGCTGTTGATGTAACAGAAATAGAAGCACCTGTAATAGAACCAGGCAACCAAGTATATGTTGTGGCGCCAGATGCGGTTAAGATTGATGATGAGCCACGGCAAATGCTTGTTGGAGAAGCTGTAGCTATTATAGTTGGAGTTGGGGTAACGGATACTTGAACAGCACTTGTATATGTAGATACACCTGCCCCACAATTTGCTTCTCTTAAGGTAGCTGTATAGGTACTAGTTACAGTTGGGCAAGGCGATGCAGTTAAACCTGTTGCGGTAAATCCGCTAGGGCCAGCCCAATTTACAGTAAATGTTGGCGCACCTGTTGGTGTAAAACGCCAAGCTTCATTGGTTGCAGTCCATGGAGTTAAAACATTTCTCCCTGGAGGAGCTACTGCAACATTACCGGCAGCATTTTGAATTCCAATTAATCCTGCACCACCTTGCCAAGCACAAGTTCCAGGATTACTTTGAATATAAACATCAATGATATTTGATTTTTCATATAAAACAATTTGAAAAGTAACCGTTGTAGTATTACAACTGTATAATGGAACCGTTGTCCAATTTGCAATAAATCTTCGACATGGAGCGGTGCCTGTGGTTGTATAGGTTACTGTTGACCCAACGCCTACCGACGGATCAATATCTCTATAGGCTCCGCAAATTGTATTTGGCTGATGCTCTGTTAAATTGGGCAAAACATTTGTTACTTGATAATTTTCTCCACCATTAGCTACAGCTATATTAAAAGTAATTTCTCCATTACTTCCTATTAATAACTGATTGAATGTATTTCCAAAATAACAAAAATTAAAACCAATTGGTATGACTCCACTCCAAACATCATCTACGTTAGGAATAGCAGTCGTTCCAACTCCATATGGAAAAGGAGTATATGGCGTAGCTGCTACACTATATGAAGATGTTGTGTTTAATGTTGCAATTGTTGCTGCTAAACTAGCGCAATTACCTCTGCATATAGTCGTGTTAGACCCAGCACTGATGCTAGATGTTGGACAGGTTTGAGAAAATGACACCTGTTGAGTAAACAAAACAAGTAAAAATACCTGAAGAGATTTAATAAAAAAATTCATATATAATAATTTATTGTTTTTAGTTGTGATAACTCGCATTTTGTTAGGCACAGATATATTGTAGATTATTTTCATTACAAATTGATATAACTATTTCATGAAAATTAATCAATAATTAGAATAGTGTTTTTAAGACCTTGAGTATTCATAACATCTAAGTCTTCTATTGTTTTAAGTTCATCAGAAGAGAGCACTTTTGATAAATCTAAAGAAGAAGATTTTTCGATTTTTTCTTCTAAATCAGTTATTTCAAAATACTCGGTTGAACCCTGAGAATGTTTTTTTAAGAAATTTAATGATTCTACTCTTGCTGAAAATGCGAAATAATAACTTGCTTTTTTATCGCTGTTATAAAGTTTTACTGCAGCTAGTTGGTTTTTTATAATAGATTTAAATTCAATAGCATGTGCGCTATTACTCTCACGAACCATGTTCTTTTGACAAGTACGAATAGCAACATTGTTTTTATTAATAAAATCTTTTAATTCTGTGTTGTTTTGAGCTTTGACAAATGCACAAAATAATAAAACGGATAAAAATAGTTTTAACCTCATAACTAATATATAAAATGTGTTATAAAATTATAAAAATACAACAATTATTAACATGTTTTTAACAGTGTGGCTCTTTTTTGATTTCTTACATGTTTTAAAGAAATGAAAATCAAATAGTTAAATGCATTTTAATGTAAGATTTTTTTGAAAAAATCATTTTTTTGCATAAAAAAAGCCCGTTAACTGTGATAACGGGCTTTACTAATCTTTTAATGTAAACTAGGCAACTCCAACTCCATGGCAGCTTTTGTATTTTTTACCACTACCACAAGGGCAAGGATCATTTCTTCCTATTTTTTGTTCAACTCTTATAGGTTGCTGTTTAGGTTTTTGTTGTTCTTGTTGTTCTTGAGCCTCTTCTTCACTTCTACTCTCAACTAATTTTTCTTTTGGTCTTTGTTGAACTGGCTCTTGAGTAAATTGAGCTTTTTGAAGTTTTGGTTTGTCATTATTACTTTCTTCAATTGGTAAACCACCTTTCATTAAGAAAGAAATAATATCCTTGCTTGTTTTAGCAATCATTTCTCTGAATAAGTTAAATGACTCAAGTTTATAAACAACTAAAGGATCTTTTTGCTCTAAAGAAGCATTTTGAACTGATTGTTTTAAATCATCCATTTCACGCAAATGCTCTTTCCAAGAATCATCTATCATGGCTAGAATAACTGTTTTTTCAAACACAGAAACTAGTTCTCTACCATTTGTTTCAAATGATTTTTTTAAGTTAGCCATGACTTGAATTCCTCTTACACCATCTGTAAAAGGTGTTACAATATTTTCAAAGTTGTTATTTGGATTTGTATATACATCTCTAACAACAGGGAAAGCCATTTCAGCTATTTCAGATGATTTAACACGGTAATGATTTTCACCTGCTTCAAATAATTTTTGAATTAAATCGTCTTCTTTTCCTGATTTAAATTCTTTTTCATCGAATGGAGATTCAATACCGAAATTCTTAATGCATTCAAATGTAAATCCTTCGTAATCTTTTAATACATGGTATTCAGCAACAATGCTTTCTGCTACTTCATAAATCATATTAGCGATATCAATGCTAATTCTATCTCCATTTAAGGCATTACGACGACGTTTGTAAACAACATCACGTTGCGCATTCATCACATCATCATATTCAATTAAACGCTTACGAGTACCAAAATGATTTTCTTCAACTTTCTTTTGAGCACGTTCAATCGATTTAGAAATCATAGAGTGTTGAATAACCTCACCCTCTTGTAAACCCATTCTATCCATTAAACTAGCTATACGCTCGCTACCAAATAAACGCATTAAGTTGTCTTCTAAAGAAACAAAGAATTGGGAACTTCCTGGATCTCCTTGACGTCCTGCACGACCACGTAATTGTCTGTCTACACGACGAGACTCATGACGCTCTGTACCAATAATAGCTAAACCTCCAGCGTCTTTAACACCAGCGCCTAATTTAATATCGGTACCACGACCTGCCATGTTAGTTGCAATAGTAACAGTACCTGCTTGTCCTGCTTCAGCAACAATGTCGGCTTCTTTTTGGTGTAATTTAGCATTTAATACATTGTGTTTAATGTTTCTTAATTTAAGCATGCGGCTTAATAGTTCAGAAATATCAACGGTAGTTGTACCAATTAATACAGGGCGACCTTCAGCAACTAATTTTGCAGTTGCTTCAATGACTGCATTATATTTTTCACGTTTCGTTTTATAAACTAAATCTTGTTCATCTTTACGAGAAATAGCACGATTTGTTGGAATAACAACGACGTCTAATTTGTAAATATCCCAAAACTCATTTGCTTCCGTTTCGGCAGTACCAGTCATACCCGCTAACTTATTATACATACGGAAATAGTTCTGTAATGTAATAGTAGCGTAAGTTTGAGTAGCCGCTTCAATTTTCACATTTTCTTTCGCTTCTAAAGCTTGGTGCAATCCGTCGCTATAACGACGACCTTCCATGATACGACCCGTTTGCTCATCTACAATTTTAATTTGTCCATCAGCAATCACATATTCTTGGTCTATTTCAAATAAAGAGTAGGCTTTTAATAATTGATTTACGGTGTGAATACGCTCACTCTTCACGCTAAAATCGCGCATTAAAGATTCTTTTAATAATATTTTTTCTTTAGGATCTTCGAATGTTTTCTTTTCTAAGTCGGCTATTTCTCCGCCAACATTTGGAATCACAAAGAAATGCGGATCGTCGGTTGTACCTGTAATTAAATCAATACCTTTTTCAGTCATATCAACTGAATTATTTTTTTCGTCAATAACAAAATACAATTCTACATCTATTTTATGCATTTCCTTTTGTTGGTCTTGCATATAATAGTTTTCTGTTTTTTGCAATAAAGCTTTTACACCTGGCTCACTTAAATATTTAATTAAAGCACCGTTTTTCGGCAAACCTCTGTACGCTCTTAATAAAGGGATGCCAGCTTCTTTTTCATTTCCTTCAGCAAATAAACGTTTTGCGTCTGTTAAGAAAACTTGCACTGCTGCTTTTTGAGCTGCTAATAATTTTTCTACGCGAGGTTTAAATTCCATGAACTCATGCTTATCACCAGTAGGTGTTGGACCAGAGATAATTAATGGTGTACGAGCATCATCAATTAAAACTGAATCGACCTCATCTACAATTGCAAAATTATGTTTACGTTGCACCAAGTCTGATAATTCACGAGCCATATTATCACGTAAATAATCAAAACCAAATTCGTTATTAGTTCCGTATGTAATATCTGCTAAATAAGCTTGGCGACGTTCTTCAGTATTTGGATCATGTTTGTCAATACAATCTACACTTAATCCATGGAATTGAAATAGAGGTGCGTTCCACTCGCTATCACGTTTAGCTAAATAGTTATTTACAGTTACCACGTGAACTCCTCTTCCTGATAAAGCATTTAAGAAAACGGGTAATGTAGAAACTAAAGTTTTACCTTCTCCAGTTGCCATCTCGGAGATTTTTCCCTGATGTAAAACAGTACCACCAATTAATTGAACATCGTAGTGAACCATGTTCCAAAGAACTTCAGTTCCTGCTGCAATCCATTTATTTTTCCATGCCGCTTGATTTCCACGAATCTCAATGTTTTTGTGAGTTTTAGATAATGTTGTATCAAATTCATTAGCTGTTACAATAATTTCCTCGCTCTCTGAAAAACGACGAGACGTATCTTTTAAAATGGCGTATGCTTCAGGTAATATCTCGTTTAATACATCTTCAATTTTTTTTGTGATTTCTTTTTCAAATTCATCAACTTCTTTATACAGAGCTTCCTTAGTGTCAATATCCATATTGAAATCTTTTTCAATACGAGCTTTGATATCGTTAATTTCTGTTTGTTCTGTTTTTATGGCATCTTGAATTTTTTGTTTTAGCGCGCTAACTCTTGCGCGTAATTCATCGTTTGATAATTTAGCTAATGACGGATAAATTTCTAATGTTTGATCAACTAGTGGTTGAATGGATTTAATATCTTTTTCTGATTTAGTACCAAAAAATTTCTTCAGGAAAGTTAACATAATGTATTTTGAATTTAAGCTAACGAAAGTACAAAAAATACACGTTCATAAATGATAAATTTTACTAAATAATATATTGATTATCAGCTAGTTTAACATCTTATGATTTATCTAACTAATTTTAAACCATGTAAGATATAAAAGTTCTTCTGTAATATAAAGCAATATAACAGAATTATAATCTAGTTAAACTAAATTAAATGTTTGTCCAGTTATTAGCAAAATCGTACCACTTACAAAAAGATGTAGGCAAACTAACGATTAATCTGTACTTTAGTAATACCAGTTTATGAAACACTATTCCAAAATACTTTTCAATTATATGTTCGTTTTTGGACTCTTGTTTTTAATGCCATTAAAACATGTAGCGCAACAATATAATTTCAAAAATTATTCGGTAGAAAGCGGTTTGCCTTATGTGCAAATTTTTGCTATGTATCAAGATAGTAAAGGCTATTTGTGGAGCGGAGGATATGGCGGTGCTAGTAAATTCAACGGACATGTATTTCAAAATTATTCGCCAAAAAACGGGTTAGCAAATCATTATGTAAATGCAATTATCGAAGATCAATTTCATTTAGTTACCGTAGGAACTATTAATGGATTAAGTGTTATTGATAAGGTAAAAAACCAAGTTAGCAATTACTATGTTAAAGATGGCTTGCCATCTAATCATGTAACAAGTTTTTGTTTAGATCCTCGTATTGGCTTATGGGCAGGAACTAGTAAAGGACTATGTATTTGGGATGGAAAAAAAGTAATACAAGTTCCATTTTTTAAAGATTATAATATTACATGTTTGTTATATTCTCAACAATACGGTGTTTTTGTTGGAACGAATAATGGCTTGTATTTGCAAGACACAAATACAAAAAAGTTCAACGTCATTTTAGATAGCGTAAATATTAGTTCATTTTCATTATGCAAAAATCAAACTAAATTGTATGTGGGTTCTGATAACGGATTATATATTTTAGATTTAAAAAAACATACAAAAAATGTGTTTCATGTAAATAACGGGTTAATTGATGAACAAATTACAAGCGTATTATGTCAAAAAAATGGTACAGTTTGGATTGGCTCAAAATCGGGCTTAATAAGCTTTAATGGTTCTGATTTTTCTTATTATACAATTGGTTTTGATAACAACTCTAATCATATTCGTTCCTTATTAATAGATTATGAAGAAAATTTATGGATCGGAACTCATAGTGGTTTATATAAATTTAGAGGTAAAGGGTTTACAGTTTATGATCGACAAAATGGCTATGGCTTAGGCAATGCCTTCATTTATCAAATTACTCGAGATGCGAATCAAAATTTATGGTTTGGAACAGAAAACAATGGCGTATTTAAATTTTCGAATGGCTTTTTTAAAAATTATTCGGTTAAGCAAGGATTATTAGATAATAAAGTGGCAGCAGTTTTACCCTTAGATGATGGGGCGGTTTGGTTTGGTTCAGATAAAGGAATATCAATTTTAAAAAATGAAAAAATTGAAAACCTTTCTCTTAGTAATTTATTTAAACAAGAAGCTCCAATTAATTGTTTTTATAAGGATAGTAAAGGTTTAATTTGGGTAGGTGGACAAAATGGCTTGTGTTCTATGAAAAAAAGTGGAAATTCTTTTGTCATTACATATTACAAATTGCCTATAAAAACTGCCGAGAAAGAAGGGTATGCTGTTTGGAGTGTAATTGAAGATAATAAAGGAACTATTTGGACAGGCACATATTTGGAAGGGCTTTTTAAATTAGAAGGAAATCAGTTTATTAGACAAACTATTTCCTCTCCAGAACCTATTTCAACTGCATTAGATTTATGTAAAGATAATTACGGTAATTTATACGCTGCTACTTTAAATGGCGTAATGATGTTTAATCCCGAAAGGCATACGTATAAATTAATTTCAGAAAAAGAAGGCTTGAGCTCAGAATTAGTTTATGCTATAAGCATCACTAAGGATAATAAATATTTGTGGGCAGGCACAAACCAGGGTATAAATAGAATTGATGTTAAGAAATTACAATACGATTACATTGATATTTTAAAATATGGCAAAAATGATGGATTTACAGGAGTTGAATCTAACTCTCACGGAATTTATGAAGATTTAGATAGTAGTATATGGTTTGGAACTGTTAATGGATTAATTAAATATTCGCCAAAAGAATTTATTGAAAACGATAATTTATCGAAAACCTCTATCACGAATATTAAATTGGCATATTCAGATACACTACTTGCTAATGGATCTGTATTGCCATACGATTTAAACAATATTAGTTTTTACTTTGATGGTATATGTTTAACTGCCCCCGAAAAAGTGCTTTATACATATAAACTCGAAAATTATGATAAAGATTGGAGCCCTTCCTCAGACATAAACTACACGAAGTATGATAATTTACCACCAGGTAAGTATACATTTAAAGTTAAAAGTTGTAATAATGAAGGGATATGGAATGTTGAACCAGCAACTTTCTCGTTTATTATAAAATCCCCTTTTTATAAAACTTGGTGGTTTATTGTTTTAATAATTATGTCCATTTCAGGAATTGTTATAGCCATATTTAGAATTAGAGTAAGGCAAGTAAGAAATAAACAACAAGCTGAATTTGAACAACAAGTTGAGATTTCGAAAGCGGAGCTAAAAGCATTACGAGCCCAAATGAATCCACATTTTGTGTTTAACTCATTAAATTCTATTCAACATTATATTTTAAATAGTAAAGGTGATGAAGCTGTTAAGTATTTAAACAAGTTTGCAAAACTTATTCGTATCATTTTAAATAATTCAGAAAAGCCAACTGTAACAATTAACGAAGATCTTGAAGCTCTAAGATTGTATTTAGAACTCGAAAAAATGCGGTTTGAAAATAAATTTGACTATATAATTAATGTCGATGCATCAATTGATGGCGACTATGACGAAATACCACCAATGCTAATCCAACCCTACTTAGAAAATGCTATTTTACATGGCATTAATCCTAAAGAAGGAAACGGACAAATAAGCATCAATATTAAAGTGGTTAATCAGTTTATAAAAATATCAATTGCTGATGATGGAATTGGAAGAGAAAAATCAAGGGCAATACAAAGCCTGCAACCAGCCGCTCGACATAAATCACTGGGGATGAAAATTACAAAAGATAGAGTTCGTATTTTAAATACATTGCATCAATCAAATTTAAATGTAAATATTATAGATTTGTATGACGATAAAAACGAAGCAATAGGAACACAAGTAGATTTATTTATACCTTATGTTAAATAAGAAAAGACGAAAAACTAATATTAAATTTAACCCATACTCTTTGCGCCCTTTGAAAAAACATGGTGGCCTTTGCGTTTAAAAACTAAACCACATGAAAGCAGTTATTATAGAAGACGAAAAAAAGAGCCGAGAAATGTTGGCCGATTTACTAAAAAACAATTTTCCTCAAATTACTATTTTGGGATTAGGAAAAAATGTAGCCGAGGGTGTTGTATTAATTCAAAACCTAAAGCCAAACTTATTGTTTTTAGATATTAGTATGCCAGACGGAACAGGATTTGATGTGTTAGAAAAAGTACAAGGATCCAAATTTGACATCATTTTCACTACAGCAACTGATAAACATGCTTTAAAAGCAATTAAATATAGTGCTTGCGATTATTTATTAAAACCAATAGATATTGAGGAACTAAAATTGGCTATCAATAGACTAATTGAAAAAAGATCATCAAATATGCCAAGCATGGATAATTTGCAGTTTTTAATTCAAAATTTAAAACGTGCAGATGATAACTACAATAAAATTACGCTACCAACTGGTAATGCTTATGAAATTGTAAATATTAAAGATATTATTAGATGCGAAGCAGATGGAAGTTATACAAATTTTCATTTAACAGGTGGTAAAAAATTAATGGTATCGGCAAGCTTGAAACATTATGAGGATTTATTACCAGCTAATGATTTCATTCGTATTCATCATCATCATTTAATTAACATGAATCATGTAACTCGCTTTTTGAAAATAGACGGTGGATATGCGATTATGAGCGATAATACCCAATTAGAAATTTCTCGTCGTAAAAAAGATGCATTTTTAGAAAGGTTAAATGCCGTTTAATGACAATTAACAAAAAATAAAAAGCTCTTATGAATAATTCATAAGAGCTTTTTTATGTCTTTAGTTTTAATTATTCTAAAATCAATTTAAATGATTTAGCACCTTCATCTGTACTAACTTTTAAATAGTAAAAACCTTTACTCATTTTAGTTAAATCAATTTGTAATTGCGCTGCATCTAATGCTGTTTCAGAAATAATTAATTGCCCAATCGCATTTGTAACAACAAGTTCTAATTTTTTACTATTCATTGAATTTGAAATCGTAAATAAACCATTACTTGGATTAGGGAAAACTGAAATACTATTTAATGGATTTAAATTTTCAATTCCAGTACATGTACTTACTGTTAACGTGATTGTTTTAGTATTTGAACAAGTTCCAGACAATCCAATTACTGTGTAGGTAGTTGTAATAGTTGGGCTAGCAGCTACCACACTTCCATTTGCTGCGCTTAATGTTGTTGCCGGAGACCAAGTATAGCTTGTCGCCCCAGTTGCGGTTAATGATGATGACGTGCCTGCACAAATTAACGAAGATGAGGCTGTTGCATTTACAGTAGGACTTGGAGTAACATTAATTGTAAATGTTTTAGGAGTACTCACACAACTTCCATTTGCTCCAGTAACAGTATATATGGTTAGTGAAGTTGGAGACAATGTAGTTGATATTCCTGAACCTGATGGTAACCAAGTATATGTTACCGCTCCTGTTAAAGATACAACTGCAGCAGATCCTGCGCAAATTGTTGTATTTGTAATTGATGGCGTAATAGTTGGTGTTGTTGAAACATTTATTGTTATTGTTCTATTTGAGCTACAACCTCCCGTTGAACCTGTTACTGTGTATGTTGTATTTGAATTTGGACTAACAGCAACAACAGTAGTTGTTTGTCCACCTGGCAACCAAGCGTAAGTTGCAGCGCCACTTGCAGTTAAAGTAGCTGTTTGTCCTGCACAAATTGTTGCAGAAGATGGTAAAACATTTGTAGTAGGTGTTGGTATAACATTAATGGTAAAGCTTTTTGGGGCACTTAAACAAGAACCATTGCTACCAGTAACAGTATATATGGTTGTTGCAGTTGGTGTTAAAGTACTCGAATTTCCAGAACCTGATGGTAACCAAGTATAAGCAGCAGTACCTGTTGTTGTAACAACTACAGACGTCCCTCTACAAATTGTTGTATTTGTAATAGATGCAGAAATCGTTGGAGTACTTGTTACATTTACTGTAATTGTTTTATTAGAGCTACATCCAGCAGTTGTACCTGTAACTGTATAGATAGTGGTGGTTGTAGGAGTTACAGAGATCACCGTTGTTGTTAGCGCTCCAGGAAGCCAAGCATAAGTTGCTGCTCCGCTCGCGGTTAATGAAGCTGTTTGCCCTGTACAAATAGTTGATGATGACGCTGATATATTTACTGTAGGATTGGGAGTAACTGTTATAGTTACATTTCTAACAGCACTGGTACAACCTCCAGAAGAACCAGTAATTGTGTAAATAGTTGTTACAGTTGGCGTTAAAGTACTTGAATTACCTGTGCCTGATGGCAACCATGTATAAGTTGTTGCTCCTGTTAAGTTTTCTATCACAGAACTTCCTCTACAAATTGTAGTATTTGTAATTGATGCTGTTACAGAAGGCGTAGCTGTAATTGTAATTGTTTTGGTTACTGTATTTGTTCCTGTTCCATTCGCCACAGTTAATGTAATTGTTTTCACTCCAGCGGTTGTATAGGTAACTGATGTATTTTGAGTTGTAGCAGTGGTTGGTGTTCCTCCTGCCATTGTCCATAACCATGAACTTGCTCCGCCTGTGCTAGCATTTGTTAAAGTAATTGGAACGCCTGTACAACCAGTGCTTGCAGATGTAATAGCAGCTGTAGGGGTAGTAGCTACAACACCTGTAATATTAATATTGTCTAAAAATAATGAATTTCCATAGCTAGCTCGATTAATAAACGTAATCATTACGTTGCTTTGTCCAATGTATGGCGTAAGATCTACTGAATCTTTTTGCCATTGAGTCGCAGTAGTTGGCGAAAATGCAGTATTTGTAGATGTTGCATTAGCTGTTTGCAATTGAGCTCCTCCTTTTAACCAAGGATAAGTAATAGAAGAGCCGCAATTCGATGAAATTCCTATTTGCAATGTATCGGAATAAGGAGAACTAAATGGCGCATAAGATCTGTAAAAGGTCATTTTTGCCGAACTATATCCACTTAAATTTACATACGTTCTTAACTCATCTCTTCTACCAGTTTCATCATTATTAAAATTATCAAAAAGTGCACTTTTAGTGCTATTATATCCTACGGTAGATGACTGTTGCCACTGTATATTATTTCCACCAGCATCCACTTGATACCAATTTACAGGAGGAAATGTTGTTGATTGAAAGCCTTCTACTAATGGTAAAGTTGCGCTAGTTAATACAGTAATATATCCAGTTTTAACAGTTGAATTTGAACCATAGGCATTACTTGCAGTAAGTGTTACATTATAAACTCCAGGTGTATTATAAACTACATTAATACTCGTTGCTGTTGAAGTTGAAGATGCTGGGGTGCCACCTTGAAATGTCCAAGTGTAAGAGGTTGCACTAACTGTTTGATTAGAGAAAGTAATTGTACTTCCAGGGCAAACGATTAAAGGATTTCCTGTAAACGCGGGTGTTGGCGCCACACTAGCACTGCTTTGTGCGCACTGTAAAGCAGCTTGAGCGTTTATTCTACCCGAACCAAACTGACCAGTAAATGATGTGTTTAGTGCATTAATATTATCAGCTGTGTTAACAATACAATTTCGTACCTGTGCTTGGGTCATGGCTGGATTAACAGACAATATCAAACCAGCTAATCCGGCAACAATGGGCGAAGCCATACTTGTACCTTGCATTCCATCGTATTTCCCATTGCCAAAGGTTGAGTTAGGAATACCATAAAAAGAATTTAATCCTATTGTATTGTTAAATGTTGTACTAACAAGTGGAGTAAAATACTGCCCACCAATTAGTTGATTTCCTCCTGGTGCACAAACATCAACCCATGTTCCATATTCCGAAAAATCAGCTTTTGTATCATCACTATTAGTGGCACCAACAGCAATAACATTAGTAAAAGCTGCTGGATAAAAAGTTGGATTTCCATTTAATCCATCATTTCCTGCGGCTGCAATTAAAACACAACCTTGCGCATAAGCAGCATTAATAACGTTTTGAGCAGTTGTTCCTCCTGTTGGTCCGCCCCAACTCATATTAATAACGTCCGACTGTCCTGTTGTAGAAGCCCAAGTAACTCCTTCATATCCAGAAATTAAAGCTCCATCACTATTTCTTCCAATTTTTACTGCAACAACACTTACATTAAAACCTATTGAAGCTATACCAATTGAATTATTAGACTGTGCTCCTATTAACCCTGCAACATGAGTGCCGTGAGACCACTCATAGGCCAATGTGCCAGTTGCTGTAGCTGGTGGATTAGGATCATTATCAGAGTCTCCCTCATCGCGCATGGCAACAATTTTACTCTGAAGATCTGGATGTGAAGTAAAAACAGCATTATCAGTTACAGCCACTCTAATGGCAGAGCTTCCAGTAGAAATATCCCAAGCCAGTGAAGCTTTTATTTTATCTAAATGCCATTTCCAGTTAAGAGTATAGCCAGAAAAATTGGTTGTGTAATTATAATACTGGTCGTTAGGAACATACGATAATTTAAATATTGGCAATTTCTCTGCATACTCAACAACTCCCTGTTTTTCTAAATCCTGTATTAATTTTTCAACAGAATAAATATCATTAAAAAACACCTTATATGTCCTTAGCAATCCTTCATCCTTTGCCATATAAAAAGATTTTTTAATCTCAGTAACACCATACTTTGTAACAAAATCTCCTAAAAATGAAAAACTCTTTAAGCTTGTTCGTCCTTCAGCATCAGCATATATAAATTGTTTAACATGAGGCTTTAGTTGAAAATAGATGATACCATCCACATATTTTGAATTTGCTTTTTGAGAAAAGCCTACAAAAGCACATAAAATAATATAAGCTGTAAGTAATGTTTTTTTCATAATTAATAGTTTAGCTAGAAGTAAATGTAATAAACCAAAATACATAAATCAATTTCTACAATAAATCTCCCGAAAATTTAACAAATACACTTTAAACAATTTAGTGTTTATTTCTATTTGGTGTTTTTTTAGCTATTATCCTTTTAAACAAATAGATTTATAGTAAATCAAAATCTAAGTTTTATGGCAAAGAAAGCAGTTTCAAAAAGTACCGAAAAAAAGATATTTGTTCTCGATACTTCCGTGATTATTTATGATCATACGGCAATTAAAAATTTTCAAGAACATGATGTTGTTATTCCTATCACTGTTTTAGAAGAATTAGATAATTTTAAAAAAGGAAATGACACTAAGAACTTTGCAGCTAGAGAATTTACACGTTATGTAGATAATATGTCTGGAGACAATTCTTTGCAAGAATGGACACCAATCAACGGAAAAACACATGGTCATTTTAAAATTGAAATGCATAACTCATCTAAGTTAGATGCTGAGAAAATTTTTCAAGAACGTAAAGGAGATCATCGTATTTTAAATGCTGCCTTATATACAGCAGATACAAATCCTGATAGAAAAGTGGTTTTGGTGACAAAAGATATTAATCTTCGTATCAAAGCAAAATCATTAAACCTACATGCCGAAGATTATACAACAGGGAAAATTTTAACTGTTGATGAATTATATACTGGCAATACAACTTTGGATAAAGTAAATCCAACGACCATTAATCAGATTTATGAAAAAGGAAGTTGTTTAGCCAAAGATGTTTTAAAGAAAGAAACGCCAGAGGATAATCATTATTATGTTTTAAAAAACGGCAATGCCTCTGTTTTAGCGCGCTTCGAAAACTCTTCGAAATCATTAAAACGAGTTACTAAAACATCATCATATGGTATCATTCCTAAAAACGCAGAACAATCTTTTGCATTAGATGCCATTATGAATGCTGATATTCGGTTAGTAAGTATTCAAGGTGTGGCTGGTACAGGAAAAACATTACTATCATTAGCTGGCGCTTTAGAACAACGACGTAATTATCACCAAATTTATTTAGCTCGTCCAATTGTGCCATTAAGTAATAAAGATATTGGTTATTTGCCTGGAGATGTGACTTCGAAATTAAATCCTTACATGGAACCATTATGGGATAATTTAAAATATATCAAAAGTCAGTTCTCTGAGAAGGATAAGGAGTTTAAAGCTATTAGCGAAATGATTGAGAACGAAAAAATTGTGATTTGTCCTTTAGCATTTATTCGTGGACGTAGTTTAAGTAATATGTTTTTTATTGTGGATGAGGCTCAAAACCTAACACCACATGAAGTAAAAACAATCATTACCCGTGCAGGAGAAAATACAAAAATTATTTTTACAGGAGATATTTATCAAATTGATACACCATATCTAGATGCGCAGTCCAATGGATTAAGTTATTTAATTGATAAGGTAAAAGGGCAACCTTTGTACGCGCACATTACATTACAAAAAGGTGAGCGTAGTGAATTAGCTAATTTAGCTAATGACTTGTTGTAATTTTATTAATTACTTGTATTTAAATGGTAGTTGTATTCAGCTACCATTTTTTTATGAAGTATTTTATGATTTTTTACACTCGGAATAATAGTGCTTATAAAAAGTATACCTGATATACCAAGAAGTGAGCTACCGTATAATTCCATCGTTTGATTTTTTTTACGCTGCTCATTTGCATAGGGAGATTCGGTTCTGCCAGTTGAATTCAATGCGCTATAGGCAAAACATACCAGTCCAGCAATGCCAAAAGTTGCTCCTGAACAGTTTAACGTAGCCCGAGCAGTTTTATTTCTTTTATAGCGTTTTACCAATAATTGAATTGGAGAATAATTTATGTTTTTTAAAATAGCAAAGCATTGTTTTTCGCCGATTTTAAAAGTAGAATCGTATAAAAAACTATTGTAGTTTTTAGGTTCTATTGATTTTAAGTTAGTATATGTTTTGTTGAATTTTGGGAGATAGGAGAAAATGGCAGAGTCTTGAACAATAGTGATTTTTTGATCGGTTATGTAATTTAATATTATGCTTTTACGAAAATAGACCGTTTGATTATTTTTTGTTTTAATTCCAGAATAGAATTTTCTATTTTCCGAAAATTGAAATACATCATAACAGCCATTAATAGTATTTACAGTGGTAGTTTGAGCTATTAATTTAGTTATTGTAAATACAATAATTGCAATTACACTAAGTTTCTTAAACATTGTTCTACATTATTCCAGGCAGCATTCCACTTGCCACCGACTTCATCTCATTTTCATTTAACTCATTCGCTTTAAATATAGCTTTGTTTAATGTAACAATTAATTGTTCTTCTAATTCTTCGGTACTGCCGTGTTGTAATCCGGGAGCAATGGTTAAAGTTTTTATTTCTCTATTACCAGTAATAGCAATTTTAATATCGCCACCAGCGCCTTCCACGTTAATAATGGTTGCGTCTAATTTTAATTTTATTTCATCGGCTTTTTGCTTCATTTCTTGAAGTTTGCCCATCATGTCTCCTAATTTTCCAAACATAGTTTTTTTATTTTAAAGTTATAAAATTATTTTCTTTTTTACTTTTTTCTTGATAAAAAAAGCAATTGGACTTAATTAGTGCTTGCGTGAGGGATGCAAGCGAAAATCCTTTTATGTAACGAAGTGAAATAAAAGATTGCAGCGACAGCCCGACCCCGCTGTCTCTTTTGCGGGGGCACGTCCAACTATTTCAAAATCCTAAACTCATTTGGCAAATAATTATTTAATCGATTTCCCAAATGTTTTATCCAGCCAATGCCAAAACCTTTATAACTCATTAAATTCCATCCTTTTTTTCCATCAATGGATTGTAACTCTTTTTTTAAAAACTGAATAGCATGTTCTTGAGAACACTCAATCGTTTGAATAACTTCTGATTTATGAATGCTCCAGGCTAAATCGTGATGAGGAATCACTTCGTCTTTAATTAAACTACCTATAGTTGTCCCCACTTTCTTGTAATACAAATTAGAAAACTTATTGATGAAATCCAATGTAATTTGATTCGTTAACAAATAATCATCTTTAAATTTTGTGATTTGGTGTTCATTTAAATTTTGAATCCAATTAGTAAACAATTCTTTTTCCTTAGGTTTAATTGTTGAAAATGCTTCGTATTTTGATTTTCGCACTTGATGATGACTATCAAGAGCCCCTGGTTTTTTAAAGATAGCGCAGAAAAAACCTTCTGATTGCGTTTTGTTTGGGTAAAATCGGTATCCAAATGCATTTTGTATTTCACTGGTTGTTTCTACAATTCCCCAATTTTGTTCAACTGGTATTTGAACACTTATCAATCCAAATACATTTACAAGCCAATCTGCAATATCTTCATTTTCTGATTGGGAATAAGAGCAAGTAGAATACACTAAAGTTCCACCTTGTTTTAAGGTTCCGATGATGTCGGATAAAATTCTCTTTTGTCGTTGACCACATAAGTTCACATTATCTACACTCCATTCGTCAACAGCATCATGTTGTTTTCGAAATAAACCCGAACCGCTGCAAGGTGCATCCACTAAAATAACATCAAATACATCATTTATTTCTGAGTATGAACTTGGGTCGTTATTAGTTACTACTACATTGCAAGTTCCCCATTTGCTAAGGTTTTGAGCTAGTACTTCTGAGCGTTGCTTAATAATTTCATTAGTTATTAATGCACTTTCAGAGTTTAGTAATGAATTTAGCAGGGTGCTTTTCCCTCCTGGCGAAGCACATACATCAAATGCTAAAAGCTTTTGATTAAAATCAACACAAGACCTTAATGCATATTCAATAAACATCGAGCCAGCTTCTTGCACATAGTAACAACCTGCTTGAAATAAAACATCGTAGGTAAAATTGGGACGTTCATTCAAATAAAAGCCGTTATCATTCCACGGGATTGGGTGATCTAATTTGAAATTTAATTCGGTGGGTTTAAAAGGATTGATTCTAATACTAGTAGGAGATGTCTCTTGATGTGCGTCTATAAACGCTTGTTCATCAAAGCCTGCACAACTTGAAATAGAATTTATAAATTCGGTAGGTAGTTTTAGCATTTGTTTGTTTTCAATAGGAACACGGATGATAAAGATTAAGCGGATTTACGCGGATTAAATTGTAAAATTCTTAAATTAGTTTTATGCGTATTATTGTTTAATTTAATGTACTCAAATGTAAATAAATTTATTTTTACTTTCATTGGTTTATAAAATCTGTTTTAATCTGTTTGATCAGTAAAATCCGTGTTCCTATTCCAATTATAAAACACTATTTTTGTTTGTGTTTGAAAAGAAAGCTCCTATAAAAATGACCGACCCTCATTTGGCATTAGTTAAAATGCAGAGTTGGTGTGCTTACCAAGAACGCTCTCAGCAAGAAGTGCGTGATAAATTATACGAATTAGGAATGTGGACAGAAGCTGTTGAAAACATTATAAGTCAACTCATCCAAGATAGTTTTTTGAACGAAGAGCGTTTTGCTATGACTTTTGCTCGTGGAAAATTCACAATTAAAAAGTGGGGAAGAATTAAAATCAAGCAAGAGTTGAAACATAAACGAGTTAGTGATTATTGTTTAAAAAAAGCATTACAACAAATTGATGAAACAGAATACATGAATACCCTCAAAAAATTAATTGAAACAAAACGAAAGCTCATTAAGGAACCCAATAAAATTAAACTTCAATACAAATTAATGAATTACGCTTTATCTAAAGGTTACGAAAAAGATATAGTATTTGACGTGTTGAATAGTAAAGAATAAAAACAAACGGTTTTACACAAACAGCTCACTCGCAATTTTATCAGCAAGCAGTTTTCCCTTTTCGGTAAGCGTATAGGTATTATCTTTTACAGTTACAGTTTCCTGTTTGATAAATTCTTGAATTTTACT
The DNA here is from genome assembly GCA_044238845.1 of Bacteroidia bacterium. Lineage (GTDB taxonomy): Bacteria > Bacteroidota > Bacteroidia > B-17B0 > Aurantibacillaceae > UBA4416. Next base: position 19,570 of record JBIICN010000046.1, read on the forward strand.
TGAAAACATTCTAATGAAATCTGAATTAAAATTTGTTTTCAAATAATTTAAATCAATTCCCCAAATGGTTCTAAGTGAGGTTAAAATGTATTCGTTAAAACGTTCAGTTTCTGTTAGAATTTCTTTTTCAAAATAGGCTTGCGATTTTTCTTCAATGTGTTTAATGTAAAGATTATTGTTAGATACATTCCATTGCCTACTTGTTCCATCAAAGGAATGTGCAGAAGGTCCAAGTCCGATATAATGTTCGCCTTTCCAGTAATTTGAATTATGCTTACTAAAATATCCTTCTTTTGCAAAATTAGAAATCTCGTAATGGATAAAACTACTTTTCTCTAATCGATCTATCATTTCTAAAAATAGGTCCGAACTTTTTTCATCATCAATAGCTACTTCCTTTTTTACTTTAAAATCATGACCTAATTTTGTTTTTTCTTCAATTGTTAAATTGTAACTTGAAATATGAGGTACTTGTAATGCAATGGCCTTATCTAATGTTTTTTTCCAATTAAATAAATTTGAAAATTTGGAGCCGTAAATTAAATCAATGGTAATGTTATCAAAGCCTTTGTCTTGTGCTCTTTTTACTGATGATTCGCTTTGAATAGCATTGTGTGCCCTATTCATCCAAATTAATTCTTCTTCATCAAAACTTTGTAGTCCAATACTTAAACGATTTACCTCTAAACGTTTTAATTCTTTTAATTTTTCGTCTGATAAGTCATCAGGATTACATTCTAAAGTAATTTCAGCATGGTTTGAAACCTTGTATAATTTGTATATTTTCTCTAGGATCTGAGACGTATCTCTTTCTGATAACAAACTTGGTGTGCCGCCACCAAAATATATGGTTTCAATAGTTTTATTTGGCAAATAATTGATACGGGCATCAATTTCATTTAAAATACATTTTACTAACGCCTCTTTATTTTTTAAAGATGTTGAAAAATGAAAATCGCAATAATGGCAAGCTTGCTTACAAAAGGGAATATGGATATAAATCCCACTCACCTATTTATAACTTAACTGGGATTTTATAGTAACTTACTAATTCAGCAATTAATAACCTCACATGCTCAAAATCAGTTGATTCATCATATGTTACGTTTATTTTTTCGGTGTATTGCTTGCGTTGCGTAGTTAAATATTGAGATGTAAAGTAGTAAGCATCAATAGTTAAATCATTTTCTTTTACGACTATTTGGTCTGATGTTATTTTTTTATAACGTTTATAAGTGCTTACTACTTTACTATATTGTTCTAAACTAAAATATCCCATAATTAAAGCCACAAACATTCCATCTAAAAATTTTTGAAATGGAATTTGTTGGTATGAAACTAAGGTGTCTTCTAAATTTTTTACTGATTTCAGTTTATCATTTGTATCGCCAGTTAGTAAGATAGCCGAGTAAAAACATTTTAAATTGATAAGCTTAATAATGTATTCGCCATCATTCCAAATATTTTTTGACAATTCTGCTTCTAACTTTTGTCTTAAAAACAACATATTCTCTTTAATGTCGCTAGGTAACGTTTTATGATAATCATGCCTAAAGAAAAAAGCATAAGAACTCAAGTAATGACTAGCTTGAACAGAGAATGAAAATATTTCAGGAATATTAATATAACTTTTCCAAAATTTTAAGAATGAACTAATACTGTTCATTTTCTTAACTTCAAGCAACATTGATTCGGTATTATTATTATTAACATCAAGTTGCAATCGTAAACCTAAAATTTTAAAATACATGTCATCTAAATAATGAAAGCACACGTGCGCATTATTTAAAAAATCTCTTTCTAAATCATCTAATTCTTTTACCGTTTCTTGCTTAAAAAAATCAGGATGACTTAAAAAACTTAATTCGTAATATTTGCCAAAACGAGCAAGGATATTAATAGAATTAGACTGATGTTTTGTGTATTTATTAAAGAAGGCTAAGTCTTTATTAGCTTGTGATTTTGAAATATTTTCTTTGCCTTTAAAAAATAAATTTTCTCGCAAGTATAAATAAATCTCATTTTTTATGCCTTCTAACTCAATATACTCCGAAGCTTTTTTGTGATATTTAAAGGCATCTTTTGATTCAGTAATAAAACATTGCTGTCCAAAAAACTTGCAAACTTCAATTAAGGTTGTGTAATCTTCTATTTTTTCGGCTACATCATATAACCATTCCGCAATATCATTGGCTTTATTTTTTTCGCCTTTGCTTAAGTGTTCTTCAATAAGTTGTAAATTATGCTTTAAATAGTTTGTGTAATTTCTACTTAAAAAACCACTCAATTTAAACGTATGATGTGTTAATTGTAGAAATTTCTTTTTTGTTTTATCAGCTGCATCACCATAAACTAATGTGCATAATTCATCAGATTCGTGATGTATTTTTGAATAACGAATCGTCGTTACTAATTTATAAGGTAATTCTGCATTTGTATTTAACAAATAGTCAGAGAATTCTTTAAAATGAAATTCAGATAATAATAAAACTTGTTTTTGAATGCTAATCATGGCTTCATTAGTTATGCAAAGATTTGTTTAAACCTAGATATAATGTTTTATTAATACAACTCAATTGTCGAAATTATTAAAAATTGTGATTTAAATCTATTCAAATAAATTACTACTTGGCACTTTCCAATCAATAGGATCAAGATTGTGATTCACTAGATAATCGTTGGTTTTAGAGAAATGCTTACTTCCAAAAAAAGCGCCTCTGGCTAATGGAGATGGATGTGCGGCTTCTAAAACAAGATGCTTATCTAAATCGATTAAGTTTTTTTTGGTTTTTGCAAAATTTCCCCAAAGTAAAAACACACAATGATTTTTTTCGTTTGATATGAGTTGAATAATATGGTCCGTAAATTCCTCCCAACCTTTTTTTTGATGACTTCCAGGTTCGGATGCTTTTACGGTTAAGGTGGCATTTAATAGTAAAACGCCTTGATTTGCCCATGAACTTAAATTACCATGCTGAGGGATTGGTAGGCCCAAATCGGAATGTAATTCTTTGAAAATATTTTGCAGAGAAGGTGGTGTTTTGACACCGTATTTAACGGAAAAGCTTAATCCATGTGCTTGGTTAGCGCCATGATAAGGATCTTGGCCAATGATAATAACTTTTGTGTCTTCAAAAGTAGTAAGATTTAAAGCATTAAAAATATCTTTAGGTTCAGGATAAATGGTAAAAAGACTTCTCTCCTTTTCTAAAAAATCTCGCAAAAAATTAAAATAACTTTTCTGAAATTCTGGAGTAAGTTTGGATTTCCATGTCCCTTTTTTAAGATATTCTTCCATTTAATTAAATGTTGATTGTTTTTTACAAAAAACTATGATTTTAATCAGTCTTTTTTTTTGTTGTTAGCTAAATTACTATATATTTGTTACTCTATTATTTATTAAAATTGAAAACTATGAAAAAATTAGCTTTACTATCAACTTTATTAATCGCTTTTTGCGCGTCATTAACTTCTTGTAAATCGCACGAAAAATGCCCTGCTTATTCTAAAGCTAATACAACTATTTCTGCTAAAAAATCTGTTTAATTTTTTATGCTTTGGCATAATCTTACAGATATTAGTCAGTTAAACGACATTCAACATCTTTCAAAAGAACAGTCGAGCAATGGCCTGACTGTTCTTTTATTTAAGCATAGCACAAGATGTTCAATTAGTTCGATGGCTTTAAGCCGATTGGAATCTAAATGGAAGGATGACGATCAAATCCCTACTTATTTTCTTGATTTACTAAATCATCGTGATATTTCAAACGAAATTGAACATTTATATGGCATAGAACATGCCTCGCCACAAGTACTTTTAATAAAAAATGGAGTTTGCGTTTATCACGCTTCTCACTCGGCTATTAGCGCAGCCGACATCTTTGAAGCTGCTAAACAACAATAAGCCTTTCTTTTCAGCAGGAAGTTGTAAATACCTCTAGAATAAATTTGTTATGATGATTTCATATGATTTTGTCATATAAAATCACAACCATCTTTATTTTCAGTGTTCCATTAAAAACAAAACTCTACCAAACAAACTCAATGACCTGTTTTAAATCGGGGTGCAAACTTTTTGCTACTGGGCAGGTATACGCTGCGTGTTCGTAAATCTTTTTCTCTTTATCCGTGTAATTTTTCTTAGGGAAGGTAACCGTAATATGTATTTCGCCAATTCGTCTTGGTTCGGCATACATTACTTTCGTCACTTCAGCTGTGGCACCATCTACAGCAGTTATACCATCTTTCATAGCTACAATTCCCATAATGGAAATCATACAACTTGCCAAAGCGGTTGCCACTAAATCAGTGGGCGAAAACATTTCGCCTTTTCCATGGTTATCTTTTGGTGCATCTGTGTAAATAGTTGTATTAGATTGGATATGTGTGGCTTCTGTTCTTAATTCGCCTAAATAGGTTACTTTACTTGTAATCATGAGCTGTATTTTAACCCAAATATAATAAAGCATTAGGTATTTTATTAATAAATTATTAATTACTTTTGTTAAGTAATGATGAAACGTATTTCATACACTTTTGTACTCCTTTTTTTAAATAGCTTGTGCTTTTCGCAAAGTACAACACAGGCCATTGCAAATGGACAAGATCCTAACGTTTTGTATCGTAACGAAATGTCGTTTGGCGTATTTGCTCACAGCCGAGGTTTTGGTGTTAATGTAATGCGCGCTAAACATGTTACAGGTACTCGTAAACGCTTGGTTGAAATTGAAGCTTTAAATATGAAGCATCCAAAAGAAATTAAAGTATCTAATAACACTGATAACTCAAAACGCTTTATTTACGGCAAACTCAATAGCATTTTATTATTAAGGGCTGGTGTAGGCTACCAAACCACTATTTTTAAACGCTCTGATAGAAGATCAGTAGAAATTAGATCGTCGTATTATTTAGGTGGAAATTTAACTTTTGCAAAACCAAATTACATTTTAGTATTTAGAGAAACTCCTACTGGAACTAAATATGAAGAGTCTATCAAGTATGATCCTAAAAAACATTCAATTGACAGTATTGCTGGAAGAGGTCCTTTAATTGATGGACTAGGAGAAATGAAAGTTTACCCTGGTTTTTATGCAAAAGCTAATCTAAGTTTTGAGTACGCGCCTTTCTCAAACAAAGTAAAGGCCATTGAAACTGGTGTTATATTTGATTATTACCCAAAAGCTTTACCAATCATGGCAAATAATCCTGCCGAAAACTTTGTGATTACTTTATATGTTGGTTTTGTGTTTGGTAAAAAATGGTTCTAAAAAATGGAAAATACTAACGAAAAAATGACTCTTGAAAAACCTCGTAAGCCAGATTGGTTAAGAGTGAAACTACCGATTGGAGAAGAGTATTTAAAAGTAAGAAATATTGTAGCAAAACATAAATTGCATACCATTTGCGAAAGCGGTAATTGTCCTAATATGGGCGAATGCTGGGGCGCAGGTACAGCAACCTTTATGATTTTAGGAAACATTTGCACACGCTCCTGTGGTTTTTGTGCTGTGGCAACTGGAAAACCAAAGCCAGCCGATTGGGATGAACCTAAGCGTGTAGCAAATTCAGTAAAATTAATGGGTGTAAAACATTGTGTGATTACATCGGTTGATAGAGATGATTTAAAAGATGGAGGTTCTATTATTTGGGCCGAAACCATTAAAGCCATTCGTGAAATTAGTCCTGAAACAAAATTTGAATGTTTAATTCCTGATTTTGCAGGTAAGTGGGAAAATTTACAACGCATCATTGATGTGAAACCCGATATTGTTTCGCACAATATCGAAACCGTTAGACGATTAACTGCTCAAGTTCGTATTCAAGCTAAATACGATAGAAGCATGGAAGTACTAAAACGTTTACACGAAGCAGGCGTAAGAACTAAATGCGGTTTAATGGTTGGACTTGGTGAAACAGAAGAAGAAGTATTAGAAACCATTGATGATCTAGCAGCAGTGCATTGTGATGTGATGACGATTGGACAATACTTGCAACCAACACCAAAACATTTGCCAGTGGCTAGATATGTGCACCCTGATGAATTTAAAAAATGGGGCGACATTGCCTTATCAAAAGGTTTTAGATATGTAGAAAGTGGTGCATTAGTTCGTTCTTCATATCATGCCGAAAAACATGTGTTTTAAATTATTTAAACACATGCCTGCAGTAGGCAGAGTCATATAGATTTTTAGGATAAAGAAGGATGTCAGTTCGAGCGTAGTCGAGAACATGACGAAATTTAAATATAAAACGCTTCTCGACTACGCTCGAAGTGACAAAATAAAAAAATATACAAATCAATGAACTCTCTCTTTTCCATTCTTTTAAAAAATCTGGTATTACTGGCTTTAATTACTATTAGTTTAGTATTTATATTTACACCATACATTGGCTATAAAGAAGTACGATACATTTTTTTAGGAATGGGTTTATTGTTTGTATTCGCTTCTTGCCTTGAAGCTTATACTCTTTCGCAAGTTAAATCGGGAACAAAAAAATTTATTTATTTTCCTGATGGCTTTGTAGCTAAACGCATTATTAAAATTATTTCGTTTGTGTGTATAGGTGTGCTCATGTACATCTCTGGAAGCATCATCAAATACATGGCCTTTTTATGTTTTTTAATTGCCTTTACCGAAATAGTAGTAACTGTTTGGCGCAAACTTAAAAATTTATGTTTTGTGGCTTTAGAAGATGATAAACTAATTATTTCAACTAATAAAATTGATACCACGTCGGCTAAAGAAATTCAAAAAATAGAATCGCGACATGGCTTAATGTACTTTATTAACTATAATAAAAAAGCCATTACACTGCGCACAGATATGATGATTGAAAACGCTGAATTTAAAATGGCATTAGATACTTGGATTGACTCCAATAGCTTGAGAGATAAGGTTGTGGTGGAGTAGAAATTTTACAAATCAAATAAATCTTTTAAAGGAATTTTTAATGATTTAGCCAATTTATTAGCAATTGAAATGCTTGTATTTGTTACTCCTCTTTCTATCCTACCTATTTGAGTTAAATCTAAATCACTTATGTGTGCTAACTCTTCTTGAGAAATACCTTTCATTTCTCTTAATTTTCTGAGATTTTTCCCAAAAACCACAATTAGCTTTTCGTCTCTAAAATAAGGCACATGTAATGTTGCCTAAGTTTTAAATTATATGTTAGGGCAAATTTGCACTATTTGTAGTTTTTAGTTATGTTTATTTTTTGAAAGTAGTCATATTTAAATGAGAGAAAGTTACACGTTTTCATAAAAATCATAAGCAATTACTTATTTCATAAAAATACGACACATGTATTTATGTTCTTAGAATTAAACAATGTTAGAAAATAAAATAATTAATGTCTTGTATGTAGATGATGAAGATGAGAATTTAGTTTCATTTACAGCAAATTACAGACGGTATTTCAATATATATACCGCTCTTTCAGTAAGAGAGGCACATGAAATTTTGAGTAAAAATTATATTCATGTTTTAATTACTGATCAAAGAATGCCAGAAACATTAGGAACAGAATTGTTAGTAGATGCTGTCAAGAAATATCCAAATCAAGTAAGAATATTATTAACCGCTTATGTTGATGCGGAAGCAATTATGATTGCAGTGAACAATGGACATGTTTTTAAGTATTTGTTGAAACCATGGGACCATGAAGAACTTAAAAACTCCATCATTGAAGGTTATGACTTTTATTTAAAAAACATCATGAAAGAAGAAATAATTAAAAATTTAGAATTAACAATTAAAGAATTAAATAGTGCTTTAAAGAAAACGGCATTGCCGTAAATACTATATCATGACATAAATAGGCTTAACGTTTTCTATATTTTGATAACTTTTTTTATGTTTTTTGAGTTCTATTTCAAGTTGTACAATTTTTAAATCTCTTTCTAGCAACTCTTTTTTGTGCCTTAGTTTTAATATGTGCACGGCTACATTTTCAGATAATATATTATGTTTTTTAGTAAGATCAGCGGATTCAATGGATAAAAATTCTTGAAATGTGATGTTAAAAATTTCACAAATTTGACTGATTTTTTTATCAGTAAAGTTAGTGTTACCCATTTCTAAATCACTGTAGGCTTGCTGGCCTATATTAAACTTAAGAGCCATTTCTTTTTGTTGGTATCCAAAGTTAGTTCTCAAAATCCGAAGTTTGGCTCCCAAAACTTCTTTTAATGTTGCTGCCATATTGCATGTACTATAATGTTGCCAATGTAATTACTAATATTTTTTTAAACAATAATATTTACACGTAAAATACGTGTTGAGTCTTGTTTTTTACGTGTGGTTAGAATTGCTTATTGTATCATTTAGTTTGTACTTCGCGTCTAATCTAAAAACAAAAAATCTATGAAACAAAAATTTAAAAAATGGATTTACTGTTGCTCAATCATTGTTAGCAGTTTTGCAGTCAACAAAAGTCACGCGCAATGCGTGGAACTCGTTACAAATGGTAATTTCGAAACTCTGAGCGCTGTCCCGCCAGGTTTTTCTTCGCCAATTCTTGGTCAATTGCTACCCTATGCAACAGGATGGGTTAGCTATGGAGGAACGCCTGATTTGTTTTCAGCTTTTTCTAATCCAAATCCTCCTCAACCTTATCAATGTAACTTTGTGCCTTGTAATGCCGTTGGCTATCAAATTGCGCATTCCGGTAATAATTATGCTGGTATCATGACTGCTTTTCAAGCAAATGCAAATAGTAATTTACAGAACGACGAATTTTTTGGTACAACCCTTAACGCCGAATTAATGTCGAATAAAATGTATGAAGTTAGTTTTTGGGTTAGTAGAGCGGATGTTAGCCGTAACGAAATTAGTGGGCTAGGTGTTTGGCTAGGTGGTACTCCAAATATAGACCCTCCCACATATAACTGCCCAGTAAGTTCACTAAATAATGACGAGTGGACTCAAATCAAATTTACCTACTGTGGTAATGATTGGGAACAAACTATAATAATTGGTGGTACATCTATTGCTTCTGGTAATCCTTTAAGTCCTGTATCTATATGTACTATCAACGATATGAACGCTGGTGATAGATATATATACATTGATGACATTTCTATTAAAGAAATTGCATTCTCAGTTCCTACTCAATCACTTTGTGCAGGTAGTATGGGTACGTTCACAGCTGTTCCAACTTGCTCAACTATCACTACTTCTGCTTTAACTTATACTTGGAATTATGGTGACGGAACTTCTGTTGTAAGCACAAACACTTTAAATGTTACTACTCACAGTTATGCTGCTACTCCTAGTGGTATTTATACAGCCTCTGTTACGGTTGGCACTGGTGATTGTGCTCGTACGTTTACTTACAATGTTGTTATTCCTAATGTTCCTATTACAATTACTTCAAACATTAACACTATTTGTAATGGTATCACAAATTTTACTGCTACTCCTAGTCCTACTGGTTCTTATACTTATACTTGGACTGTAAAAGATGCTGCCACTGGTACAGTTGTGCCTACTTCTAATTACACAATTACAGCAGGTACTACAAACACACCCTCCATTAATTTTGGTAATATTACTCAAAACGTAAACATCTGCGTTAGCATTACTTCAACATTGGGTTGTCAGTACTCACAGTGTTTATACTTCCCTGGTTGTTGCCCTACTCCTACTAATGTATTAAAATATACAAACACAACTTATAATACAACTACCGCTTTAGCTGCTCTTACTGGCACTAATGCAATTCTTTTAAGCGGTACAATTACTGTAAATTCTGGCGCAACATTAATTATTGGTTCTAAAGAGGTTCTTATGAACCCTAACACTAAAATTGTTTTAAATGGTTCTGGTAAAATTTCTATCGCTAGTGATTATGTGCATGGTTGTAATTATATGTGGGATGGTATTT
>JBIICN010000047.1:0-27680 GCA_044238845.1 Bacteroidia bacterium
AAAGCCTGTTATTAAATGATCATCATTTCCAACATAGGTAGCATTAATGATTGCCGCAATATTTTTTAGAGTTGTTGGATTAATTTGCATGAGTTAACACTATAATTTGGAATTTTAAATATAAGTAAAGAATTTTTATAATAAAATGTATAATAACGTATTTTTGCTCAAACATATCATTGTTTTAACTGTTTTGATAGGGTTTATAAGTATTGAAAAAGATTACGACTATATTTTTATTTTTTATGATTTTGAGATTAAATGCTCAGAATGATAAATCACTTAATATATGTAAGTCTTCGGAGACAATTATAATAGACGGAGAATTAAATGAATCGCTTTGGCAATATTGCGCATCCGCAACTGATTTTTGGCAAAACTTTCCATACGATACAAGTTTAGCTAAAAGTAAAACAACAGCTTACCTTACCTACACCGATAAATCTATTTATGTTGCAGCTATTTGCTATGATTCGCTACCAGGTAATTACGTAGTTCAATCTTTAAAAAGAGATTTTGCCTATCCTGTTAGTGATTGTTTTGTTTTTACAGTTGATCCATTTTTAGACAAACAAAATGGCTTTAGTTTTGGAGTGAATCCTTATGGTGCGCAACGCGAAGGGTTGGTAGCTGGCGGTGGTGGGCAGGGTGCTAATGTAAACTGGGACAATAAATGGTATAGTGCTGTGAAGAGAAAACAAAATTGTTGGGTTGTTGAAATGGAGATTCCTTTTAAAACTATTCGATATAAGAATGACATTAGCAATTGGGGAATAAATTTTTCAAGAAATGATTTAAAACAAAACGAAAATTCATCTTGGAGTAGGGTTCCCCGTCAGTTTAATGTATCAACCTTAGCTTATGTTGGTACTTTAAATTGGGATACTTTACCTAAAAAGGCAGGAAAAAATATGGCTATAATACCATATGGAATTGCTAAAGCTAGTCAAGATTTTGTAGCTAAAAAACCAGTATTATATGAAGGAAATATTGGAGCAGATGCAAAGATTGCGTTGTCATCTTCTTTAAATTTAGATATCACGTTTAACCCTGATTTTTCGCAAGTGGAAGTAGATCGACAAATAACTAATTTAACAAGGTTTAGTTTGTTTTTTCCAGAGCAAAGACAGTTTTTTATTGAGAATAGTGATTTGTTTGCCAATTTTGGTTTTCGCCAAATACGACCATTTTTCTCACGACGAATAGGTTTTAGTAATGGAAGTGCCGTGCCAATTATCGCTGGAGTTAGATTGAGCGGTAAGCCAAATAAAAATTGGCGTATTGGTATAATGGATATTCAAACTGCTAAAATACGAATTCAAGAAACGGATGTGTTTGCGCAAAATTATTTTGTTGCAGCATTGCAACGTAACGTATTTAAACGATCTAATATTTCTTTCCTTTTTGTAAACAGGCAACAGTTTGATACTATAGGTTTTTCAGGAGTAAACTTTAATAGAGTAGTGGGAGCTGATTATAATTTAAATAGTAATGATAATAAATGGATGGGTAAAGCATTTTTTCACCATTCTCTATCAAATATAAAAAACGAAGACGCATACACTCATGCCACATGGTTATCATATAATACTCAAAAAATCAATGTTCAGTGGAATCATGAATACGTCAATAAAAACTACAATGCTGAAACAGGATTTACTCCGCGTATTTTTCAACTAGATTATTCAAAAAATGTAACAATTAGAAATACCTATTGGCGATTAGAGCCAAGTATTAACTACTATTTTTATCCAAAAAAATCCATTATTAATAAAATGGGACCTCGCTGGTACATGGACTATTATGCGAATGATAAGTACACAACTACTGATATGTTAAATCAATTTGGATGGGATTTTAATTTAACCAATACTTCTGCTTTGTCTTTAGATTATCATAATTATTACACAAAATTAATTTTTCCAACAGATGTTACGTTTAGTGGAAATGACGCTATTCCAGATGCAGAATATAGATACCAAGATGTAGGTGTGAAAATAAAAACAGATCAACGCAAAATAGTAAATGCATCGGCTGGTATAAATTATGGTACTTATTTTACAGGAACAAAATTATCTTACAATGCCGATTTAGTATTTAGAAAGCAGCCATACGCAATTATCACTGTCAGCTATACGCATGACGAAATAATTTTACCTCATTTACCTAAAAAGATATATTTGGATTTAGTTGGCCCTAAAATAGAGTTGTCATTTACTAAGAGTTTGTTTTTTACAACGTTTATTCAATACAACAGTCAAATAAAAAATGTGAACATCAATAGTCGTTTACAATGGAGATTTAGACCAATGAGCGATTTGTTTATTGTATATTCGGATAATTATTATTCTGAAAACTTTGGAGAGAAAAATAGGGGAGTTGTTCTTAAGTTTGTTTATTGGTTGAATCCATAAACAGATTAATGTACTCTTAATTTTTGACCAATTTTAAGGTAGTAGCGCTTATCTGTATTATTTAATACGCATAATTCTTTCATCGATAAACCATAACGTTTTGCTACTTCATACCAAGTGTCACCTTTTTCAATAGTGTGTATAGTGGCATTGCTTGGGTAGGCACAAATACCATATCGCGATTTTTTAATCACAATGGAATCATTAAAGGTTTTATTTTCAATAAATGAAATAATAGAAGAGGGATTTAAGGCTTGACCTTTAAAACGCACTTCGAAATGTAAGTGCGGGCCACTGCTTCGTCCGGTGCTACCACCTAATCCAATTAGCTGCCCTGCTAAAACTACTTGCCCTGGTTTTACTTTTATTTTTGATAAGTGAGCGTAAACTGTTTCTAATCCATTATAATGTCTGATAATAACCACATTTCCATAAGCACCTTTTGCATGAGCAATTCGCACCATACCATCAAATGCAGCAACAACAGCATCACCTTTGTGTAAATTAATATCAATGCCTTTATGCATTCGTCCGTCTCTCCACCCAAATTTTGAATTAACTGGTCCAATTTTAGGATGATGATAATTGCCTAACGAATCACTTTCAATCTTAATAATTTGATTTTCAGGAAATTCAGCATCTGGCGTGATCGTAAATATCGTGCTTTCATCAAAATCGTCATAGTAATTAGTTGCTGGAAAATTGCCATATTTTACAATAGCTAAGTTTGCTTCTTTAGAAGACAGTATACTATTATAGTAGCTTATTAACTCAATTTCTTTTTCTTCAATAGTTTCTAAATCTAACAAGGAATCAACTATGTGAACTAATTGTTGCTTTGTAACGCTTTTACTATTTTCAGAAATAGCGGACGCGTCTATCTTAAGACGTGTAGTGTCTTTCTTTGGCTCTCCATCGGCTTTTAAGATAGCCGGACTAAAAAGAGCGATTAATAGAATATGAACAATAAACCTCAAATTGTTAATAAGTTGTACGAAAATAGTAAAATTATATTAAAAACAAATTTTTTAGAAAAAAAATGCAGAATCACTTTATTTTCCTTAAATCACCTAAAATAATCGACTAAATAGTTTGTATTAACAAAAATTATGTGCTAATTTGTTTTATACAATACAAAAATAATGATAGCAAACGCTGATATTAAAATCGAAAAAACAACTCAAAGTAGAGTTAATGAATATGATGTGAATGATGTTCCTTTTGGTAAATGTTTTTCTGATCATATGTTTATTGCAGAATATGCAAATGGCAAATGGGAAAAGTCTTCTATTGTGCCTTACAAAGATATGCCAATGAGTTATGCCATGTCTGCTTTGCATTATGGGCAAGCAATATTTGAGGGAATGAAAGCCTATAAATCTCAATCTGGAGAAGTAAGTATTTTTAGACCTTTAGAAAACTTTAAGCGTTTAAATAAATCAGCAATTCGTATGGCGATGCCTGAGGTTCCAGAAGAAATTTTCATGGGCGGGTTAATTGAATTATTAAAGTTAGATTCAGCATGGGTTCCAACTTCAGAAACTGGTTCTTTATACATTAGACCGTTTTTGATTGCTACTGATGAAGCAATTGGTGTAAAAGCAAGTGATTCATATAAGTTTGTCATTATTACATGTCCTGCAGGAAAGTATTACAGCGAACCAATTAAGGTTTTAATTGAAACTAATTATATTCGTGCTGTTGAAGGTGGGGTAGGTTTTGTGAAAGCAGCAGGAAACTATGGACGAAGCTTATATCCAACTCGATTAGCCCAACAAAAAGGCTATCAACAGGTAATATGGACTGATGGAGCAACGCATTCTTTTTTGGAAGAATCAGGAACTATGAACTTAATGTTTGTTATAGGAGATACTGTTGTAACTCCAGCGTTAAGCGATACTATATTAGCGGGTATTACACGTAATAGCGTTTTAGCATTGGCAAGAGAATGGGGCATGAAAGTAGAAGAACGTAAAATTTCGATTGTTGAGATTTTAGAAGCTCACGCTGCAGGCACATTAAAGGAAGCTTTTGGTGTTGGTACAGCTGCCACTATTGCGCAAATAATAGGAATTGGACATGTTGATAATTACTATCCATTACCGCCAGTAGAGGAGCGTAAGTTTTCTACTAAAACAGATGAAACATTAAGAAACATTCGTAAAGGAAAAGTTGAAGATTCATTAGGTTGGATGTATAAAGTAAAATAAAAAATGGCTAAATTTATAAAAGAGCCTTGTCAGTAGATGAGGCTCTTTTATTTTGTTTAGGCTTAATATTTTGACAAAAGTATTGTTCAAAACATTTTTTTTATTACCAATTCAAAACTTTAAATTTGTTGCACTTGTTTTAAAAATTAAATTAACTAAAAACCAATATAAACAATAACATGGGATATCTTTTCACCTCAGAATCAGTATCAGAAGGCCATCCAGATAAGGTTGCCGATCAAATTTCAGATGCATTAATCGATAATTTTTTAGCATTTGATCCACAAAGTAAAGTAGCTTGTGAAACGTTAGTAACTACAGGTCAAGTAATTTTAGCTGGTGAGGTTAAATCAAAAGCTTATTTAGATGTTCAAGAAATTGCTCGAGAAGTAATTCGTAAAATTGGATATACAAAATCTGAATACATGTTTGAGGCTAACTCTTGTGGTATTTTATCTGCAATTCACGAACAATCAGCTGATATTAATCAAGGGGTTGATAGAAAGAAAAAAGAAGAGCAAGGTGCAGGTGACCAAGGTATGATGTTTGGTTATGCAACTAATGAAACAGCTAACTATATGCCTTTAGCTTTAGATTTAGCTCATGGTATTTTATTGGAATTAGCAGCGTTACGTAGAGAAAACAAACAAATTAAATATTTACGTCCTGATGCAAAATCTCAAGTTACCTTAGAGTATAACGATAACAACGAACCTATTCGTATTGATGCGATTGTTGTGTCTACACAACATGATGATTTTGATACAGAGCCAAAAATGTTAGCTAAAATTAAAAAGGATATCATCGATATTTTAATTCCTCGCGTTAAAAAGAACTATCCTAAATACGCTCATTTATTCAATAATAAAATTAACTATCATATTAACCCAACTGGTAAATTTGTAATTGGTGGACCACACGGTGATACAGGATTAACTGGTCGTAAAATTATTGTAGATACTTACGGTGGAAAAGGTGCTCATGGTGGTGGAGCCTTCTCTGGTAAAGATCCAAGTAAAGTTGACCGTTCGGCAGCTTATGCGACTCGTCATATTGCAAAAAATTTAGTGGCAGCAGGTGTTTGTTCTGAAGTATTAGTTCAAGTATCTTATGCTATTGGTGTTGCGCAACCAATGGGTATTTTTATTGATACCTATGGAACTTCAAAAGTAAAAATGACTGATGGTGAAATTGCTAAAATCGTTCAAAAAGTATTTGATATGCGTCCATACTTTATTGAGCAACGTTTCAAATTACGTACTCCGATGTATAGCGAAACAGCAGCATACGGGCACATGGGACGTAAGAATGAAGTCGTAACTAAAACTTTCAAATCTCCGGATGGAAAAGTAAAAACAATGAAAGTTGAATTGTTTACTTGGGAAAAATTAGATTACTTTTCTAAAGTGAAAGCAGCTTTTAAATTAAAATAGGTTTAATTTAATTTTTTTAAATCCCTTTAAACTTTAGTTTAAAGGGATTTTTTTATTGTATTGGTAGTCCTTATTATAATAGCAATCCTTTGTTAATCTTTTTTTAAATTGCTAAAACAATTATAAAATTACTTTAGCAATATTTTATATTTTCAATAAAACTTTTTAGTTAAACTAGACGTTGTTTTTAAGTTATATCCCAATAGCTTTTCTTAAATCTATAGCATCATTAACTTCGTTACTTAATTCGGTTAAAGGAATTTTATTTTCTTTGGATGATGCAATTGAAAAGAATATTTCTTTATTACACAAATACATTTTTCCGTTAGATATTACACAAAGACTATAAGCATCTTTTGGATTAAATTTTAAAGTACCGTATTGTAAATTGTAAACTAAATTTTTATTATGGCAAATTAAGTATATTGTATTTGGTATAATTGGTTTGTTATTAGTTAAATAAATAGGATTGATACTTGCGCCTTGAGGAAGGCTATTTGGACAGTCTGAGTTAAAAATGCCAAAATTACTGACACTAAATACACGTGTCACTATTGCTTGAGATGTAAAATCTTGCATAGCATTATTTAATTGAGATTGTTGTTCTCTTTGCCAACGAATTTTTTCTTTAATATATTCTTCGCTTAATCTTTTTTGCTCGGCCAAGTAAGCTGCTTGTTTTGCTTCGAATTCTTCTTTCAACCTTTTCTCATCAGCTTCTTTTTTAATAACTAGATTTTTATAGTCAGCAAATTTTGATTCGTAGGATTTTAAAGCTTTGTCGTAATCAGCACCACTTAAGGCAGGATAAACAACTAGTTTTTCAACTCGCTCTCTTAACTTTAAAGTCAATAAATAGTTCTTTCCCTTTTGAGGACCTTCAGAAACTTCGGCGCTGCTCCAAGTAATATCGGCTAGTTTTGAATTGTAGTTTTTATTTTCGGATCCCACTTCAAATACTGCATTTTTAAAGGCCTCTAGCTCAGGAAATTCTTTATAGTTTACTTCTAATTCAAATTGAGGTCGACCAGCTATTGCTTTTGCTGGCTTACTCGGTTCCGTGGCTTTTGGTAGTTGATTTACTTTTTTTGTATAAGTTAGTTTTTCAGCTTCTATTTTTGGAGGAATAGCGTCAATTTGTTTTTGTAATTCAACAGCTTTTGGAGAATCAGTTTTTTCTGATGACATATTAGATGTTGAGGTTTTAGGAGCTATCGTTTTTTTATTTACCAAAGAATTATCTCTATTTAAATAAGTCCAATTTTTTGCAACTGTATCTAGTTCATACATATTATATTTATCTTCTGTATGTTCTGAAGCAAATTCAACTGTAATTTGTTTTTTAGGATTAATAAAAACTGGTTCTCCATTTTGGTAACCTTTAATATCAATCATCCCAGCACTTTCAAAGTGAGACTGAACACCTGCGCTATCATAAGTCATAGGAATTCCACTAGCAATTATGTCTGCTTGGTTATGAAATTCTCTGTATTTGATTTCAACTTCTCCAACAATATCTTGCCCTTGTTTGTCAACAAAGGCTTTTTTAGGAATAATAATTTTGGAGTTTGATTTGTGTTTAATCGTCGCACCTTGTTCGGCTTTTACTTTGTAAGAAGTGTAAGGAACGTTTAGTTTGGAGATGGGTGGTGCAATAAAAGCTTTATTTAGCTTGGTTTCTGGAGAACTTGTATGTTGTTGTTGAGTAGTAACTATTTTATCATTAGCGGTTTCTTTTGGTGGTTCTTTTTTAAATACGGCGAAATAAGTAACGGTACAAACAACGGCGACTCCTGCTATAATTGCCGAATAGGTTGCCTTTTTGTTTTTTAAAAAGTTAACATCACTTCGGGCTTTCTCGATGCTTTGCTTTTTAAATTTATTGACTAATTCACCAAAATTTTTGTGTGAATTAATTTCGTCGTCTGGTACTGGTTTGCGGTCAAGATTAAATTTTGTTCCCATTATTTGGATGTTTTAGTCAACGTTTTTTTCACTCGTTCAAGTATGCGATATAATTTCACTTTTGCATTTGTCTCAGTTAAATTTAAGATTTCAGCAATTTCTTTAAAAGGACGTTTTTCAAAAAAGCGTAATTCAATTAATTGTAATTCATCTTCAGGTAGATCTTTGATAACGGTCATCAAAATACTTTTGTACTGTTCCATGTATTCTTCTTCAACTTCTTCGCAAATATTTCTTAAGTCGCTAATATCTGCATTAACAGTTCTGAGCTTACTATTGTTTCTAAATAACTGCATCACTTCGCTATGAGCAATACGGTATAACCAACTTGCAAAGGGCACACCTTTGTATTCGTATTTTTCGATATTGGTTAATGCTTTTAAAAACACTTGAGCAGTTAAGTCAAAGGCTGTGTCTTTGTCGTCCATACGTTGGTAAACGTATCCGAAGATTTGTTTGTAGTATTTATCGTATAATGGCCCAAAATGTTCTGGGTTTTGTTTTGCAGCTTCAATGATCAGTTGCTCATCGAGCAACATATCTGCGGTATGGTGATATCGGGGTGAAAATTCCATATGAACTGCGTCTAAAAGCATTGTAGGTTTATAATGCGAAACAGTACAAATAGTTACAAGGAAAAGTGAAATAAAAGTCGCTTAAAACTTAAGTGTCTGAAAATCAAACCTATTATTTTCATTTCTACTGAGTGAAAATATGCTTTAAATTGGTGAAGTGTATTTTTGAGTGAGTGAATGAAATTTTGAGGAGATGAAATTTGAGGAAGAAATGTTAAAAATGAGTATAGAAATCACTCTGATGTGATTTCTATACTCAAAATATGTTCCAAAAATTTAATTAAAACAGTCCCTTAGCTTTTTCGATAGCAGAACTTAAGCCTTCCAATTTACTTCCACCAGCCTGCGCGTAAAAAGGTTGACCGCCACCACCACCGTTGATTTCTTTGGCTAAGTCACGGATGATGTTACCTGCATTTAAGTTTTTCTCTTTTACCAAATTATCATCAATAATAACCGAAATACTTGGTTTACCTTTTACTTCAGCACCAATCACACACACACAATTTTCAACCTGATTGCGAATTTCAAATAAGATGTTTTTAATTTCTTCAGCACTATCAAATGAAATTTGTTCAACAATCACATTGATGCCGTTTTTAGCAATTACTTTAGTTAGCAATGATTGCTTAATGCTTTGTGCTTTTTCTTTTAATAAAGATTGTAATTGCTTTTGCAAGTCGTTATTCTCTTCCACTAAATTGCTTAAGCTCTTAACAACATCTTTATTGTTTTTTAAAATCGCTTTTACTTCATTTAATGTAGCTGTTTGATTATCAAAAAACTCCTCAGCTTTAATAGCCGTTACCGCTTCTAAACGACGAATACCAGCTGCTACAGCGCCTTCAGAAATAATTTTAAAGTAACCAATTTGTCCAGTAGCTTTAACATGTGTTCCTCCACATAATTCGATAGAATAGTTTTTATCAAATTCAACCACACGAACAATGTCTCCATATTTTTCGCCAAACAATGCCATAGCACCAGTTTTTTTAGCATCATTAATACTCATTTGCTGAATATTGCTTGCGATGTTTTCACGAATTTTTGTATTCACTATTTTCTCAATTTGAGCTAACTCTTCATCGGTTATTTTTGAAAAGTGAGAAAAGTCAAAACGTAAGTATTCATCGTTTACTAAACTTCCTTTTTGTTCTACGTGTGTTCCTAATACCGAACGTAAAGCTGCATGCAATAAGTGAGTGGCACTGTGGTTATTTTCTGTAAACGTACGTTTGCTTCTGTTTACTTTAGCTGAAAACGAAGCACTCATATTATCTGGTAATTTATCGCAGAAATGAATAATCACACCATTCTCTTTTTTAGTATCAACTATATTGATTGTTTCATTGATATTAGATAAAGTGCCAGAGTCTCCAACTTGTCCACCACTCTCTGCGTAAAATGGAGTTTTATCTAATACTAATTGAAATTGTTCTTTGTTTTTTGCTTTTACTTTTCTGTAACGAACAATATTGCTTTCACATTCTAATTCAGTGTAGCCAACAAATTCGGTTAATGCTTTTTCATCTTTTGGTGCATTTACATTTACCCAATCATCAGTATCTATTGAAGTAGCTGCACGTGAACGATTTTTTTGTTCGGTTAATAAACGGTTAAATTCTTCTTCGTCAATACTTAAATCGTATCCGCGAGCAATTAAAGACGTTAAATCTAAAGGGAAACCGAAAGTATCGTACAATTCAAAAACCACTTTACCATCAATGACTTTAGTTGTATGGGACGCTGTTAAATCAATACAAACTTGGTCAATACGTTTTAAACCAATTTCTAAAGTCTTATAGAAAGAAATTTCTTCTTCTTTAATTACTTTTTCAATTAATATTTTTTGAGTATTTAATTCAGGGAATTGTTGACCTAATTGGTGTGCCAATGTTGGAACAATACGGTACATGAATGGCTCTTTAATATTCAACGATTGATATCCGTAACGAATAGCACGACGTAAAATACGACGAATCACATAACCAGCACCTGTATTACTTGGCAATTGACCATCTGCAATTGAGAAAGAAATCGTACGGATATGATCAGCAATCACACGCATCGCAATATTGATAATCAATTGCTTTTTGTGATGTTCTTCATCTTCTGGTTTGTAACGTAAACCACTTAACTCTTCAATTTTATTTAATAATGGTGTAAATACATCTGTATCGTAATTGGATTGCTTACCCTGTAAAACACGCACTAAACGCTCAAATCCCATACCCGTGTCCACATGTTGTGCTGGTAATTTTTCTAAGCTTTTATCTGCTTTGCGCATAAACTCCATAAATACATTGTTCCACACTTCAATTACTTGTGGATCATCGTTGTTTACTAAAGTAGCACCATCAACTTTTGCTCTTTCTTCATCACTTCTTCCGTCATAATGTATTTCGGTACATGGTCCACAAGGTCCAGTATCACCCATTTCCCAGAAGTTATCTTTTTTATTTCCTTTTAAAATTCTACTTTCTTCAACGTATAATTTCCATGTATCAAATGCTTCTTGGTCAAAAGGCACGTTTTCTTCCACGCTTCCTTCAAAAACCGTAACGTATAAGCGAGACTTATCAATTTTATAAACTTCGGTTAATAATTCCCATGCCCAAGCAATGGCATCTTTTTTAAAGTAATCACCAAAACTCCAGTTACCAAGCATTTCAAACATGGTATGGTGATAAGTGTCAACACCAACTTCTTCTAAATCGTTGTGTTTACCGCTTACACGTAAACATTTTTGAGTATCCGCCACACGAGGATATTTAATAGCGGCATTTCCTAAAAAGATATCTTTAAAAGGAGCCATACCCGAGTTAATGAACATTAAGGTTGGGTCGCCTTTAACTACCATTGGTGCAGAAGGCACGATTTCGTGACCTTTTGATTTGAAAAAATCTAAAAATGTTTGACGTACTTTATTTGATTCCATAGTGTTTTAAAAAGAAGTAGCGAATATACTAAAATCACTGGCACCGCAAATCACAAATTATTCACTTTTTATGAGGTTTTGATTGATGTGTGCGTGAGGGATGCAAGCGGAAAGCCCACAGCGTAGCGAGGACTTGAAGCGACAGCCTGACGGCGCCTGTTCTTTGCGCCGACACGCCCAAAATCCTTTTTAAATGGCGTTTTTTTTGAATAAAAGCATCATTATAAAACCAATCATTTTGCTATATTTGCTAGCCTTTTTTAAGGGACTCACATGTCTAAAGTAAAATATAAGTTTAATACCAAATCGTTAACCTACGAAAAAGTAAAAGTTACTTTTAAGCAGCGTTTATTACAGGTGCTATCGTACTTGGGAATTGGACTTGTATTTGCCACTGTGACGATGTTAATTGCCTATCGTTTTATTGATTCTCCTAAAGAAAAACAGTTACGAAGAGAAGCAGAGGTGATGAAATTGCAATATGATTTATTGAATAAAAAAATGAATCAGGTACAAACAGTTTTAAATGATTTACAAGACCGAGATGATAATATTTATCGTGTGATTTTTGAAGCAGAGCCTATTCCTAATTCAGTTCGTCAGGCTGGTTTTGGTGGTAGTGATCGATATAAAGATTTAGAAGGGTATGATAACACAGAGTTGATGAAAGAAGCAACCGAACGTTTAGATAGAATCACAAAACAATTATATATTCAATCTAAATCATTTGATGAGGTGGTAAAAATGGCAAAAGGAAAAGAGAAATTGATTGCCTCTATTCCTGCTATTATGCCTTTGAATAATAAAAATTTAAAACATGCGCCTAGTGGTTATGGTTGGAGAACACATCCTATTTATAAAACACAAGAGTTTCATCCGGGAATGGATTTTACGGCAGAGCAAGGAACTCCAATATACGCAACTGGTGATGGAGTAGTGGACGTGGCTGATGCTTCGGCTCAGGGTTATGGTAATCATGTGGTTATTAATCATGGTTTTGGTTATAAAACATTATATGGTCACATGAGTAGAATGGCTACTAAACCTGGAATGAAAGTAAAACGTGGCGATTTAATTGGTTATGTGGGAAGCACTGGTTTGAGTACGGGGCCGCATGTGCATTATGAAGTGATTAAAAACGGTGAAAAAGTAAATCCCATTAATTTTTATTACAACGACTTATCTCCAGAGGAGTACCAAATTATGTTAGAGCTTTCATCTAAATCAACACAATCATTCGATTAATGAACTCAACGTATAAGATTGGATTTTACACAGCTATTTCATTGGTGATTGCTAATATGATAGGCACGGGAGTGTTTACCAGTTTGGGTTTTCAGTTATTCAATATTCATTCTGTTTTTAGCATTTTAGTATTGTGGTTGTTAGGAGGAATCATTTCTTTTTGTGGCGCTTTAGTATATGGAGAGTTAGGTGTTGCTATACCTAGAAGCGGAGGAGAGTATGTTTACTTATCTAAATTAATGCACCCAAGTGTTGGTTTTATGTCGGGTTGGGTTTCTTCTACAGTTGGTTTTGCTGCTCCTGTGGCTTTAGCATCTATGGCTTTAGGAACGTATGTCAATAAAATTATTCCTGAAATTAATATTACTTTTTGCGCTTTAACCGTTGTGGCTGTTATTACGTTAGTGCATGCGATGCATTTAAAAGTTGGTAGCGGTGTACAAAAAACATTAACTGTTTTAAAAGTCGTTGTGATCATCTGTTTTATTATAGCGGGTTTAATTCATACTCCAAGTCATGAAATTTCTATTTTACCACAATCAAATTCGATGGGTGAAATTTTTAGTGCTGGATTTTGGGTGTCATTAGTTTATGTATCATATGCTTATAGTGGTTGGAATGCTGCTTCATACTTAGCAGGTGATATGCAAAATCCACAAAAAAATTTACCGAAAGCATTGTTATTAGGAACATTCATTGTAACCGTTATTTATGTGTTGTTGAATTTTGTGTTTTTGTATAGTGCGCCAATGAGTGAGTTGACAGGTGTTTTAGAAATTGGTCATGTAAGCGCCGCTCATATTTTTGGAAACTATTTTGGTAACATGATGAGCTTGATTATTGCTTTTTTATTATTGTCATCTATCAGTGCAATGATTATGGCAGGGCCTCGTATTATTAAATCCATGGGTGAAGATTTGCCAATGCTTCATGTATTAGCCAAAACAAACAAACATCATGTGCCTTATATGGCAGTGATTACTCAATCTGCTATTACTGTTTTATTAATAGTTACAGCTCAGTTTGAAGCGGTATTAACTTTTGTAGGATTTAGTTTAAGCATCTTTACCTTTTTAACGGTGAGTAGTGTGTTTGTTTTAAGAAAAAGAAAAATAGAGAACACAGGTTATAAAACTTGGGGTTATCCCGTAACTCCCATTTTATTTTTATTATTAAATGGATTTACGATTTATTTTGTATTCACTCAAAAACCTACAGAATCCTTATTAGGATTATTAAATGTGGCTATTGGCGGAGCTGTTTATTTTATTGGAAAATCATTGTCAGAAAAAAAACAAAAGAGTTATGTTGAAACAAATTAGTTTATTAGTTGCGGTTGTGTTATTTATTGCAGGATGTTCTTCATCAGCCTCAGAAAATCACACGGAAGTAAAAAAAGACACCGCTAAAGTGGAGGCAGTGGTTGAAACACCCTTAATCGATTCTCTTCAAATGGCAAAAAAAATGGAGTTGCCAGTTAACGACTCGTTAAATGCTATCGCCAATTTAATGTCTGGAATTGTGGATGATAGTCCGATTTATCAATATGTTCAATCAACGTCTGATTTTAAAGTGTTTAGTAAAAATTTTGACAAGCGTTGGATGAAATACGATTCTACTCGTTTAATGAATTTAAAAAAGTTTAAAGACAATGAAATTTCAAAAGTGGTGAAGCCACAAACTACATTGTTTTATCCTTTCTCTGGACCAGATATTTTGCACGCACAAACATTTTTTCCTGAAGCGGATAAATACGTGATGATAGGATTAGAGCCAGTTGGCAGTTTACCTGAATTTAAAAAAGAAGAAACAGATTCATTAGATGCTTATTACAATAAAGTGAATACATCTTTAAATGCTATTTTAAAATTCAGTTTTTTTAGAACAGAAAGCATGAGTAAGGATTTAAAAAACAAAGAAGTAGATGGAACCTTACATTTATTGTTTTTATTTTTAAAACGTACAGGTAATCAATTTTGTTCAGCTAAGCCAGTAACGGTAGATAGTTTGGGGAATATTCAATTTGTGAAATCATTTGCTGATTTAAAGAAATTAAAAACTAATACAAGAGGCGTAGAAATTAAATTTGTAGATGTTCATCAGCAACCGAAAACATTATATTATTTTTCTTTAAATGCAGCGGATGGTGGACTAAAAAGCAATAAAGGTTTTATGGCCTACTTAAAAAATATGGGAAAAGTCAATACATATTTAAAAGGAGCTTCGTATTTAATGCATAAAGATTATTTTTCGATGATTAGAAAAGTGATTTTAGGGCAAAGTCAACACGTCGTCCAGGATGATAGTGGAATTGCTTTTCATTATTTCTTAGATGATACCAATAAATGGAATTATTCATTTTTTGGACAGTATTTAAAACCAATTCCAATGTTTGCTCAATTTTATCAAAAGGATTTAGATTCGTTGTATAAGAAACAAGGAGCTAAACCAATTGGATTTGGTATTGGTTATAACTTCAAGGATAAGAATAGCAATTTTATGATTGCTAGTAAGCAGAACTAAGATTATTCTTGCTTTACCCACAATTTTAAATCTCCATTAAAAGCATCTTGAACTTTGAAATAAGAGTTTGGGACTTCAAAGTTATTACCATGATAGGTTACTAAGCGTGTGCCTATTTTAGCCTTGCCTAATTGTTCGTCGGTATAGTTTAAGTATTTTAAATACAAGCTTTCTTCTAATGGCACTTCATCGTTTAATCGTTTAGCATGTTCTAAATTTTCGTAAAACGGATTGAATAAGTAAAAGGCATCGTAATTTGAAAAATCAACATCTAAGATATTTGAATGTAAAATTGTTGCATTTGATAACTCGAAATGTTTTGCAATTTGATTGCCTATTTTGGCAATACTTGCTCGATGTTCTACACCGTAAAAATGACTAGAACTTTGTCTTGCGCCAGTAATACAAAATTTACCAACGCCAGCCCCTATGTCTAATACCTTTTTAGCATCAGTTTCAGTGAGCCATTCGCTAGCTGTTTTAGCTACTTCTATCGGAGTGAAAAATAGTCGAGAAGCAAATTTTAAATAATCAGGCAAGCAATCGCTGAACGATTTTTCTGTCAATTCATGTTTGTATAATTGCTTGTTTAAGTTCATAACTCTGCTAAATTATGTATATTGAAGATGTGTTTTTATGAAATTTATAAGCACTTATCAATACATTCTATCAGTTGATTATACTTATATTTGTATAAACTGAATCATGAATAAAAAACAATATATAACAGGATTTAAAGTGGTGTTAACTCTATTAATGCTGTTGTCTTTTCAGTTAGGTAAAAGTCAAAATGAGTTTTCATTCGAATCTATTTTAAGTAAAAAGGATATTCTTAAAAAAGTAAATGCTGATTTAAAAAAATATCGTTTACAAATCATCTACACTCAAATTAGGAGAGACGCAGATGGTAAACCTAGTTTTAAAAACTATCATTATCAGGTAGATTCTACAAATTATTTTTACTGTGCGAGTTTGGTAAAGTTGCCTTGTTCGATTTTGGCTTTAGAAAAAACGAAGAAACTTAAAATATATAGTAATACCACAATGTTTACAGATAGTGCTAATGCTTGCCAACATAGTGTAAAGAAAGATACAACTTCTGCAAATGGTTATCCAAGTGTTGCACAATACATTAAACGAATGGCTTTAGTGAGCGATAATTTTGCATACGGACGTATTTATGAATTTTTAGGGGTTGATTATATTCATGACCGATTAGTTGAGTTAGGGTATAAAAATATTAGGATTGTTCATCGTTTTGACGGCGGATGTAAAGATAAAGAACATACAACAACTAATCCTATTACATTTTATGACAAAAAAAATATGCCTTTTATTAAGCTTGATGGACAAGTATCTATGAATACATATTCACATCCATTAGGAGATGTAGTAGTTGGAAAAGCATATGTAAATGCTCAGAATAAAAGAATCAATCAACCAAAGGATTTTACGAGTATGAACTACATGTCTTTACAAAACACTCATTCTATGCTCCAGCGATTGATTTTTAGTAACTACTTACCTTTAGAGCAACGTTTTGATATCATGGAAGATGACAGGGAATTTTTAATTAAGCATTTAACCATGTATCCACGCGAGAGTTCTCATCCAACATATAATTCTAAAACTTATTTTGATAGCTATAAAAAGTATTTTATATATGGAGATAGCAAGAAACCCATTACAAACCCCGATATTAAAATTACCAATATTGTTGGTCAATCTTATGGCTTTATGGTTGATTGCGCTTATATTCAAAACAAAAAAGAGAACGTAGAGTTTATGTTAAGTGCTGTGATTTACACCAACGAAAATCAAATTATTAATGATGGAAAGTATGAATACAATACGATTGCTTTGCCTTTTTTGGCAGAGTTAGGTCGACAGATTTATGCCTATGAATTAAAGAGAAGTAAATAATAAATGGAATAATTACGAATCGATACGAATATACGAATCTGTGTATGCATAGCATAGCACATTTCAATTCGTATATTCGTACTAAATTCGTAATCAAGCAATATGAGTAGCGTAGAAAGAATAAAACACCTTAAAGAATTGTTGCTGATAGAGCGAGAAGAAGATTACTTTCAATATAAAGAGCAGTTTTTGAGAGCTAGTATAGAGCAACGAAAAAAGAATGGTGTGACTTGGTTTCCTATTCAAATTTTATCAGATGAATTGGGATACGCAGATTATGTGCATATTGAAGTAGAACGTACTAATCAATTAGATACGCCGCACCAATTTAGCGCTGGTAAAAATGTGATCTTGTTTTCTAACAAAAATCCGGATGATTTGCAGGAGTTAACAGGAACGATAAAACAATCGAGTAAAAATAAAATGAAGATTATTCTTCATACTGATGAATTACCTGATTGGTGTTATGAAGGCAGACTTGGTGTTAATATTCAATTTGATGATAACAGCTATATCGAAATGCAAAAAGCATTAGATGAAGTGATTGGTGCCAGAAATAATAGAATAGCAGAGTTAAGAGAAATTATTGAAGGAACAGAAGTACCAACTTTTGAAAAGATTGATGATAATTTAGTGATTCCTCAATTAAATTTATCGCAAAACAGAGCGGTTCGACATATTTTATCCGCTAACGATATAGCGGTTGTTCACGGACCTCCAGGAACGGGTAAAACAACAACCATTGTTCAAGCAATTCGTTTAGTGTTGCAATCAGAAAAACAAGTGTTAGTTTGTGCGCCAACAAACACAGCTGTTGATTTATTAACTGAAAAGTTAATTGAGCAAGGTGTTAATGTACTACGTGTTGGTCATCCAGCGAGGGTTTCTGAAGATTTACAAAAAACAACGATTGATGGGCAAATTCAAACACATGTTAATTATAAAGACATAAAAAGTCTTCGTAAAACGGCGGAAGAATATTTTAAAATGGCTTCTAAATTTAAACGCGTGTTTGGGAAAGAAGATGCGAAGCAACGTGCTTTGTATTATACCGAAGCTAGAAATTGTATTAAAGAATCTCGCTTACTAGAAGATTATATTGTTGATTCCTTATTTGAAAATGCACAAGTGATTTGTTGTACACCTGTTACAGCAACAAATAGAGCATTGTCAAAAAAGAAATTTAATACCTTATTTTTTGATGAGGCATCTCAAGCATTAGAAGCCATTTCGTGGATTCCTTTATTAAAATGCAATCGTGTTATTTTTAGTGGCGATCATTTTCAGTTGCCGCCTGTTGTTAAAAGTGTGAAAGCAAAACAAGAAGGTTTAGATAAAACGATGCTAGATAGATGTATTAAACACGATACTATTTCAACGTTGTTAACAAGACAGTATCGTATGCATAAGCATATCATGCAATTTAGCAATGCTTATTTTTATAATAACGAGCTAGAAGCCGATGCTACTGTAAAAGATACTTTGTTATCTACTAATGAAGACATTGATATATTGCACATCCCAGTTGAATTAGTAGATACCGCTGGTTGTAGTTTTGATGAATTACAAAATCCTGAAACCCTCAGTTTATCCAATAAAGGCGAAGCAGATTTGTTATTTAAACATTTAGATATGCTGTTACAGCAGTATTTAATTTCTGGAGAAACCACTAAAATTGACGTAGGAATTATTTCTCCTTATAAAGAACAAATAGAACTACTAAAAGAAAAATTAGCAGACTTTGATCATTCTGCATATCCTATTAATGAGCTAGCTGTGAAAACCATCGATGGATTTCAGGGAGAAGAATGTGATGTGATTTATATTTCTTTAGTACGAAGTAATCCAACATCAGAGATTGGTTTCTTATCTGATATCCGTCGTATGAATGTAGCATTAACGCGTGCTAAGAAAAAGTTAGTGGTAATTATGGATACAGCAACTATTGGAAATCATCCATTTTACAAATCGTTTATTGAGTATTGCGAAAAAAACAAATTTTATAAATCGGCTTGGGAATATAATTACGAAGCTTAATGAATAGAATGATGGAAGAAAAAGACTCACATCCTATTTCTTTTTTAGTAACCGACGATCACTCGCATACTTTATTTAGTGAGCGTTTCAAAGCGACCTATCATTCAACTAGAGGTGCTATTTCCGAAAGTAAGCATGTGTTTATTCAAAATGGATTACAGTATCTTCATGAGCAATTTCAACCTAAAGAAATTTCTATTTTAGAAGTAGGCTTTGGTACTGGACTAAATACTTTTATGACTTATTTGTATGCCAAAGAAAATGCTTTGGAAATTAATTATCAGAGTGTTGAAGCCTATCCAGTTCCTTTAGAGGAATCGTCTCAACTTAATTATACGAGTCAGTTTTCAGAACAAGAGAAAATTGTTTTTAATCAAATGCATCAACAAGAGTGGAATAGAGTAGGGGAGATTTCCAATAAATTTTCTCTTACCAAACATTTAAGTTTATTAGAAGAGTTTAATATTCAGAAGCAGTTTGACGTGATTTATTTTGATGCCTTTTCTCCTTCTGAACAGCCTGAGATCTGGACAGAGACAATCTTTAAAAAGATGTATGACTTATTGTATACGAATGGTGTTTTAGTAACGTATTGCGCACAAGGTCAGATGAAAAGAAACATGAAACAAGCAGGTTTTAAAGTAAAAGCACTTCCTGGTTTTGGTAGTAAACGAGAAATGACTAGAGGAGAAAAGTAACGTCATTGCGAGGAGGAAAGACGAAGCAATCTCATCCTATAAAAAGTAATATTAACTCTGATACCCGAAATTCTTTAAGTTCGAATCGTTGCTTCTCCAGTCTTTAGCAACTTTTACAAACAACTCTAAAAATATCTTCTTCCCAAAAAAAGTTTCTGCATCAATGCGTGCACGTGTACCAACTTTTTTCAAAGCTTCACCTTTATGACCAATGATAATAGCTTTTTGGCTTTCGCGTTCAACTAAAATATCTGCTTGAATTCTTAAAATAGTTTCTTCGTCCTTAAACGAATTAACTACTACTTCAACGCTATAAGGAATTTCTTTTTTGTATTGTAATAGTATTTTCTCGCGTATAATCTCCGAAACGAAAAACTTTTCAGGTTTATCCGTTAATGTATCTTTATCGTAAAAAGCTTCTCCAACAGGTAGTAGTTGTGTGATGCGATACATCACATTTTCTAAATTAAATTTCTTTAAGGCTGAGATAGGAATGATTTCAGCATTAGGTAATTTTTCTTTCCACTCCGCTAGTTTAGCATCTAAAACTTCTTGAGTAGCCATGTCTATTTTATTTAATAAAAGTAGAACAGGGGTTTTAGTTGATTTTAATTTCTCTAAATACTTTTCGTCTAAAACAATGTCTTCGTAAATATCAACAATTAATAAAAACACATCGGCATCGCTAAAAGCTGATACCACAAACTCCATCATTTTTTCTTGAAGTTTATAATTAGGTTTTAAAATCCCAGGCGTATCAGAAAAAACAATTTGGTAATCATCGCCACTTACAATACCCATAATTCGGTGACGAGTCGTTTGTGCTTTTGAAGTAATGATACTTAGTTTTTCTCCAACTAATACATTCATTAATGTTGATTTACCAACGTTAGGGCAACCAACGATACTTACAAAGCCTGATTTATGTGGATTTTGTGACAAATTTTATAGTTTTTACTTTTACAAATATAGTTTTTTTTACTAAGAAATGATTTTTGTGATTAGCTCCGCTGATCATAAAATGGGGCTTTACAAATGAAGACCTATTCGCTAGCGCAAATCGTGTTTTTTATTTTATAGCCTTGTCTGAAAGCTATGCTTTCGACTCGATATAAAATAAAAAACCCATCAGTATAACTGATGGGTTTCCAAAGTAGCGGGAGAGTGATTCGAACACCCGACCTTTGGGTTATGAGCCCAACGAGCTACCCCTGCTCTATCCCGCAATATGTTGTTTTTAAAGAACTTTTTACTTTGCGAAAATACATATTGTTATTTTCGAGGTGCAAAGATACGCTTTATTTTGTTATACACAAATAAATTTAAGAATATATTGAAAAGCCTTGGTTTTATTGTATAAGAAAGCGTGTTTTGGTATTAAATTAATCCAATTTCGGCAATTTTTATAGTATATATTTTGCTTTTTAAAAATTAATCAATCCAATCTTTAGCTTATGTTATTTTTTGATATTTTTTTGATATTTTTTTTGAGAAATAAATCTCATTCGCAGTTGAATCATGATAAATATCTTTCAAAATAAGCTTTTATTTTTTAACGTTGCGTTCTTCATCGCAATGTATCGAAGTATCGCACTTCGTTTACTTAATTTAAGTTCTAATTTTTTTAATTAATTATTTCAAATATAAAATATAGAATTTTTTTGTCAATTTTTTGAGGAGTTAAAGAATATAAATTAACGTAATAAAAACAGGTTTTTAGTTTTTGATTCTTTTGTCATTTATTAAAATTTTAATTCTGTTTTTTTAATTTATTTTATTAAATCTTACATATGTATGTATATTGTAATATTTGGTTTGATTGGTTACTTTATTGACGTTATTTTTACTGATAAGTTAGTAAACAAATAAGTATTTTATAGTAAATAGAAGTTACTGTATAGTTTGAGAAAGTTTTTAGTATCATTATATATATCTTCTTTATAATAAGCCTGCATTTAGTAGGCTTATTTTTTTAGTTTATCAGCAAGCAATCTTTGATTAATAAAACATGTAATTAGAATACTTATTTCACATTCTTATTAATCTTTATTTTATTAAATACTTTTTGTAATATAAAGTTTTCTTTGTTTTTTTTATAAATTAGATGAGTAAATATTTTTTTATGAAAAAAACAAACAGTAAAGCTAAGATAGATATTAAAGAAAATATTGATTCAACTATTTTTCGTTCACTATTCGAACATTCAATTAGTGGGATTCTTTATGGAAATCCAGATACCGGATGTATTTATGATGCTAATGAGGCCGCGGCAAAAATGTTTGGTTATACAGTTGATGAATTAAGAAAATTAAATAGAAATGATGTGTTTGATTATAATCATTCGTCAATGATTAAATCTTTAAAAATTCGCCAAGAAAATGGTTCAGCTAAAGGCGAATTGATTGGTATTAGAAAAAACGGAGAGTTTTTTCCATGTGAATTTACATCATCTATTTTTAAGAATAAAGATGATGAGAACAGAACCTGTACAATCCTAAATGATATATCTGAAAGACGAAAGACTGAAGATGAAATGACCTTGTTGTTAGATAATACAGAAGAGAGTTTTGTTTTAATAGACAAAAATCTAAGAATAGTTTCGTTTAACAAACTTTTTTTAAATAAGTATAAATATCTTTTAAATAAGGAGGTAAAAAAGGGAGATAGTATTATTGATTATTCTATACCAGAAAGAAAAACATCTATCGTCAATATATATAATTTGGTATTAGAAGGTCAAACTATTGAGGACATTGGTGAGTTTGTAGATCCTAATGGAAATACTTACAGCTATAATATAATTTACAAACCAGCAAGAAATTGTAGTGGTGAAGTTATTGGTATATTTTTGACAGCGCATGATACCACTGCAAAAATGATAGCCGTTAAAGAAAGTATAATTGAAAAAAGAAACAAGGAAGCTTTAATTAATTTGACCTTCGATTTAATATGGAGTGTTGATTTGGATTTTAAGTTAATTGCAGCAAATCAGGCATTTTTAAATACAATGAAGATTGTATTGAACTCTGATTTAAAACCTGGAGATAATTTATTGTTTGAGAATGGTATTGATAAAAATTTTATTTCTTTTTGGAAACAAATGTATATAAGAGGTTTTACTGGCGAGTCATTTAAATTTGAGACAATAACACCAAGAGATTACAATAATGTAGTTTATTTACAAACGACAATTAATCCCATTTTTGATGGTGACGCAGTGGTTGGATTAGCTTGTTACTCAAGAGATATTACTGAAATTAAATTGGCTCACATAAAATTACAAGATTCATCAGACTTATTAAATAAATTAACCGAAAAATTACCAACAGCAATTTTTCAGTTTGAAATATCCAAAGAGGGAAAGGCCTTTTTTCCATATATCAGTAAAGGGATTGAACGATTAATTCCTGATTTAAGTGTCGAAAAATTGAATAATAGTGCGTCTTCGGCATTTGATTCTGTTCATCCAGATGATTTAGTTAAATTAATGGCATCAATCGAAGCATCGAAGATTAATTTAGTTGATTGGGAACTTGATTTTAGAACGATATTAAAAAATGGAAAAATTGTATGGCTTCATGGAAAATCGCGACCTGAACAAAAAGAAGATGGCTCGATTGTTTGGTATGGATACTTTGCAGATGTGACCGAGCAAAAAAATAATTTAGAAATATTGGAACTTGCGAATTCTAGATATGATATAATTGCAAAAGCTACAAATGATATTGTTTGGGATTGCAATTTGGTTAATCAAACAATATTCTGGGCCAAAGGTGTTTTTGGTTATGCTAATATGAATAATTATTCCACATTTGATTGGTGGTTTGATAGAATTCATCCAGAAGATTTAGAACGAGTTAAGCAAAAGCTGAAAACAGTAATTGATAATAATGAGTTGCGATGGGAAGATGAATTTCGATTTAAAATAGCAGATGGTTCGTATCGATATATTCATGATAGAGGTTTTATTTTGTTTCATGAAGCAATACCATATAGAATGATTGGTGCCATGCAAGATATAACAGAAAGGAAGCTTGTTGAAAAAGATAAAGAAAATGTATTAAATGTATTAAATAGAACAAGTGAGTTAGCTAAAATAGGTGGATGGGAAGTTGATTTAGTTAATAACGACCATTTTTGGTCGAATGAAATTTTTAATATTTTGGAATTAGAAAATGGTTTTATTCCTAGCATAGATAAAGTAATAACCTTTTTTTCCCCCCAACATCGTCATATCGTTAAAAATGCCATTTATGATTGTATTAACGAAGGGCTAAATTGGGATTTAGAGTTGCAGGCCTTTACTTCAAAAGGAAAACCCATTTGGGTTAGGGCTCAAGGGTCACCAATAAGAAAAAAACATAAAACGATTAAGTTGCTGGGAACTCTCCAAGACATTACTGATAGAAAAAGTATTGAAGAACAACTGAAGGATACTGATTTGAAATTTAAAACAATAATAGATTCTACACCAGAGTGTATAAAATTAATTCATAAATCAGGCGAATTAATTTTAATTAATAACGCTGGCTTAAATATGCTTGAACTTGATTCTTCAGATCAATTAAGAGAAAAACCATTAGATTCTTATGTTGTTCCTAAGTATAAAATTAAAGCCAATAAGTTGTTTGAAAATGGATTTAAGGGCATTGAAGGAGTTCTTCAGTTTGAACTTAATACAGATAAAGGGAACTGTATTTGGGTTGAAGCTAATGTTGTACCGATGAAGAAATCAGATACAGCAATTGATTCAATTTTGGTTGTAATCCGTGATATTACTCAAAAGAAAAAAGAAGAGCAATTCTTGAAATTATTAGAGTCTGTGGTCACTCATACAAACGATTCTGTGATGATTACAGAAGCCGAGCCTTTTGATGAACCAGGTCCAAGAATAGTTTATGTTAATTCGGCTTTTACAAAAATGACGGGTTATTTACCTGAGGAGGTGATAGGAAAATCTCCAAGAATTTTACAGGGAGATAAAACCAATAGAGAAGAATTAAAAAGAGTTAGAGAAAGTTTACAAAGATGGGAATCCTGTGAAGCTACTGTAATAAATTACAAGAAAACCGGCGAAGAGTTTTGGATAAATTTTTCGCTTAAACCTATAGCAGATTCAAAAGGCTGGTATACTCATTGGATTTCAGTAGAAAGAGATGTTACCGAACAAAAAAGGAATGAATTAGAAAAAGAGCAAATTATTTCTGAATTATCTCAAAATAATAAAGATTTAAAGCAGTTTTCGTATGTCACATCACATAATTTAAGAGCACCAATTGCTAATTTATTAGGATTAACAAATTTGATTGATCAATATAAAATTCCAAATAAGTCTTTAAAACAAATTATTGATGGTGTAAAACAATCCGCGTTAATGTTTGATGATACAATAAAAGATTTATCAAAGGTTTTGGTCATAAAAGATCAACCAAACATTATTAAAGAAGAAGTTTCATTTGTTGTTATAATTGAAAATGTATTTAAACAATTGAGTATTTCGATGGATGATAATACGGTTAAAATAAATTTTGAATTTATGAATGCTCCTTTTGTTTTATTTAATGCAGCTTATTTGGAAAGTGTTTTTTTAAATTTATTTACTAATGCGATTAAATACAAATCTACAAAACGAAAATTAAAAATAGATATAGTTTCGATTGCCGATAAGGACTTTATTATCTTGAAATTTAAAGATAATGGAATAGGCATTGATACTGAGAAATATAAGGATAAACTATTTAAGTTATATCAAAGATTTCACGACGTTCCAGATGGAAAAGGTTTGGGACTGTATTTAGTTAAATCTCAATTAGAGGCTCTTGGTGGTTCAATTGATGTTGAAAGTGAGGTTGATAAAGGAACCACATTTATAATTAAATTTAAAAAGTAACATTAATAATAAGTTTATTTTAGGATGTTGCCAAACCATTAAGTGAATGCTTGGAAATATATTCAAAAACATCTTCTTTTATAACTGGTTTTATATAAACGTCGTCAAATCCTTCCATAAAGTATAAATCTTTATTTTCGCTGTATGCAGTTACTGCAATGATTTTTATATTTTTATGTTTTTCATTTTTTCTTATTTTTTTCATCAACGAAACTCCATCTATCGTGTCATCTCCAAGATTGATATCCATCAAAATAATATCAAATCTTATTTCTTCTATTATATTTAATGCATCATAGCCATCAGATACAGTTTCTATATTAAAATATGGCTGAAGTAATGTTTTTACAATTAGAGTATCTAAATCGTTGTCCTCTACTACTAAAATACTTATTGCTTTATTTTTTAATTTATACATAATTAAATTTATTTAAATTTTATTTCTAACAACTTTTACATTATAAAGGCATTTTTTTATGTTATTAGTGTATTCTTCGTTAAAGTAAAATAAATTTTCTTCTTCGTCGAAGTATATAATTGTTATTGGAAAATCAATGGCATCTGAATTAAGTTTTTTTGATTTGTGTTCTTCTATAAGCTCAGTGTCAAAATCTAGTCGATATAACTCTTGGTTCTCTTTTGGTATTTTTGTGTATATACTGATGAGTTTAGTAAGATAACCTTTCTTAGAAATTCGGATAGAATATATGGCATTTTTTTTCAAACTATACATAAATGACTTTGTAGCGGATAGCGTATCATTTTTAACTACCGTATTGTAGTATATAAGTTCTATTTTATATGAGTCATCTGATTTGCTTTTGATATTTGTTACTTTTCCTTTTATCTCTAAACAAATTGTACTATCTTGTTTTATGGTTTGGCTATAGCAATAACCAGAAAAAAGCATTAGACTGCAAATAATAATTACTGTATTTTTCATAGTATTCTTTTTTTTATTTGTTTTTATTTTCATCATTTGATATTGTTATAGCATCTTGATTTTTTTGCACTTTGATTAACATAACTATTAGATATGATTGGTTTATTTTCTATTTCAAAGTTCGTTCAATTAGTTTTTTTTGTCAATAGCAATATTGGGTTTATATTATACATGTAAGATTTTATTAAAAAATGTATTTTTTTTCATAATCCTTTATTTTCATTGCGATCTTTATTTTAGATTAAAAATTTTTTTTCAAAAAAATGATCTGATTATTTAGTTAATAGAAAGATATTTTGTTTATTTTTATTAAAATGTTTTTTGTCTTTTCAATAAAGTAGGAATTATGATAAAATTAAAAGAAGTTATAGGCCAATTAAATGAGGAAAATTACTCAGAGATTGAGAACAACTTAATTAAAAATAAAGCTGATCGTTTTTTATTTTTGTTACGTTCTTATAAACAATCCAAAATATCTGATAATGAGATAAAAAGTGAACTTGGAGTAACTTCTAATTCTTTTTATGTTTTAAAATCAAGACTGTATGATAAAATTCAAGAATCTTTGTCATGCGATATTTTTCTTGATCAAGAAAAAACAGTCAAATTACTTTTACAAGTTCCTGAATTGTGTTTAAATACACCTAGAGAAACATCTATAGCCTATTTATTAAAGCTTGAAAAAGATTTGTTGCGATTTGATATGCATAATGAGTTATTAATTATTTATAGCGCATTAAAAAAACTTTACTTAAATTCTGATAAATATTATTACTATTCTCAAATTTACAATAAACAAGTTTCGTTTAGTTTATCACTTGAAAAAGCTGAGGAAACTTTAGGGAATTTTTGTAGAATATTAAGCCAGTATGATTTATCTAAATCT
>JBIICN010000048.1:0-27579 GCA_044238845.1 Bacteroidia bacterium
TGGTGCTTTGCCAAAATTAATTGGTGCTATTGCAGCAACTGAAGGGTTTGGGCAAATAACATTTTTTGCAGTTTTATTATTTTGTATTCAATTTTTTTGGCAGTTTCCTCATTTTTGGGCTATTGCTTGGGTTAGCCATGATGATTATCAAAGAGCTGGTTTTTTTATGTTGCCATCAAAAGGAGGAAGAGACAAAAGCTCTCGCTCTCAGATTT
Organism: Bacteroidia bacterium; assembly: GCA_044238845.1. Classification (GTDB taxonomy): domain Bacteria; phylum Bacteroidota; class Bacteroidia; order B-17B0; family Aurantibacillaceae; genus UBA4416. The sequence continues at coordinate 216 of JBIICN010000048.1, forward strand.
TAGTTTACACCTTATCCTTATTGCCAATTGCCTTAACCCCTTTTGTTTTTAATTATACTGGCTGGATTACCGCAGCTATTGTAAGTTGTATGGGCTTTTTATTTATTGTTCAAGCTTATAGTTTATATAAATCTGGAACAATTGATGATGCCAGAAAACTCATGTTTGGCTCCTTTTTGTATTTACCAGTTGTTCAAGTAGCGTTAATGATTGGTCATAAATTTTTAATATAATGTGTTATGGAAGAAAAAATTAAACCTAGTCCAGCGTATAAATCTGATTTAAAAGCGGCTCAACAAAAAGCATCTAAGCCCTTATTATGGGTAGGAATTTTAAGTATAGTGATGATGTTTGCGGGATTAACGAGTGCTTATGTTGTTAGAGCAGACAACGGAAATTGGCTTCTATTTGAATTACCTAGCGCATTTTATTTAAGCACAGCTGTTATTGTAACAAGCAGTATTACCTTGTTTTTTGCATTTCAAATGGCGAAGAAAAATAATCAAAAAGGGATTATTTTTGGGGTGTTAGCCACTTTTATTTTAGGATTGTTGTTTTCTTATTTTCAATATGCAGGATGGAGTGAATTATACAGTAAACACATTGTTTTTGGTGGCAAATCATCTAATGCATCTGGTTCATTTTTATATTTAATTACTTTTTTACACCTTTTACACCTTTTTGCTGGTTTAATCTCACTTTTGGTAACTTTAATAAACGCCATAAAAGGTAAGTATAATGCCCAAAATACCCTTGGTTTAGAACTTTGTTCAATATATTGGCATTTTCTTGATATTTTATGGGTCTATTTGTTTTTATTTTTGTATTATATTCGTTAAACTTGCACCATAAATTATAAAAATCGTTAAAACGTAAATTTTATTATGTCTCACAGTACAGAAATCGATTCAAAACAAGCTTGGGATGGCGGTCAATCACCGTTTCGCATAAGCTATGGAAAAATGATGATGTGGTTTTTCCTAATCTCGGATGCCTTAACCTTTGGAGGTTTATTGACATCTTATGGTTTTATCCGTCATAAATATGCAGATGTTTGGCCAAAAGCTGAAAATGTGTTTACTCACTTTCCATTTGTTGAACAGCATTTGCCATTAGCTTATGTTGGTTTAATGACTTTTATCTTAATTATGTCTTCTGTAACTATGGTATTAGCTGTAGAAGCAGGTCATAGAAATGATAAAAAGAAAGTAATCGTTTGGATGTTCTGGACAATTGTTGGTGGAGCTACTTTCGTAGGTTCTCAAGCTTGGGAATGGTATCACTTTATTGTTGGTACTGAGACTGGAGCTTTACGTCATGTATGGAGCCAAGAATTACATACCTACGTTGAAGAAACGGTTTACGGAGCTAATATGACCGTGAACGAATACGGCGTTCCTCAATTCGCTAATTACTTCTTCTTTATCACTGGTTTCCATGGATTCCACGTATTCTCAGGAGTTGTTATCAATTTTATTATTTTCTTAAACGTGTTAAAAGGAACTTACGAAAAACGTGGTCACTACGAAATGGTTGAAAAAGTTGGTTTATACTGGCATTTTGTCGATTTAGTGTGGGTATTCGTATTTACATTCTTCTACTTATTGTAATAAAATTAAAAATTCACAAAACAATAATTCATAAACTCTCAAATTAAAATTATTATGTCAGAATTTCACGACGATTATCCATCATACGAGCACATGGCTCACCATAGCGAAGAAGAAGGTAAAAAAACTAGAAAAACTCTATGGAGAGTGTTTTGGTACATGTTAGCTATCACAATTTTTGAATTAATTATTGGTTCAATGGCACCAGCTCAAGGTTGGAGTGGAACAATGGGTCTTAAAGTTTTGTTCATTGGATTAACAATCCTTAAAGCTGGTTTTATTGTAATGGCATTTATGCACTTAGGGCATGAGGTAACATTTTTCAAATATGTTGTATTAGTTCCTTATGCTATTTTCATGTCTTACACAATTTTTATTGTATTAGACGAAGGTGTTTATAGCGGACATGCTGAAAATAGAACCAAAGTGGATCCAATTTTAATTAAGCAACAAGAAGATTTAAAAGCAGGTCACGGTCACGCAGCTGCTGCTGATCATGGAGCTGAGCATGCTGAAGAAACTCATCATTAATATATAGTATATTATTTTAAACCCATTAGTTTTTAACTAGTGGGTTTTTTTATGATTATAATTAATCAAGATTTGATTGAAATAAATTAAATACTTCGTTCACGAAAATTTTCCAATCATATTTTTGTTTTTCTTTTTTCATTCCTTCTGTGAAACTTTGTATTCTATTGTTTTCAAAATAATCCTTAATTCCTTCGGCAATAGCCTTTCCATTAGATTCAACTACGTATCCAGCAATTTTATCTGGAATAATTTCACCTAAGCCGCCAACATTAGTTACTAAGGTAGGTACTTCAAAATGAAAGGATACTTGAGTAACGCCGCTTTGTGTTGCACTTCTGTATGGTAAAGCCACTAAATCTGTTGCTGAGAAATATAATTTTACATCCTCATTTGCAATAAATTTATCATGTATTATGATTTGATTTTGAACTTGATATTTTTCTATTAAATCTAAATAAGGCTGTTTATCTTCATAAAACTCTCCAGCTATAACTAATATAATATTTGATTTATCTTTGAGTTCGAACATTGCATCTAACAACATATCTAATCCTTTGTACTTTCTTATCAATCCAAAAAATAAGACTATTTGTTTGTCTTGAGGTAAACCAAGAGCTATTCGTGCGTCTAATTTATTTTGTTTTTCTCCAAACGAAGTATATAATGGGTGTAACAAATATTTTTTATGGTTGGTTTTAGTAAATTTTCCTAAGTCCTTCATCACCGCTTTACTCATGGTTATAAAACCATCACAGCTATTAATAAAATATTTTGCAAAGGCTACATCACCAGGTCTTGTTTCGTGAGGAATAACATTATCTGTTATTGCCAAAACTTTTACACCACTTTTACGAACCATTCGAGCAATACTACCTAATGCGGGACCCATAAAAGGAATCCAAAAACGAAACACAATAAAATCAGGTTTTTGTTTTTTAATAAAGCGGGCTGTTTTAATCCATGAGAATGGATTAACAGAATTAATTAGAGTGTGTATTTTTATGTTTTTTGGAGCATGACCACTTGTATCAAATTGGGTACTTCCAGGAAATAAAAAATTAGGGTATTGTAAACTGTAAGAAATAATTTCACAATCGTGTCCTTGATTATTAAACGCTTCGCAAAATAATTCATCAAACGTTGCTAAACCACCTCGTAAAGGATAGGCAGGACCTATAATAAAAATTTTAGCCACTTTATAATTTTTACTTTTTTCCAACAACCAATTCAATTAAATCTTTTTCTTGCAAGTAAGTATTTGCCATCAATTTGATTTCCTCTGGTGTAATGGTTTTAACTGCATCAAAATATTTTTCAAAATAATCATAGCTTAAGTTATATTCCCAAATGGCTTTAAACTTATCGGCTAATGAATATGGTCCATCTACACTTCGTAAAAACTGTCCTAAAACGTAATTACGAACGGTTTCCAATTCCTCTATATCAACTAACTCTTCACGTAATAATTTAATTTCTTTATATATTTCTTTTAAGGTATCGTTTGTTACATCGGTTCCAACTTCGGTTGAAATATAAAAGAATCCTCCATTAACTAAAGATGCTAACCCACTGCCAATACCATAGGTATAGCCTTTATCTTCACGAATGTTTGCCATTAAACGAGACCCGAAATAGCCGCCTAAAATTGTATTCAGTACTTGAAACTTAAAGTAGTCAGGATTTTGTTTATTAAACATCATGCGTCCAACTCTAACGGCAGATTGAATTGCGTCAGACTTTTCTATAAAATGTTTTTGTTGTGTTGTCGTATTAATGCTAACAATTGGAACAGGAATCGCTTGAGTATGTCCCCAGGTTGTTTTCCCGAAAAAACGATTCAATGTTTCTATTAAATCTTTTGATAATTTTCCAGAAGCAATGATAGTGCAGTTACCGGAATGATAAAATGTTTTATAAAAATCAATAACACTTTCTAATGTAAGTTTATCAAAATCTTCATCTTTTACAGTTATTCCATAAGGATGTTTTTCTCCAAATACTAATTCAGAAAAACGACGGCGTGCTAAGACGTTTACTTTTTCAGAATTAACTAAATGCTTTTGCTTTTTATTGGAAATGTAAATATCAAATTCATCCTTGGGAAAAGTTGGATTTTTAATAATATCCTCTACATAATGCAAACTTTTGTCCAAATATTTATTTAAACTAAATAACGCTAAAGAAGCATAATCTTGCTCAACAGCGCATTCAAAAAAAGATCCAAAAAAATCAATATTATCAGATAATTCATTGGCTGTGTAATTTTTAGTTCCTGTTTCTAATAAATTGTTTGCAGCTGAGGCTAATAAAGGTTGAGATTGGTAATACATGCCTGCTTTAAAAATAAATTCGATTTTAGTTAATTCCTGAGAACCACTATCTATCGTATAAACTTTAATGCCATTATCCAAAGTGTATTCAACAGCATGTTGAATGTTAATTTTTTCAATGGTTTTAAAATCTGGAGCTGTTTTTCTATCTAAAGTCATAACAGTAAAAATACAGAAATTAGATGAAATATTAGGAATAAAATTACCTAGATATTAGTACACTGTATATTGAGATAGCAGCAGAATAACTGAAATTTAAATAGAATCTTTCATTTTTAAAAGTTGTTCTTTGATGCTTTTTAATTTATCAATGACTTCAACTTTTACTTGTTCTGATTCCTTAACACCACCCTTGAGTTTATCTTTGGCGCCCTGTAAAGTGTAGCCTTTTTCTTTTACAAAATGGAAAATTAATTTAAAATTTTCAATATCTTTTTTAGTAAAGAGACGGTTTCCTTTTTTGTTTTTTGAAGGGGTAATAACATCAAATTCTTTTTCCCAAAAACGTATTAATGAAGTGTTTACATCAAACATATCAGCAACTTCGCCAATAGAATAAAATAATTTTTCGGTTTCTTTTTCTAATAATGCCATTACTCAAATATAATACAGTAATGCATTGTGACTACGAATGTTTTTTCAACAAAAGAGCTGATTGAATTAACATTTTAAATGAATAGTTCAGTTTATTAATTTAAACCATGTTCTCTTTTACGCTTAAATAAAGCGTCATCAAGAGTCATGAATTTTAAATAAATCTCGAAACCTCCATTTAAATTAGTTACTTGCCTGTATTTAGATATATTTAAATCATATGCTACACCAACTGCATATTTACCCATATCAACATTAATTTGTGGCACAATTGCATCTCCAATACGATAATAAACCCCAATATTTAAACCTGTTTCAGATTTAACACCAGTAACTTTTGTAGGATTTTTAAATCGATAACGAAGATGAGTGCCAACTGTGATTTCTGAAGCTTGTCCTTGTCTGAGATAAATAATACTTGGTAAAATAGACACTTTTGTGCCTTTAATATCTATACGTGCCTGAACATTTCCAACAAAACGCATTGGTATTTTATAAGTTGAACCAGATGAAAATTTTTGCACAGGTTGATTTAAATGGTGAACTGCTCCTCCAATTTTTAAACTAAAAATATCATCACGCAACATGTCGATATTAGCGGATGAAAATTCGTAATTTACCCCAACTCCAACATCTGAAGTTAAAAATGATGTATATGAAACGGCTTCCCCATTGGCTAAACCTTTATCAATTTCTTTTCCATCATACTGGCTTTCGAAAGTTAAAGCAGCATAATTTGCACTATTTTGATTAAATCCAATATAAACAGCTCCGCCTAATTTACTTTTTTTACTTGTTTTAATAATTGCATTTAAATGTATTTGTGCTTGAGTACTACCCATTTTTGCAACACCAGCTCTATCATTAAATACAAATAAACCCATTCCTAAATACGCTTTACCTTTCTTAGTTTTCAAAGTAGAAGCATCAATTGATATTGCCATGGTTTGGTAAGCATTTCCCATTGCCATCCATTGATTACGATAATTTGCAATGGCTCTAAAATATCCATTCATAAAACCAGCATTTGCAGGATTTAACCAAAGAGGAGCTTCTTGTATTTGAGAAAAATGTACGTCTTGGGCATAGCTTAGTGACGTAAAAAATACTGTGATAATGTATAAATATTTTTTCATAGATTTTGTATAATCTTATTTGTGAAACTAACGTTCTTCTTACTTATCTAATTAAAGTAACATTTCCTTTTATTACTTTTTCTTCGTTAGCCGATGTTGTATAACTCACTAAATAAGCATATACTCCTGTTTGCGCAGGTGCCCCCTGAAAGTTACCATCCCATCCTTTTGTAGGATCTGAAGAATTAAATACTTGCTGTCCCCAACGGTTCCAAATTTGAATTGTCATTGTTTTCACATTTCTAATTCCTAAAGGAGATAAAATATCATTGCGTCCATCTCCATTTGGAGTAAAACCAGAAGGAAACAAAACGTCTTTAGTTTTTTCTATATAATGTGCTACTACGTTATCATTTGTAACCAATTGAATGGTAACACTATCATTAGTTGTGTTAGCAGAAGGAATATGATTTTTAAATTCCCAATAATCAAATTCATACAACGCAGTGTCAAGAACTGTTTGTTGAAAAGTCATCATCACCCCACCAAAATATTTACCAGACCAAATGTAATTATTCAAGTTTAAAGAATTTAATTTTACAGTTCCAGCACCAGCAGGCTCAACATCAACAGTGATTTCAAATGGGCCTGTCACATTATAGCAATCTTTTAATTTAGAATTAATACTAGAGCATCTCTCTTCAATTCTTTTTTCAAGTGTATCTAAATTTGATTTCCACTCCGCTAAACTTCCTCCACCTGCAGCTGTTGACCACCTATTGATTTGTCTTTGCATTTCAGGATTTAATAAATTTTTATAATAATTAAATTGATCTAATATTTTTTCACATTTTAAATCAGAATTTAGTAAATCTGCATAACGATTTACATAGGTAGATTTAAAGTCAGGATTAGTCATCATTTTTGTTAAAATATCAGCATGACCTTTATCTGCTCCTGCATTAGCATATACACTTTCATATGTGCAAGGCTGAGAATTCATTCCAATAGTATCAATTCCAGATATATTTTCTCCCAATTGATAAACATTGTCCATATCGATCATACTGTAACGCCATTTAGTATTTTTTCCATTAATCGCCCTTCCTCTCCACCATGCAGCGTTATTTCCAATGAAATCTGTATTAACAACATATGAATTATATATCATATAATCCATTAAACTACTCAGGTCTAATTTGCTATCAACATAAGCATAATTAGCAACGTTAGTCATAGAATTATTTAAAATAAAATTATACAAATTAGCCCAAGCAGTATCACTTCCGTCTTTTATTTGCATAGTGCCGTTATACAGTAAATTATCTGTACTGTCATTAGGTTGATTATAATAGTGGTCAGTTAAGGTTGGAGTAAAAGATTCTCGCAATTCATAAATTCCATGGTAGGAACCATTAACAAAAACAATAATTGGTTTCACTCTTTCTCCATCTAAATTAAATCCTTTTACAAATGAATAACTTTGCAAAAAAGCATCTCTCATATGACAACTAGGATATTTATTTGGACTTCCTGAAACCTTATGTGCTTCAAATGGATAGTTATCCAAAGATGCAGCTCTTAGTTTAACATTTTGAATATCTTGCCTATTACTAGAACCCAATGATGAGTTATTAAACGCTTGATGATTTAATGAATTAGAATAGCCAAACTCGTCTTTTGAATCAAAATTAACTCCTCTTTGAGCGAATGAAAATGCTGTTAAATTAGCGTCTTTACTTGACAGTCCGTATGTTTCAGTGACAAATACGTTATTTTCAAAATATTCAAAATGTGTTTTAGGGGTAACAGAAGCTCCTCCCAAAAGTCCACTAGGAACAGATGGGTCGTACAAATTTAATCCCCCACTAATTGACACTACACCAAAATTAGAGTTAATTGTTTCATTAATAAAATAAGTATTTGTTTCCATAAAACTAGGTAAAATTGTTGCATCACTACTTACGGCGTATGCTCGCAGTACCGAAGTTGAACTAATACTTACAGGCGTAGAAACATATATCGAAGACCCGGTGGTTGGCTCTGAACCATTTACTGTATAATAAATAGTTAAACTATTTGAAGGTGTTACACTAAGTGATACTATTTTAGTGCCAGAATAAAAGCCAGGAGCAACATTCATGACCGGTGTTGGTGCATAAGCTGTAAATCCAGTAGTTGAATTAGAGGTATTTGGCGTTGGCGAAGAAAAAACATTCCAAGTTGATGATCCATCAGGCTTTCTACCTCTGGAATGTGTAGCTTGTGTTCTTCTAAGTTGGAGAGAATCAATTATTGTTACACCATTTTTAAGAATAATCCAATCTCCCTGACATTGCGTTAATTTAAAATTTGTATGTAAATGACCTACAGCATCCGCTGTAGATCCCTTACCACTGCACCAAATTCTTATAAAACCATTGGCAGCAATTGTAATTCCAGATGGCACATAATATTTAGTAGGTTTTGTAGGATCGTTACTTAAATTCCATCCACCAATATTTACCGCAGAGGCACCTGCGTTATATAACTCAACCCAATCTGAATTATCACCTGTATTATCTAGTAAAGTAGCTCCTGAATTTGAAGCCGAATATTCGTTAATTTTTACTTGAGCACTAACACTGCTAAGTAAAAAGATGAAAGTAAAGAATGAAATTATTTTATTTAACATAAGTTATGTATTTAACAACCTTAAATATACAATTTTTAAGTGGAATATAACAAACTGCAAATAATGTTCGTTTAATAGTAAAAATTAGATTTGATAGGGTTAGTATAAGAGTATTATTTTAAAACAGCAGGTTTATTTTTTGGCTTTTATGAGTTCATTTTTAGATATAAATTCTAATATTTGTAATAATATTGTTAAAAATTTAATGATTTTATTCAAAAAAACAGAAACAGGATAATAATATAGAATTTGAACGGTCTCTTCGTCTAATAGTTCAAAACAAATGCTTATACAATCCAAGTAAATAGTAAATTTGCATTCTGAAATTATGAGTGATAAAATACAACATGAATGTGGAGTTGCTTTAATAAGATTGTTAAAGCCTCTAAGTTTTTATAAAGAAAAATACGGCAGTAGTCGCTATGGTTTGCATAAAATGTACCAATTAATGGACAAAATGATAAACCGTGGACAAGATGGTGCTGGTGTGGCAACTATAAAGCTTGATGTGGAAGCTGGTACGCCATATATTGATAGATTACGTTCTGTAGAACCGAAAGCTACTCAAGATATTTTTTCACAAATTAATGATTACTACATTAATGCAAAGCAAAAAAATCCTGATTTATACAGTGATGTGGAATGGCAAAAAAAGAATATTCCTTTTATGGGGGAACTTATTTTAGGTCATCTGCGGTATGGTACTTTTGGAGGCAATAATATTAACAGTTGTCATCCATTTCGACGACAAAATAATTGGATGGCTCGTAATTTATTAGTAGCTGGAAACTTTAACTTAACCAATGTAGACGAGCTATTAGAACATTTAGTTGAATTAGGACAACATCCAACAGTAAAAGCTGATACGGTAACCGTCATGGAAAAAATTGGACACTTTTTGGATAAAGAGAATGACCGATTATTTAAACAATTTAAAGAAAAAGGGCTTAATAATTTTGATATTTCAAAAGAAATTCAGAAAAATATTGATGTAGCGTCCATCCTAGTTGAAAGTAGTAAACGATGGGATGGTGGCTACGTTATGGCTGGAATGATTGGTCATGGTGACGCATTTGTATTGCGCGACCCTAATGGTATTCGCCCAGCATATATGTACAAAGATGATGAAGTTTTAGTTGTAGCAAGTGAAAGGCCTGTCATACAAACAGTTTTTAATATTGATATTAATAATGTTAAGGAATTAAAACCAGGTTTTGCTGCTATCATAAAAAAAGACGGAACCTTTACTGAGCAGCAAATTATTGAGCCCTTAGAAAGAAAAGCTTGTTCATTTGAACGTATTTATTTTAGCAGAGGAAATGATGCTGATATTTATAGGGAGCGCCAGCAACTGGGGCGTTATTTGGTGCCTCAAGTTTTAAAAGCGATTGATTATGATTTGGAGAATACGGTTTTTAGTTATATTCCAAATACGGCCGAAGTTGCTTTTGGTGGTTTAGTTGAAGGTATTGACGAACATATTAACAAAATAAAAGCTACCGAAATTTTAAAATTAGGAGCCCATGTTTCGGAACCTGCTTTGAGTAAAATCTTATCAGCGCATCCACGTATTCATAAAGTCGTATTAAAAGATGCTAAGCAACGTACCTTTATTACTGATGATGAGAGTAGAGATGATTTAGTAAATTTAGTTTACGATATTACCTATGAGACAGTAAAAAAAGACATAGATACCTTAGTGGTTTTAGATGACAGTATTGTTCGTGGCACCACTTTAAAACAAAGTATATTAAGAATTTTAGACCGATTACATCCTAAAAAAATAGTTATTATATCGTCGGCCCCACAAATTCGTTATCCTGATTGTTATGGTATTGATATGGCTATTTTAAGCAAGTTTATTGCCTTTGATGCAGCTATATCTTTAATTAAAGAAACAGGTAAAGAATCTATTTTAAATAAATTATACGAAAAAGCTAAGGTTGAATTACTAAAACCAAAAGAAGAGCAAATTAATGTTGTACAGGAAATTTATAGAACGTTTACAAACGAAGAAATTTCTCAAAAAATTGGCGATTTATTACGTCCAAAAGATTTAAAAGCCGATTTACAAATTATTTATCAAACTATTGAGGGTCTGCACCAATCTTGTCCTGATAACCTTGGGGATTGGTATTTTACAGGTAATTACCCAACTCCTGGTGGAAATAAGGTAGCTAATAAAGCTTTTGTAAATTTTATGGAAGGCAAAAACGAAAGAGCTTATTAATTAATTAATTAATTAATTAATTAATAAAGTATTAAAGCCCAATCTACGAAGTAAATTGGGCTTTTTTTTAAGATAATGCTCCATTTCACACGCTCAGTGATTGTGTAATTACTTGTTTTTTTAACCCAGGTTCACTGTAGTACTTTTATTGAGATTTCATTTGCAATGACAAACTTCTGATAAAGCTGGCGATCAATGGCTGAAAGTGTTTCGATATCACGCAGATACTATTAGTGTTTAGGGGATTTAGTGTGTCGATAATTAGATACAGAATATGGTATTGCTTTCTTATTAAATAAGTTTGATTTTTAATAATCAGACATCGGTACAGTTTTTTGTGTTATAACATACTAAAGCTATATTTGAAGACTTAAATTATTTGAAATGATTATTAGAAGCAAAGCTCCTTTAAGAATAGGTTTAGCTGGTGGAGGAACAGATGTTTCACCTTACAGTGACATATATGGCGGCGCTATTTTAAATGCAACAATAGATTTATACGCATACGCAAGTTTAGAGCCATTAGATAATGGGAAAATAGAACTTTGCATAGATGGAACTGATAAGTGTTTATCTGTTACATCAGAAAAGGAACTGAAAATAGTTGAAAGCTTTGAATTGTTTATAGGCGTATATAATCGTTTGATTAGAGAATTTAATTTAAAGCCATTATCATTTCGATTAACATCTTATATCGAAGCGCCTCAGGGTTCAGGTTTAGGAACATCTTCAACTATAGTTGTGTCTTTAATTGGTGCTTTTGTGGAGTGGTTAAAATTACCTTTAGGTAAATACGATATCGCTCGTTTAGCTTATGAAATCGAACGTATTGATTTAGGAATGAGTGGAGGAAAGCAAGATCAATATGCGGCTACTTTTGGAGGCATTAATTTCATGGAGTTTTTAGCGGATGATAAAGTGATTGTGAATCCATTGCAATTAAAAGATGAAGTGCTTTATGAGTTAGAGTTTAATTTATTATTATACTTTACAGCTACACAGCGTCTATCGGCTACAATTATTAACGAGCAGGTTAAAAATGTAAAAGACAAAAATGAAAAGTCGGTTGATGCGATGCATAATTTAAAAGAGCAAGCGCAGCAAATGAAAGATAGTTTATTGCGTGGCGATTTAAATAAAATTGGTGAGATTTTACATTTTGGTTGGACCAACAAAAAACAGATTGCTCATTCTATTAGTAATGAGTTAATTGATAAAGTTTATACAACGGCTATTAATACTGGCGCAACAGGCGGTAAAATATCTGGAGCGGGTGGCGGAGGTTTTATGTTTTTTTATTGCCCTGGTGTTACTAAAGTAAAAGTAGCTAGAGCTATTGAAGGTTTAGGTGGCAGAGTGCAGTCTTTTAAATTCACACAACAAGGTTTAACAACTTGGACGAGTTTGTAAAATAAACCCTACCAGAATTTTATTTCTGATAGGGTTAAAGGTTATTCTGTTGTTTAATTAGAATTTACCTTTTTTGCACAAAATCAAGTCCTGAGTTTCATAAATATATTTTAGCTGTACCTCTTGTAAATCTTTGTATGCACCTAAAATTGTATTGTTATAGTAATACAAGTCTGAATCATAAAGCATAATAGAAGAGGAGAAACTTGGATGTCTTTTTACTTTTTTTCCAATATTTAATTTATACTCACATCCTATGTAATCAACTATATGAGAAATTGTAAGTTTACTTAATTGGTTAAATTTTTCTCTACAAAAATCTGAACGATCGGCATAATCATTAAATGTAGAAGTAGATAAAAGAAGACCATTTTTGTTTGTAATATCTGGAAATTTTTCGAAACCAAATTCATTTACAATTAAGTGTGTTTTTAATTCATTGCAAATAGAATAGATTTGTGATACATTTTTTATCCATTTTGTATTTATACTATCTTTTGGTAAGAGATTAAGAGAATCTATTTGACCTTTTATATATATGTCATCGTCATTAATCATTTTGATTTCATGTGCACTTATATAGCGGGCTTGAGGCCTAACATTCGTTTGCAAAAAGAATACGCCTGCAACAATAATTAAAATTAATGATGTAGTAATTGTATTTACTTTATTTGCTGGATTTTTTATTCCATTAAAAAAATACAAGGGAATAAAAACCAAACTAAAAAGTCCTAAAGTGAAAAACCATATCATACTTGCGCCCGGCCAATGAAATACTTTAAATAAACTATAGGTGCAAAATAGTATGCCATTTATAGTTCCAATGGCAAGCACCAATTTTGCTCTGCTTTCTGTTGTTTCATTTTTTTTGAACAAGAAAAGTAAAGGCAAATAAATAAGTGCGCCAATTACCATTCCCAAAAGTATTAGTATTGCTGCACCCTGCCAGTGCATGAACTTAAAGAATGAGCCAATTATAAAAAATGTTGCTGCAGCGATTCCGCTATTAATCATTATCTTTTTCATAGTGTAATAGTTTTTGTATGTTAATAATAGGAGAGTTTCTTCTTCAATTTCCCAAAGCTCATCTTTATAAAATGTTTGTATGGTTTTATTGTAGAAGCTCTCGAAGTCTCCATTTTCTTCGAGATTGTTTTCAATGATACAACAAACATGATCTAGTAGGTTTTGCTGCAGGCTCTCCATCTCAACGCCACGTGCACCGATGTCGCTGAGGATATAGTCTATTTGTTGATCACTGATACGGTACATTGTTAGGCAGTTTTTGTGTTGATGTCTAACAAAAATTTCATTGTTTCCATAAAGTCAGCTAACTCGCTTACTTTTTCTTTGGTTTTATTTTTTCCACTTGGACTAAGCGTGTAATATTTACGTACTCGTTTTCCTATAAATTCAGATTCTGTTGTAACCAAACCATCTGCTTCCAATGCATGTAAAGTTGGATATAAAGCTCCTTCCGTAATTTGAATTTTATCTAAGGTTAATTCTTTTACACGTTGTGTAATTTCATAACCATACATTTTTTTATTGTCGGCTAATAGCTTTAAAACAATTGTTTTAAGTGTTCCTTTTATGAGTTCTGATGAGTAGATCATGATGTTATAATGTTATACTTAAGACAAAGATACATAAGAAACCAATGTATTAGACTATTAGGTTAAAAATATTTCCTAAAATATTGTAAATCAAATAAATAAAAATTTAAAAGAGTTTATGAGCATATATCAACGACGATTAAAATTCACTTAAAAATTCTTTAATTTTAGAGTATGACAGAAGAAATTGTTTTAAGGGAAGCTACATTTAGCCCAAGAGTAAAAACTTATATCTTTTTTGTAGTTCTAGGCGTTTTATGTTCAACCATTATTGGAATTGTGTTAGTTCCATTTTGGATTTCTGGTTTAGGACAATGGTTGAGTGCTAAATATTTTAAAACCTTATCATGTCAAATCACTAATAAAAATTTGAAGTTCTCTAAGGGCTTAATTTTACATATCGAAAAAACAATTCCTGTAGAAAATATACAAGATTTGTCTTTTGTCGGTGGCCCTATTCTTCGCTACTTTGGTTTAACCTTAATTAAAATTGAAACAGCTGGCGGTGGCGGTGGTCCGCATCATCAAAACATGATGAGTATGCTAGGTATTAATGATGCCGAAAGTTTTAAAACACAAATTTTATCTCAACGCGAATTAGTGATTAATCAAAAACATGGTTACGGTAACGTCATTGCGAGCGAAGCGAAGCAATCTCACATGATAGATAACACACAACTGTTAACTGACATTAAAAACGAATTAATAGAAATTAAAAATGCTTTAAAATCTAAATAATGGGAGTTTCTGTATTAAAATATAAAAAATTAATTAAAGATATTGGTTTTGCTATCCATACAGCGAAATCTAATACTCTAAAATTAATTAATACAGAGCTTGTAAAAGTTAATTGGCAAATTGGTAAATATATTGTTGAGTTTGAGCAAGACGGAAAAGAGCGAGCGGAGTACGGTTCAGAAATTATTGAACAAATTTCTAAAGATTTAAAACATGAATTTGGCGCAGGGTTTAGCCGAAGAAATGTTTTAGATATGCGTCGGTTTTATTTATGCTATCAAAAATGGCAGACAGTGTCTGCCAAATTGAGTTGGAGCCATTTTACTTTATTATTAAGCCTTTCAAGTGATGAAGCAAGACGTTTTTACGAAAAAAAATGTATTAGCGAAAATTTATCTGTACGTGATTTAGAAAAAAATATTCAATCTTCATTATATGAAAGATTACTTTTGTCTAACACTAAAACGTCTAAATCACAAGTTGTAAAAGCAACTAAAGTATCATTGCCACTTGTTAAAGATCCATATATACTTGATTTTTTAGACATAAAACCATCCCATAAATTAACAGAAAAATCATTTGAACAAAAAATAATAAATAATCTACAGCAATTTTTATTAGAGCTTGGCAAAGGTTTTACATTTGTTGGAAGGCAATATAAAATCTCATTACGCAATAAACACTTTTATGTTGACTTGGTTTTTTATCACCGCATTTTAAAGTGTTTTGTATTGATTGATTTAAAAATAAAAGAAGTGCAGCATAATGATATAGGACAAATGAATTTATATCTTAATTATTTTAAAAAAGAAGAAAATGTTAAAGGTGATAACGAACCGATTGGTATAATTCTTTCAGCTGATAAAGATGATGTATTGGTTGAGTATGCTACAGGAGGCTTATCAAATAAAATATTTGTTTCTAAATATCAATTGTATTTACCCGATAAAAAAATGTTACAAAAGAAAGTCAAGAATTTATTAAAATAATTTTTTGAATTTGGCAGACACTGTCTGCCAAATTCAAAAAAACGAAACCATTGAATTTATTATATACTCATTATCTAATTAAAAAAAGATGTTCCTAATATTTGATACCGAAACAACAGGCTTACCACGCAGTTATAGCGCGCCACTAACCGATTTTGATAATTGGCCACGTATGGTGCAGGTAGCTTGGCAATTACATGATGCTCAAGGAAATTTAATTAATAGTAATTCTATTATTATTAAGCCTGAGGGTTATACTATTCCTTTCAACGCTGTTCAAATACATGGTATTACCAATGAACGTGCTATTGAAGAAGGACAAGATTTAAAAACAGTCCTACAAGAGTTTGTTGATGTTGTTAATCAAGCAAAATACTTATGTGGTCATAATATTGAGTTTGATAATAATATTATTGGTTCCGAATTATTACGTTGTGGTTTAGAAAATAGTTTGGCTGCTAAACCATTTATTGATACGAAGAATGATGAAACTACTGAATACTGCGCTATTCCTGGTGGACGTGGTGGTAAATTTAAATGGCCAACATTAACTGAGTTATATACAAAGTTATTTAATGCTTCGTTCGAAGAAGCGCATAATGCAGCATTCGACGTTTTAGCAACAGGGAAAGTTTTCTTCGAAATTATTAAACGAGGTATTACTAAAGTTGTCGAAGTTTCAGATTTACAAACGGTTAATTACCAAGCACCTGATTTAACTGATTTATACAAACACGAACAAGCTTGGAAAGAAAGAAAAAATAGGAAAGCAGAACCTGCTGTCACTTCGAGCGGAGTCGAGAAGTCTATTGTATTAACAGATACAGCAAAACTAAAATTCTCTCATCTTCACAATCATAGTCAATTTTCAGTTCTTCAATCAACCAGTGATGTGAAGGAGTTGGTAAAGAAAGCGGTGTTTTATGATATGCCAGCTGTTGCTATGACCGATCATGGTAATATGTACGGAGCTTTTCAATTTTGGCAGACTATTGATAAACATAATAAAAGTGTAAAAGATAACAACGCTGCGATTACCAAAGGAGAAAAAGAAGGAGAT
Source organism: Bacteroidia bacterium (assembly GCA_044238845.1). GTDB lineage: Bacteria > Bacteroidota > Bacteroidia > B-17B0 > Aurantibacillaceae > UBA4416. Next base: position 17,077 of record JBIICN010000048.1, read on the forward strand.
TTACAAAACGAATTAAAATGCATCATTGGTTGCGAATTATTTATTTGTAAAGATCATAAAGATAAAACTAAACAAGACAATGGCTACACTCAAGTGTTCATTGCTAAAAACAGAATTGGTTATCAAAATTTATCGAAGTTAAGTTCAGTTGGTTTAATAGATGGCGCTTATTATGTGCCACGTATTGATAAAAATTTATTGCTACAATACAAAGATGGATTAATTGCTACGACTGGTTCTTTATCTGCTGAGATTCCAAACTTAATTTTAAATGTTGGTGAAGAGCAAGCTGAGGAGGTTTTTGTTTGGTATAAAGAATTATTTGGGGATGATTTTTATGTAGAATTAAATCGTCATGATTTACAAGAAGAGAATCACGTTAATGATGTCTTATTAAGATTTGCGGCGAAATATAATGTCAAATACTTTGCAGCAAATAGTAATTACTATTTAGATAAAAATGGATTTGATGCGCATGATATTTTATTGTGTGTAAAAGATGGCGAGAAAAAAGCAACACCAGTTGGTCGTGGACGAGGCTTTAGATATGGCTTACAGAACAAAGAATTTTATTTTAAATCTCCTAAAGAGATGATAGAATTATTTGCTGATATGCCAGAAGCCATTGAAATGACCAATGAAATTGTGGCGAAGGTAGAGCAGTTTAAATTAGGGCGAGATATATTATTGCCTAAGTTTGAAATTGCGCAAGAGTTTATTGATGCTAACGTTGAAGAAATTGACGCTTCACATCAACGTATTATTGCTTTAAAAGAAAAAGGATGGGCTGAGAAAAATTTATCGGCTGAAGCCATTGAAGTTCAAAAGGCTGAGATGCGCGTCATTGCCGAGCAGTTTATTTACATGTCTCATTTAACTTGGGAAGGCGCTCACAAGCGTTATCCCGATATGTCAGATTCAACTAAAGAACGTATTGCTTTTGAGTTAGCTACTATCGAAAGAATGGGTTATCCAGGATACTTTTTAATTGTAGCAGATTTCATTGCTGAGGCTCGTAAAATGGGAGTTGCGGTTGGTCCAGGTCGTGGTTCGGCAGCTGGTTCTGCTATTGCGTATTGTTTATGGATTACTAACGTTGATCCTATTAAGTTCGATTTACTATTTGAGCGTTTCTTAAATCCGGATCGTATTAGTATGCCCGATATAGATATTGACTTTGATGATGAAGGTCGAGATAAAGTTATTAAATACGTAATCGATAAATATGGTTTTAATCAAGTAGCTCAAATTATCACCTATGGTACCATGGGTGGTAAGTCAGCTATTAAAGATACCGCAAGGGTTTTAGACTTGCCATTAGAAGATTCTAATAATTTATCCAAAGCATTTCCCGATAGTTTAGATGCTAAATTGAAAAAGTTATTGAAACCAGGAGGTATCGATCAAAAATATTTAGATGGAATTAAAGATAAACGTGAGGTAGTTGAACAATCTCATAACTTCAGAAAATTAGCAGAGGGTAATTCGCCACAAGCAGCAGTTTTAAAACAAGCTTATGAATTAGAGGGTTGTTTAAGAAACGTTGGTATTCATGCCTGTGGTGTGATTATTACACCAGATGACATGGTGAAATTTGTACCTGTTACTAAAGCAAAAGATAGTGACATGCTAGTCACTCAGTTTGATAACTCTGTTGCTGAAAGTGCCGGTTTATTAAAAATGGACTTCTTAGGTTTAAGGACCTTAACCATTATTAAAGATGCGATTAGTTATATTAAAATAAATCATGGAGTTGATATTGATATTGACACCATAGATTTAGAAGATAAAAAAACATACGAATTATTTCAACGAGGCGAAACAAACGGTGTGTTCCAGTATGAGAGTGCTGGTATGCAAAAATCTTTAAAAGATTTGAAACCAGATACCTTCAATGATTTAATTGCCATGAATGCCTTGTATCGTCCAGGACCAATTGCATACATTCCAAACTATATTAATCGTAAACATGGCAGAGAACCGGTTGTGATGGATTTAGAAGGGATGGAAGAATACCTCGGAGAAACTTATGGTATTACTGTTTATCAGGAACAGGTAATGCGACTTTCTCAAAAATTAGCAAACTTTACCAAAGGTGATGCCGATACATTGCGTAAAGCAATGGGAAAAAAAGACAGAGCAACGCTTGATAAAATGAAAGGTAAGTTTATTGATAATTGTAAAGCAAATAATCATGACCCTGTTGTTGCCGAAAAAGTTTGGAAAGACTGGGAAGCTTTTGCAAGTTACGCCTTCAATAAATCGCATTCAACCTGTTATGCTTATGTAGCCTTTCAAACAGCATACATCAAAGCGCATTATCCATCGGAGTTTATGGCTTCGGTATTAAACCATGCCGGAAGCATTGATTCTATTTCCTTTTTAATGGAAGAATGTAAGCGTATGGGAGTGAAAGTGCTTGGTCCAGATATTAACGAAGGTTTCGCTAAGTTTGCCGTAATACCAGGCGGTACTGATATTCGTTTTGGAATGGGCGCCATTAAAGGAGTAGGAGAGAACACCGTTAATAATATTATTGAAGAAAGAAATGCCAACGGAAAATTTGTTTCTGTTTTTGATTTAGCAAAACGTTTAGATAGTAAATGCGTTAATAAAAAATCGTTAGAAGGATTAGCCTTAGCTGGAGGCTTTGACAGCTTCGAAGGAATTCATCGTGCGATGTTTTTCACTCCTGATGCGGATGGTTTTACATTAACCGACAAAATGATTAAATATAGTAATCAAATGAGTTTGGGTAATGATACATCTCAAGCAAGCTTATTTGGTGGCGATGATGAAATTGAAATTACCGAACCTCAATTGCCTCAAAAAATAGAAGCTTGGGGAAAATTGGAAGAACTGGCAAGAGAAAAAGAAGTTGTAGGCTTCTTTATCTCAGGTCATCCTTTAGATCCCTATAAATTAATTATCGAACATAAGTGTAACGCTAACTGCGCCCAATTAAAAGCAGGCTTAGAACCATTTAAAGGGAAGGATGTAACTTTTGGTGGAGTTATTACTGGTTTTGAAAATAGAACCAGTAAAACAGGAAATGCTTTTGGTAAACTCATTGTTGAAGATTATCATGGTTCTGTAGAGTTAATGTTATTTGGTAAAGACTTTGTAGAGTATAGCAAATTTATGGTATCACCATTATTTGTGTATGTGAAAGCTAAAGTACAAGAACGTTATGGACAACCAGGAAGTTTAGAATTAAAAATTCAAAAAATAGAATTACTTGAAACAGTTAAAGAAAATATTTTCTCAACCATGAAATTAAAAATGGATATTGCTGCTATTAATGATGAATTAATTGCCAATATCGAGTCTATTTTTAATACGTCTCAAGGTAAATGCAGTGTAGAGTTTTTTGTAGAAGATCCTTCAGAAAACCTTAGTGTGAAACTGTTTTCTAAATCTCAAAAAATTGCTGTGAGTACTGAATTAATGAACGAATTAGATAAAATTGGAAGTTTAACTTACGAGTTGACTTAAAATTAAAACACCTTTCATGTTTTTAAAACTTGAAAGGTGTTTTTATAACATATTTTATTAATCAAAGAAAACTGTTAATCCTTTGATGTTAGCAAACAATCTCACCGCGTCATAAATGCGCTGTTGGCTAGTTCCCATTTTTATTAAGGATTCTTCGTGAGCATTCACACATAATTCACAGCCGTTTAATGAAGAAATGCCTAAACTCATTAATTCAAAAAACTCTTTGCCCATTGTTGGATTTCCCATTACCGTCATTTTTATTCCTGCAGGTGTTGTTTGGTAATACTCCTTTTTGGTAAAATGACGGAAACGATAAAATACATTATTGACGTTTAGTAATGATACACAAGCATAGGTTTCTAAAATTTCTTCTTGTGTTGCACCTGATAACTGCGCTTTTTCTAGTAAAGCATTTTCCAATGTTTTTGTTTTTTCATTGATGGCTACGCTTAAAGCTAATAAAGCACTTTCCTTTTCGGTTAAGCTTTCATATTTCAACGCGTTACCCACATTAATTTTTAAATCTTTTAGATAACGTGATTCTATATGTCCCATGTCAATTAATGCTTGTGGAGCATCAGATGTGTAATTGATTGTATTTAATAAACCTTCTAAGGTTTCATTGATGACTCTATTTTCCATTTTCTTTTATATTAAGCGTGAATAGTTTCTTCTCCTTTTTTCCAGTTACAAGGGCATAATTCATCTGTTTGCAAAGCATCCAAAACTCTGATAACTTCATTTACGTTGCGTCCTACATTTAGATCGTATACACTTACCCAACGTACCATCCCTTGCGGATCAACGATGTAAGTTGTTCTGTAAGCGATTTTTTCGTTAGTATCTAAAATTCCTAATTCTTCTGCTAACGATTTTGAGGTATCTGCTAACATCGGAAATTTTAAGTTTTTTAAATCCTCGTGATTTTTTCTCCATGCTAAGTGCACAAACTCTGTGTCGGTTGATGCTCCAACTAATACTGTATCTCTGTCAGAAAAATCCTGAACATGTTTATTAAACTCTGCTATTTCTGTTGGACACACGAATGTGAAATCTTTTGGCCACCAAAATTGCACCATCCATTTTCCTTTAGCTAGGTGGATGTCGTTATTAATCATTTCAAATTCTTTGCCTTGCTCTGTCGATACAACTGCTTGTTTGTTGAATTGTGGGAATTTAGACCCTACTGAAATTACTCTTGTTGTTTCCATTTTAATTAATTGTTGAGTTATTAAATTATTGATTTGTTGATTTTTTTATACTCTTTAATTCTTTAATTGCTTAATTCTATATCTGTAAATAGGCACTATACATCCAAGTTAATTTTTCTTGTTCTCTGATATAATCACTCATTAAGGCATTGGTTCCTTCGTCATTTGCTTCGCCTGCAATGGCTAAAATTTCTCTTTGTAAAGTGATGATGATTTCAAAAGCGTTTAGTATTTCTGCCAAAGCTACTTTTCCGTCACTAATGTTTGTTTTTTCCTTTACGCTAGAGTGTTTTAAATAGTCGGTATAACTATGAACTGGTGTATAACCTAATGTTAAGATACGTTCAGCTAGTTCGTCTATTTTTAGCTGTAGGTTGTTATAGATTTCTTCAAATTTCACATGTAATTCAAAAAAGTTATTTCCTTTAATGTTCCAGTGGAAACCACGAACATTCATATATAATAATTGATAATTTGAAAGCAATTGATTCAATTGATTGGATAATTCAACACAATCTTGAGTTTTTAAGCCTATTTTATTTTTCATAATTTCTATGGTTTTAAATTCTGATACAAATTTGTGACCTTTTAAGTTATCAATCAAACTGATATTTTATATATTTGTATAGATAAAATCTATATAATGAACTTACAACAATTAGAATACATTATTGCCGTTGATAAACTGAAGAACTTTGTGAAGGCTTCTGAAGCTTGTTTTGTGACTCAAGCCACCTTAAGTATGATGATTAAAAAACTGGAAGAAGAATTGGATGTGAAAATTTTTGATAGGAGCAAACAGCCTGTTAAAACAACTGATGTGGGCGAAAAACTCATTATTCAAGCACGGAAAATAGTTGCCGAGTCAAAAAAATTAAAAGAAATCATTCAGGACGAAAAAGGAATGGTGAGCGGAGAATTAAAGATTGGTATCATTCCAACTTTAGCGCCTTATTTATTACCCTTGTTTTTAAAGCAGTTTATGCAATCTTATCCTTTAGTGAAATTGGTCATTAATGAATATACAACCGATGTGATTATGCATAAGCTAAAAACAGGAGATATTGATGCGGGAATATTAGCCACTCCGCTTCATGATGCTGCTATTACCGAACAGGTGTTGTTTTATGAAAAGTATTACTTGTATGTGAACCAAAAAGAAAAGGGCTTTGATAAACAATATGTCTTGCCAAAAGATATTGATGTGAATCGTTTGTGGCTATTAGAAGAAGGTCATTGTATGCGTTCGCAGATATTAAACTTCTGTGCTTTAAAAAAACAAAAAGAATCTGAAGAGCATTTTCATTATAATGCAGGTAGTATTGAAACCTTAAAGAATATGGTAGATACTAATTTCGGAATGACTATTATTCCTGAATTAACGACGCATCATTTAACTAGTTCGCAACAAAAACGTATTCGTTCTTTTAAATCACCCGAACCAGTTCGAGAAATTAGCTTAATTACTCACCGAGAGTTTATTAAAGCTAAGTTAGTACAATGCTTACATGACTCTATTTTGTCAGTGATTCCAGATGAAATGAAAAGTAAAAAGAATTTGAATATTGTTGAGATTTAGAATTTAACCACATAGGCACATAGTGATTATGGTTGTAAAGAACGAGATAGAAACTTTGTTTTGCACATAGTACTGTATGTTAGAAGCAAAGTTTCACTATCAATAACGTTAGATTTCTAAGAAAATTATGTTTTTCTGCACTTAAAATTACATAATTCTATATTCTTTGTATAGCACTTAACTACATAGGTACGTAGTAGCTGAGTGTTGCAAAGAAAGAGATAAAATTTTATTTTGCACATAGTACTCTATGTTAGAAGCGAAGCTTCACTATAAACAACTTTAATTCCTAAGAAAACTATGTTTCTATGTGTTTAAAAATTATTTACCTTCAACTCAAAATCAGAATTACCAATATTAGTAATAAAACTGATGTAGGATTTTTTATCTGTAAATATCAGATTGATGTTTTGTCCTTGTTCGGATTTTAGTAAGGCTTTATATTCTAAACCTTTTTTACCCATAAAAATGTAATTGTAAGATTTTTTGGCAGATAAAATATCTGTTTTTTTAAGTACATAAAAGGCATTATTTAATTCATCTAAACCTGTTTTTACAACAACTTCATTTAATGGTTTTTTGTATTTGAATCTGTCATAATCTCCAATATCATTCATGATATATTTGCCATAATTATCTCCTTTAGCTAAACTCATAAAGTTGGGAATCACCTTACTACTAATCGTAAATATTGAGCGATTCACATCATAGTCGACATCATTAGGTACTAAATTGAATTGCCATGAACTATAATAGGTCAGCACATTTGGCAATGATTGTTCGTATACGTCAGACCATATATTGTAGCTGCTATCAGTGTTTTTTGTAAATTCTCTGATTTTTAAATGAAAAGATTGTAATCCTGTTTGTGTTTTTGTTTGTATAGGTAAAGGAAACACTTTTTCTACTCTTTGTGTCACATCTCCTAAACTATCTATCTTAACTAAAAACAATTTATGATTTTTTGCTTGTGAAGTAAAATTTGATGTTTTGTTTTTAAAATCAATACTATTGGTATCATAAACACTACCAATCACATCAATACTTTTTGTTTTTTTATCTATAATAAAATTCGACATTAAAAAATGACGTTGATCGCCTTTAGCACTTAATTTTGTTCCTCTGATAATTTCTCCTGTGTTTGCGTTAATTCGTAAAATCCATTGTCCTTTCTTTAATCCGTCAAACACATGAGCATACACAATGACTTGATGAGTGTCGGCTGCTAAAACGGAGGCACGATAAATGTATTTCCTTTCAAATGCAAATTGCCATTTATAGTCATATTCAAACGGTTTGTTCATTGACTTCACATGATACTTTGATAAATAAAATTGTTTATCAACAGAATCTGTTGCTGTTCTTATCACATATAAATCTTGTTTGTAAGCTAATTTTTCATCATCAAACACCGCTAAGGAGTTAATATGATTCGCATCGTAATTTTCAGTTGTAGCTATTACTCTTAAGGAATCATTGACTCTTAACAAACTCACTACATTTTTTTGATTCGCTAATTGAAAATAAAAATTTAAAACATCATGCATCGTATCGGTACTTATTTCTAAATAATCTGATGGTGTGTGTTTTCCTAAATTTAACTCTACGCTGTCTTTTGCTTGAAGTTTACTGCTATATGAAAAACATTTAAATTTGAGATTGGCTTGTGATTGTTCGTAGCCATACACGTATATAGAATTGCGAAAACTAAGGACATTGGCAGATAGCAAATTGCGTTTAATGGTTTGTCCATTAACAAGACTTGTAAAGCCTACTAATACTATAAGAATTTTATTAATTCTGCCCATTATATACAAATATAGCCTTTATATGGAATTAAAAAAGATAGCAAAATCGGTTTGCAAATCCCTTATTAAAACCTTATTCTTGTACCTCAAAAATTAACAAAAATGACCACTAAATTATTTATTGTTCCGATTTCTGCAGCCTTGATATTCAGTGCCTGCAAATCAAATCAATCAGATATTACTTCTCAAGAAGTAGTTGTAAAAAAAGATACGATTATGAAAGATTCAGTAGAGGCTTTTGAGTATGTGAGCGAACAGTTTGCTGACTTAAGAATTTTACGTTACGAAGTTCCAGGATTTGATCAATTGTCTCTTCAACAAAAAGAGTTATTGTATTATTTATCAGAGGCAGCTTTATGTGGTAGAGATATCATGTGGGATCAAAACTATAAGTTTAACTTAACTATTCGTAAAACGATTGACGCTATTGCAGAATCTTATAAAGGTGATGTCAATAACGAAGATTACAAAAAGTTTATGGTGTATGCTAAACGTGTTTGGTTTAGCCGTGGTATTCACCACCATTATGGAAGTGAGAAATTTTTCCCGGAACTTACTCAAGAAGTTTTTGCGCAATTGATCGCTAATGTAGATGCAGCTCAATTACCTTTAAACCAAGGTGAAACTAAAGAAGCGTTTATTGCTCGTTTAATGCCTATCATCTATGATCCCAAAATTGCCCCTAAAAAAGTGAGTTTAGATGCTAGTAAAGATTTAATTACAAATTCAGCAGTAAATTTCTATGAAGGTTTGAATCAAAAAGAAGCGATTGCTTTTTATGAAAAACAAATTGATAAAACTAGCAAAACACCGGTGATGATTGGCTTAAATAGTAAGCTAGTAAAAGAGAATGGTGTGATTGTAGAAAAGGTTTGGAAAGTAGGAGGCATGTACACACAAGCTATTGAGAAAATTGTTTTCTGGTTAGAGAAAGCAATTACAGTAGCTGAAAACGCTGAACAAAAATCTGCTTTAGAGAAATTAGTGGTTTTTTATAAATCAGGATCTTTAAAGGATTTTGATGATTATAATATTGCTTGGGTAAAAGATACGCAAAGTGCAATTGATGTAACTAATGGATTTATTGAAGTGTATGAAGATCCATTAGGAAAAAAAGCAACTTTTGAATCGGTTGTTTCTGTACGTGATTTTGAAGCATCTAAACGTATTGCGATGATTGGCGCTAATGCACAATGGTTTGAAGATAATTCAACGTTATTACCTGAGCATAAAAAGAAAAACGTAAAAGGTATTTCTGCTAAAGTAATTAATGCAGTGATGGAAAGTGGTGATGCAGCTCCATCTACGCCAATCGGAATTAACTTACCAAACAACGAGTGGATTAGAGAAACACATGGTTCTAAATCAGTGAACTTAGGAAACATTGTAGAGGCTTATGAAAAAGCTGCAGGTGGAAGTGTCGTAAATGAATTTTATTACAATGATGCCATTAAGAAAAATGTATTAGACTATGCTGGTTTAGCAGATAAATTACATACAGATATGCACGAGGTTATTGGTCACGCAAGTGGACAAATTGAACCAGGTGTTGGTCAACCACATGAAACATTGAAAAATTACGCTTCTGCATTAGAAGAAGGTCGTGCTGATTTAGTGGCATTATATTATTTAATGGATCAAAAATTAGTGGATTTAGGAGTGATGCCTTCTTTGGATTATGGTAAAGCATCTTATGATGAGTATACCACTAAAGGTTTAATGGTTCAGTTATCTCGTTTAAAATTAGGAGATAACATTGAAGAAGCGCACATGCGTAATCGCCAAATGATTGCTAAATGGGCTTTTGAAAAAGGGCAAAATGAAAACGTGATTGAAAAGAAAGTAGAGAATGGAAAAACCTATTTTGTTATTAATGACTACTTAAAATTACGCGTATTGTTCGGAGAATTATTAAAAGAATTACAACGCATCAAATCTCAAGGCGATTACAAAGCAGGTAAAGCTTTAATTGAGAACTATGGTGTAAAGGTAGATTTAGCTTTACATAAAGAAGTATTAGAGCGTTACACTAAATTAAGTATGGCTCCATACCAAGGTTTTATTCAGCCAAAGCTAACGCCTGTAATGAAAGATGGAAAAATAGTAGATGTAAAAATCGAGTATCCAAAAAGCTTTACAGAGCAAATGTTAGACTATAGCAAAAACTATAGCTACTTACCGGTAATTAATTAATTTGGTCGTCATTGCGATCCGCCAGCTGGCGGAGAAGCTCCCGATAGCTATCGGGACTTACATTGTGAAACAAGAAAGGAGAATAAGCAATAGACTGAACCCAAAAGTTTAGACAAATTTATAAATTAGTTTGGATAATAATGAGCTCGATATTGTATCGGGCTCATTCCTTTTAGATTAAGTTTTATTCTGTCATAGTTATAATAATTTATGT